>JAXHVK010000066.1:0-14966 GCA_034211135.1 Pseudomonadota bacterium
AGATCATCAGCACCACGAACAGGCTGATGATACCAAAGGGAATTCGCCAGGTCGGTGTTTCGCGCATCAAAGGTTTCCGTAAATTCGGGTTGGAGTGACAATCAGGTCGAGAGCCACGTCATGGGGTTCTGTTGGCAAAAGTGAATCGTCTGCGATGAATTGAACATCCCACGCCAGACCAATCGCGATTCGGCCCGGATGTTCCGAGAGCCACCGATCATAGTGACCTCCGCCCTGTCCCAATCGCTCTCCCGCTGCGGTAAATCCGACTAGCGGGGCAAATATAACATCAGGGGCCAGAGTTGGTGCCTGCTTGTCTGGCTGTCGCATCCCGAACGGTCCTTCAACCAAATCACTTTGGTCGAACGGATCAATATGCTCTGCGAAGCCCATAGGGGCGTCAGGCGCTTCAAATTGCGGAAGGACGACGATGTGGCCCTGTTCCTGAAAGAAGCGCGCATATCCCGCCGCAGGCGCTTCGTCCGGTGTGGCATGATAAAGCCCGATGACCGCCTCAGCTGAAATCTTCTCCAGTACCGGGCGGGGCGGGCGATGAAACAGCAGCGCCTTGATCGTATCGGGCTGCGCGGCAACGTGTTCTTTACGTGCCTTGCGCAACTGCTTGCGGAGTTGTTCTTTGGAAATCGTGATACACCCTGAAGCTGCGACAGCGCTCTAAGGCGCTTCGGATGGGATGATGACGGGACCACCATGGGTCGTTGCTTCGAAATCCTCTGACGCCGAAAACGTCAGGTGGGCGCCGTATTTCCGGGCCCCACGGCCGAACCGGTGGGCCTGGAAAGGGACAGCTCCCTTGGATTGCTTATAGCCTCAGGGATATTCAATCAGCTCGTGCCGGGCAGCCCCGCCAATGGTGGAGGTAGTCAGTACCGGACCTTTGTTCAAGCAAGCAGGCAAGACCAATCGGTTACTTTGCGGCAGCTTCCATCGCTTCTGCTGCTTTTTCTGACTTGATCGCGAGAAGCTCCAACGCCTCGGCAACAGCGCTTGGATCTTCTGCATTGCCAAACAGATCATGCTGATGGCTGTTGGCCTCGCGCAGATCGGACAGTTCCGATTTCAATCGCTGAACCTGATCGCGAGAGCGGGCCTCCGCTTTGCGCAGGGTTTCAATCTCGGCCTTCAGTTCCGCTTTCTTGCCGCCGCTTTTCTCTTTTTCCTGATCGGCTTTAGCCTTGGCCTTTTCAATTTTTCGTTCGGCTTCGTCTCGCGCGGTTTGAGCAGTATCTTCCGCCTTCTTCAAAGCCTCATCAATCTGGGCCTGTGCGGTTGCCGCCGTTTTTTCGGCCTTGCTTACCCGCTTGCGAAGTTCAGCTAGTTCATCCGCCATGAAGAGAGCCGCGAAAACCAAGTTCTGCGATTCCGTCGGCGCGCGTGCAGTGCCAAGCGCTTCGTACTTTTCGGCAATCAGGGCGCCCAGCTCGGCGACTTTATTCTGCTCCCCGTCACCGCAGCCGATATTATAGCTGCGTGGGCCGATCTTGATCGATACCTCAGGCATTGTCGCTCTCAAGCTCGTCAATCAGGCTATCAAGATCGCGAAGCGTATCAGCCACTTCTTCGCGTAGTTTCTCATGCGAGTTGACCAAGGCCATCACCCGCGCAGAGCCTGCGCCGTCCTTTTCCGTCTTGCTCGCCGATTTGGCCATAGCAGCAGCCTGCGCAGATTCCATGCGCTCCAATGCGGCGTCAATGCGCGCAATTGCCTTGCTGATACGGCTCTCGCCCATAGCGATGGATTAACAAGAATGCTGTGCCTAGGCAAAGATTTGCTTGGGCCTGTTGATAACTGATCTGGGTCTGCGCCGGGTTGATGGTGTTGACCTGTCCCCCACGCTCGGCAATGGCGGGGCCGACGGAACATTACAGGGGTCGAATCGAACGCCAGATTCCCGTTTCAGGTCTTGTTTGGCCGAAGCGGAAACGGCCAAGATCGCTCGGCCCTGCTTACAAGCTGGAGGCACCACCTTAGCCATGACTTTTGAAGCCGATCGCCTGGCCGGAATGGCCAACGCCATTCGCGCTCTTTCAATGGATGCCGTGCAGGCCGCCAATTCAGGGCACCCCGGCATGCCGATGGGTATGGCAGATGTTGCCAGCGTGCTGTTTGCCAACCACCTGAAATTTGATCCTACCCGCCCCGACTGGGCCGATCGCGACCGGTTCGTGCTGTCTGCCGGGCACGGTTCGATGCTGATCTACTCGCTTCTCCATCTCTCCGGATACGCCAAACCGACGATGGAGGACATTCGTAACTTCCGTCAGATCGGAAGCCCCTGTGCTGGCCACCCCGAAAACTTCCTTCTGGACGGTGTTGAGTGCACCACAGGGCCACTGGGTCAGGGGCTTGCTATGGCGGTTGGCATGGCGATGGCCGAACGGCACCTCAATGCAACGTTTGGGGATGATCTCGTCGACCACCGGACATGGGTAATCGCAGGTGACGGCTGTCTGATGGAAGGGGTGAACCACGAAGCGATTGGGCTCGCGGGCCATCTTCATCTTGGCCGCCTGAACGTGCTTTGGGATGACAACCGCATCACTATTGACGGTGCGACCGATCTCTCGACCAGTGAAGACATCAAGGCCCGTTACGAAGCCACAGGCTGGCACGTTTGCGAATGCGATGGCCACGACTTTGCAGATATTGAACGCGCAATCAGCGAAGCAAGAGCGGACGAACGCCCTTCGTTGATCGCTTGCCGGACGATAATTGGGAAGGGCGCCCCGACCAAGCAGGGCACCTCCGCAACCCACGGTGCGCCGCTTGGTGCAGAAGAAATCGCCGGAACGCGCGAAGCAATCGGTTGGGATGCAGAGCCCTTCGTTATCCCGGACGAAATTCTGTCGGATTGGCGTTCGATCGCGGAACCGGGCAAGGATGTTTCTGCGGCATGGGCCGCACGTCTTGCAGCGTCTCCGCACGCGGCAGACTTCGAACGACGTATGGCAGGGCAGCTGCCCGAGGACAGCCTGATCGAGGACTACGTCGCCTCGCTATTGGCTGACCCCGTAAATGTCGCGACCCGCAAGGCAAGCGAGATGGCGTTGGCAAAGATCAATCCCCAATTGCCGGATACGATGGGCGGCAGTGCCGACCTGACGGGGTCGAACAACACCAAGGCTGGCGATATCACGGCATTTTCGGCTGACGACTATGCGGGCCGCTATGTTTATTACGGCATTCGCGAATTTGGCATGGCTGCTGCGATGAACGGAATGGCACTGCACGGCGGAATCGTCCCCTATGGCGGTACTTTCCTGGTCTTCACGGACTATGCCCGTGGAGCGATACGCCTGTCAGCACTGCAGAAGGCCCGTGTCGTCTATGTCATGACTCATGACAGTATCGGCCTTGGCGAAGATGGGCCTACGCACCAGCCTATCGAACACCTCGCCTCGCTTCGCGCGATGCCCAATCTGCTTGTTATGCGTCCGGGCGATGCGGTCGAAACGGCGGAGTGCTGGGAAATCGCGCTGAAAGAAAGCAGCCGCCCAAGCGTACTAGCACTGTCGCGTCAGGGCATGCCGCAATTCCGCCTCGAAGATGCAGGCGAGAACCTTTCTGCGAAGGGTGGTTATCGTGCCAAATCTGCGGTCGCTGATCGCAAAGTGGTTTTGCTAGCCACCGGATCGGAAGTCGGCCTCGCCATGGAGTGTGCCGAGAAACTTGAAGCCGATGGGATCGGTGCTGATGTGGTTTCGATGGTCTGTACAGAGCTTTTCGACGAGCAGTCCGACGATTATCGTGCCGACATTCTGCCGGGCGACGCACTGATCGTTTCGGTCGAAGCGGCAAGCACGTTTGGCTGGCAGCGTTACACAGGCTCAACCGGCATCAATATCGGGATCGACAGCTTCGGCGGGTCGGCCCCGGCGAAAGATCTTTTCGCTCATTTCGGTTTCACGGCGGACGCCATCGTCCCGCAAATCCAGAACGCACTTAACGCTTAAAAGCAGGAGCATAACTTTATGGCTACCAAAGTCGCCATCAACGGCTTCGGCCGCATCGGCCGTCTTGTCGCACGCGCAATTCTTGAGCGCACGGATCACGATCTTGAACTGGTTTCGATCAACGATCTGGCGGACACCAAATCAAATGCGCTGCTGTTCCAGCATGATTCCACCCATGGCCGCTTCCCCGGCACAGTAGAGGTTGGCGACGCTGAAATCATCGTGAATGGTAAATCAATCGCCGTCACCAGTGAACGTGATCCCGGCAATCTGCCGCATGCGGCCCAAGGCGTTGATATTGTTCTGGAATGCACCGGATTTTTCCAGAGCCACGAAGCAGCAGAACCCCATCTGAAGGCAGGCGCAAAGCGCGTTCTGATCTCGGCACCGGCCAAGAACGTATCGGCCACCGTCGTTTATGGTGTGAACCATGATGTGCTCACGGCCGACGATGTGATCGTGTCCAATGCAAGCTGCACCACCAATTGCCTGTCACCGGTTGCCAAGGTTCTGAACGACACAGTGGGAATTGAGCGTGGTTTCATGACCACCATCCACTCCTACACGAATGATCAGCGCATGCTTGATCAGATGCACAGCGATATGCGCCGTGCGCGTGGTGGTGCGCAGAACATGATCCCGACCACGACCGGCGCTGCTCGCGCTGTTGGTCTGGTTCTGCCGGAACTTGCTGGCAAGCTGGATGGCTCTTCCGTGCGTGTCCCCACGCCGAATGTCAGCCTGGTCGATCTGGTGTTCCAGCCAGGTCGCGACACGACTGCTGAGGAACTGAACGCTGCATTGAAGGCCGCGTCCGAAGGCGCAATGAAGGGTGTTCTCGACTACACCGATCAGCCGCTGGTTTCATCGGACTTCAACCACCATCCGGCCAGCTCGACCGTGGACAGCCTCGAAACCAGCGTGATGGAAGGCAAGCTTGCCCGCGTTGTCAGCTGGTATGACAACGAATGGGGCTTCTCCAACCGCATGATCGACACTGCCGGCGTTATGGCGTCGTTCCTGTAAGGAGCTGTTGAAATGGCCGCTTTCAAAACACTCGATGATCTTCCTGATGTGACCGGAAAGGTCGCTTTGGTGCGTGTTGATCTCAACCTGCCGATGAAGGATGGCTCGGCCACCGATGTTACGCGGGTGGAAGCGGTCAAACCAACAATTCTGGAATTGAGCGAGAAGGGCGCAAAAGTGCTTTTGCTCGCTCATTTCGGACGTCCGGGTGGAAAGCGTTCGTCCGTCCTGTCGACCAGCATGGTTGTGGGTGATGTCGAAGCGGTTCTGGGCAAAGAGCTGATGTTCATTCCCGAAGTGCACGGGCCGGTAGTTGAGCAATCGATCGGCATCTTGCGCGATGGCGATATCGGCCTGCTCGACAACACCCGTTTCTGGCCGGGGGAAGAGGGCAACGATCCAAATTTCGCGCAGTCGATTGCGGCGCATGGCGACTTTTACGTGAACGATGCTTTCAGCGCTGCGCACCGCGCTCACGCGACAACCGAAGGTATCGCCAACCATCTGCCAGCCTATGCAGGCCGGGCAATGGAAGCAGAGCTCAAGGCTTTGGACGCGGCGCTTGGCAATCCAGAACAACCGGTTGCTGCGGTTGTCGGCGGTGCCAAGGTGTCGACGAAGCTCGCTGTGCTGGAAAATCTGGTCGGGCGGGTGCAGCACCTGATTATTGGTGGCGGCATGGCGAACACCTTCCTCGCCGCGCGGGGCGTCGATGTTGGCAAGAGCCTTTGCGAGCATGATCTGACGGAAACGGCATCAAAGATCATGGACGAAGCAGACCATGCGGGTTGCACGGTTCACTTGCCATACGATGTTGTCTTGGCGAAGGAATTTGCGGCCAACCCGGACTCGCTGCGTACTTGCAACGTTCACGAAGTCGAAGCGGACGAGATGATCCTCGACATTGGCCCGCAGGCGACAGAGGCGCTGGCTGATGTTCTCAAGACTTGCCGCACACTGGTCTGGAACGGTCCGCTTGGAGCGTTTGAGACAGAGCCGTTTGATACAGCCACTATGTCGCTGGCCCGTCATGTTGCCGCGCTGACACTCGAAGGCTCGCTGACCAGTGTTGCAGGTGGCGGCGATACGGTTGCCGCTCTTGCCCAGGCAGGCGTGACGCAGGACGTGACCTATATCTCGACAGCGGGTGGCGCATTCCTCGAATGGATGGAAGGCAAGGTCCTGCCCGGCGTGGCTGCTCTTTCGAACTGATCATGAGCGATTTTGCCGAGACTATCAAAGCGCAGGAATTGCATCTGATGAATGCGTGGATGCACCGCGATTCCGGGGCGTTTCGAAAGCTTGCTGCGCGTGATTGCATGATGATTTTTGGCAGTAATCCCCCCGAACTGCTTGATCGGCCGAGCTTTCTCGAAGCAATGACGAAAGACTTCCGATGCCTTGGTTTTCGGATGGGAGAAAGCGTTGTGCGCCGCTACAAGCGGGCCGCGTGGTATTCTGCCGGAGCCGATCTTGAAATGAAGGTCGGCGCGAAAGACTGGACCGGCCGGTTTCTTATCACGGGCCTTTGGTACAAGCACACAATCGGCGGCTGGAAACTCGCTGAACGCAGCATCGCCATGCTGAGCGAGGATGAAACCATCGCCGACAGGATTCGCCGCTTGCAAATGTGGCGGTGAGTGGAAGTTGGCTTCGATGGACGATGATACGACAGCCTATGGCTACGCCGGATCGGTAGAAGAGACTGAAGGCGAATTCGCCGGATGGCGATATTGGAACCACGATCCTTTCGAAACGCGGGCAGGACCGTTCTATATGCGCCGAGAAGCGGATGGCAGCTATCTGAGCGCTTTCCGCGCACAGGATCGTCACATGAACGGTGCCGGTTCCATGCACGGCGGGTGTCTCATGACGTTTGCCGACTTTGCCCTGTTCGCCATTGCGACAGAAGAACTTGGTGGTGCCGCGGCTGTTACGATGAACCTGTCTTCCGATTTCCTCGGCGGGATAAAGCCAGGCGCTTTGGTAGAAGCCCGGGGCGAGGTTACTCGCGGGGGCGGAAAAACGATCTTCGTGCGTGGAATGATAACCGGCGATGGTGCGCCCGCGCTAAGTTTTACGGGTATCATCCGGAAGTTCTCCCCGCGCAAATAGTGCGAATTTGAGAACGTTCTCTCAGTTGCGGGTTGCCGGGGTGCTGGCTAAGGCGATGGCAACGTTCAAACAAACGCAACAACAGGGAAGAGCCGCCCAATGAATATCGAACAAATGACCGCCAAGATTGCGGATGGACAAGGATTTATCGCAGCCTTGGACCAATCCGGTGGCTCAACTCCGAAAGCGCTGCGCGGGTATGGCGTTGAGGATAACGAATGGTCTGGCGACGAAGAGATGTTCGGCCAGATCCACGAAATGCGCAGCCGCGTGATCCTCTCGCCGTGCTTTGGCAGCGGAAAAGTCATCGGTGCAATTCTGTTTGAAAAAACGATGGATGGTCTGGTTGATGGTAAGCCGACTGCTGACGCTCTGAAAGCGCGGGGGATCGTGCCCTTTATCAAGGTGGATCAGGGTCTTGCGGATGAAGCGAACGGCGTTCAGCTGATGAAGCCGCTCGATAAACTGCCCGCGCTGCTTGAAAAGTCGGTCGGCTACGGGATGTTCGGTACGAAAATGCGGTCCGTCATCAAGTCCGCAAACGCAGAAGGTATCGCGGCGGTTGTTGCGCAGCAATTCGAAGTCGGCAACCAGATCGCTGATGCGGGTCTGATGCCGATGCTGGAGCCTGAATACGACATCACCGCTGATGATCGGGAGGCGGGTGAAGACATTCTGCTGGCGGAAATCATGAAAGGGCTGGATGCGCTTCCGGAAGGCCGCAAGGTCATGCTCAAACTGTCGATCCCTGTGAAACCGGGTCACTATTCGCCCGCGATCAATCATCCCAATGTGCTTCGTGTCGTGGCGCTTTCGGGTGGGTACTCTACCGATGATGCCTGCAGCCACCTGTCAAAGAACCCGGGAATGATCGCCAGCTTCAGCCGTGGTCTTTTGCAGGACTTGCGCAAAGGCCAGTCGGATGCCGAGTTTGATGGCGCATTGAGCAAGGCAATCGACCAGATCGCCGATGCCAGCGTGGCGGGCTGATTGTTTTGACGGATGCTTCAACGCAATTGTACCTGATCTCTCCGCTCGAAGTGGGCGGAGAGTTCCCCGCACGGCTTGAGCGAGCGTTGCAGGCTGGGGAAGGGCTGGTCACAGCTTTTCAGTTTCGCGTGAAGGGGTTGGACCAGCACTCGGCCGCTGATTTGGCGGCGCCGCTGCAGGCTATCTGCGCGCAGCATGATTGCGCTTTCATAGTGAATGACAGTGTGCCGCTTGCGAAGCGGCTCAAGGCTGACGGCGTGCACCTCGGCCAGAATGATGGCGACCCGAGGGAGGCGCGCGAAGAGCTTGGCCGCGATGCGCAGATCGGTGTGACCTGTCAGGCTTCGATGCACCTCGCTATGGAGGCTGGCGAGGCGGGGGCTGACTATGTCGCATTCGGGGCGTTCTTTGAGAGTACCACTAAGGACAAAGGCGATGCCGAGCGCCCGACTTTCGACATGATCGAACGCTGGGTCAAACTGTTCGAGATCCCTTGCGTGGCGATTGGCGGTATTACGCCAGAAAACTGCGAGCCGCTTGTTGCGGCAGGCGTCGATTTCCTTGCTGTGTCCGGCGGTGTTTGGAACGGTGACGAAGTTGCTGCTATCAACGCCTTCCGCCAGGTATTGAGCGCGAACTAACCGCGCGCAAAGGCTCAGGATTGATAACAGGGGCGCAGTATGAAGTTCTTCGACCGTCTTCTCACCATCGTCATTACAGCGACGATAACATCTGCGGTTTGGATCATTTTTGGCAGCACATTCATGGAAGCGGCGGAGCGCGATTCACAAGACAGCCTGCTCCCCGAAAGCGAAGTCCCTGCTCAGATCGAACCGCCACTGGAAGAGGTGCTTCCCGCGCCTGAACCTGTGTCGACGCAGGGTCAGAAACAGCAGGGTGACAACGTGGCGCGCCCTGTTAGTGAACCGAATTCAACGCGCGATACGGGTGCAGAGCAGCTTTCCGAGTGAACCGTCTTCGCTACGTCGTTGAAGCTGGTTCGGGCCAAGGCGCTTGTAACGCTCGCCCTTTCTGGGGCCTTTGGTGAAAACGAATTCGCGGCCTTTCAAAAGATATGTGCCGGAGCCTTTCGCAGATGTGTAGCGCGACGCGGTCGAGATTTCGAACTCGGCCGATTTGACTACCTTGTAAGCCTCTCCATCCGCGTCACCGGGTAGAGAGCACTGATAAACACCGTGCGGCATCGTATCCAGCATGCGGCCTTCCTGGGCGAGCAGGGGCGCGGCTGCAGCAACGGCTGCGGCAAACGCGGTCAACATGAGTACGTGTGCTGTTTTCATGGTCTTTCGGCTTTGGTCGATCCCAGTGCTTCTCAGATAGCGATTGGCCGGTGTCATTTCCACTCGGTTAACCATATCATCTTGTATCCGATGGGCTGAAACCCCACATTTCTCACCGTTCCAAGGCTCCGGCTTGCTGAGAAAGACATGCCGCGCTATTGGCGCGTCACTGGTTCCGGCGAAATGCATGCGTTCACAAGGCCCAGCGTTCAGCGCTGTGTCCGATCCTTGCATTGCCCACCTATCCATTTGCAACAACAGACCAAGGCCCACTCATGAAAATCAGCGGCGTTGATATCCGTCCCGGCAACATCATCGAATATGAAAACGGCATCTGGAAAGTTGCCAAAATCCAGCACACGCAACCGGGCAAGGGCGGGGCGTATATGCAGGTCGAAATGAAGAACCTGCAGGATGGTCGCAAGACCAATGTGCGTTTCCGCAGCGCTGACACCGTTGAGAAAGTCCGGCTTGATACCAACGACTATCAGTTCCTTTATGAAGATGGCGACATGCTGGTCTTCATGGATCAGAACACGTACGAACAGATCAACCTGCCCAGCGATCTTTTGGGCGATGCGCGCCCGTTTCTGCAGGATGGCATGCAGGTGATGCTTGAGCTGTGGGAAGAGAAGCCCATCAGCGTCCAGCTGCCCCAGCAGGTAGAAGCCGAAATTGTCGAAGCTGACGCGGTCGTGAAAGGGCAGACAGCCTCTTCCAGTTACAAACCTGCCGTTCTCGACAATGGTGTTCGCATCATGGTTCCGCCGCATATCGAGAGCGGAACGCGCATTGTCGTTGATGTCTATGAGCAAACCTATGTCGGGAAGGCTGGCTAACTTCCTATGAGCATGTTTTCAGGTCTTATCCGCGTAATGGAACGCGCGGCGCGCAAAGCGGGTGGCCGCCTGCGCCGCGACTTTGGCGAAGTCGAGCATTTGCAGGTTAGCCGCAAAGGCCCGGCCGATTTCGTGTCAAAAGCGGATATGCGTGCCGAGCGAGCGATCTACGATGAACTGACACAGGCCCGTCCGGGCTGGGGCTTCGTAATGGAAGAAGCCGGCGTCATCGAAGGTGACGAGGGTAAGCCGCGCTGGATTGTCGACCCTCTCGACGGGACGACAAACTTCCTCCACGGCATTCCGCATTTCGCGATCAGCATCGCTGTTCAGGAGCCGCGCCTTGATGGCAAAGGCTGGGGCGAAGTCACCGCGGGAGTGATTTACAACCCGATCAATGACGAAACCTACTGGGCTGAGAAGTCTCGTGGGGCGTGGCTTCAGGATGCGCGTTTGCGCGTGTCGGCCCGCCGCGATCTCAGCGATGCGCTGATTGCGACTGGTATCCCGTTCCAAGGTCATGGTGACTTTGCCGAATGGAGCCGCATTTTCGGCGCGATCGGGCCGGAAGTCGCTGGAATCCGCCGGTTCGGTGCGGCCTCCTTGGATTTGGCCTATGTCGCTCAAGGGCGCTTTGACGGGTTCTGGGAAAGCGGCCTGAACGATTGGGATACAGCCGCCGGTTGCTTGTTGGTGCGCGAAGCGGGCGGTTTTGTCAGCGATTTCCGTGGCCGCTCCAACCCGATCCATTCCAAGCAGGTGCTGGCCGCAAACGACGCACTGCATTCAAAGCTGCATAAAGTACTGGCAGGAAGCCTGCGTTAAGGCACGCTATTCGCTTCGCAGCGCTTCAATCGGTGAAAGGCGCGATGCCCGGACCGCCGGGTATCCGCCGAACACCAAGCCGATAATCGCTGAAAAGATTATGGCACCAAATGCTGTTCCTAGTCCCACCGGTACAGGGAAATCGGCGAAGGTCGAAAGCGCCCAGCCACTTACCCAAGCGAGCGCTAGGCCGACTGCGCCGCCCAGAACACACAGCACTGCGGCTTCGACCAGGAACTGGTTACGGATGTCACTCCGCCGTGCGCCCAGCGCCATGCGCAGGCCAATTTCACGCGTCCGCTCTGTCACGCTGACTAGCATGATGTTCATGATACCGATCCCGCCTACCAGAAGCGAGATTGACGCAATCGACACGAGAACGGCCTGAAGAATGCCCGTGACGAAGTTGCTCTGTTCGACAAACTCCTCGGTTGTGCGAACCGTGAAGGGCGTAACTTCACCCGGCTTTACACGGTATCTGTCTTTCAGGACGCTGACGATGTCCTGCTTACCCTTGGTGAGCGATGCGTCTGCCTGAAAGGCGACAAAAGCGAGTTGCAGATCATCGGGGCCGGGCAGGTTATCTCCTACAAATCGCTGTCGCATCGTGCTGATCGGCATGACGAGTGTGTCGTCCTGATCATCGCCCAGCGTTGAGCCCTTTTCCTCCAGAATGCCAATTACGGTGAAGGGCACATTGTCGAGCCGAACGGTTTCGCCAACAGGATCAAATTCGCCGAAAAGGTTCTGCGCAACGGTTCGCCCCAGAACCACAACGCGGGCGGATGATCGCACGTCCGCTTCGGTAATATAGCGCCCACGATCGGCGAGCTGACTGGTCACCACGCCATATCCAGTCGTGGTGCCGACAGCCTCTGTCGTGGCGCTTCCGCCGGCGACGACCAGATCAATTGACTGGCGAAGCTGCGGGGCCACTGCGCGGATATTGGGCACCTCGTTTTCGATTGCGCGCAAATCTCTTTGCGTGAGACGGCCACGCTCCCGGCTTCGACGCGGCGGCCCGTCCTCTTCGTCATCAGGAGCAGGCACAAGGATAGCCATGTTCGACCCGAAGCGGTTGATTGTTTCTGTGACGGCTTCGGTCGCGCCATTGCCCACCGCAACCGCCAGAGTAACCGCAAACACCCCGATCATTACCCCGAGCATGGTGAGAATCGAACGCATCAAATTCGTGCGCAATGCCGTGAAGGCAATGGCGACATTCACGCCCCAACTCGACAGCGCATTTCGAGAAGTCTTCGAGGAGGAAAACTCGCTGCCCATCAGACCTGCTCTTCTTCGCGTGGGGTGGCGATATGGCGGTTATCCACGGTCCGGTCTTCGATCACTTTGCCATCACGAAATTCGATCCGGCGCTTGGCATGATCGGCAATCTCGTTTTCGTGAGTGACGATGATAACGGTTATGCCGCTCGCGTTTAGCTGTTCGAAGATCGCCATTATGTCTTCGCTGGTGCGCGTATCCAACGCTCCAGTCGGCTCGTCCGCCAGCAAGATCAGCGGTTCCGTCACCAATGCGCGGGCGATGGCAACGCGCTGTTGCTGGCCGCCTGAAAGTTTCGCCGGTGTGTTCAGCAACCGCTCTCCAAGCCCCATGTCGATCAGCTTCGCCGTAGCGCGCTCTCTTCTCGTGCTCGCGTCGAGCCCGGCATAGATCAGCGGGACAGCCACATTGTCGATGGACGAAGTGCGCGCCAGCAGATTGAATTGCTGAAAAACAAAGCCGATTTTGCGATTGCGCAGGCCTGCCAGATCGTCGCCCGTCATGTCGCTTGTCAGCGTGCCATCAATTAAAACCTGCCCCTGTGATGGCACATCGAGGCAACCGATCATATTCATGAAGGTAGACTTGCCAGAGCCGCTGGTTCCCATGATCGCGACATATTCGCCGCGCTCTATGGAGACCGAAACCCCGTTGACCGCGTGGATTACCTCCCCGCCAAGTTCATAGGTTTTGACCAGATTGCGGGTTTCGACGAGTGCGGACATTACTCCTCGTCCTCGATCTCCCGAGAACGAACAAGGACACTGGCACCTTCCTCAAGACCGCCAGTGACTTCGGCGTAATCTTCACCCTGAAGGCCGAGTGTGATCGTCTTGCGGGCAGGCGAATACGGGTCTTCGCCCGGTACCCACACGGTGATCCCCGGATCGCCATCTTCCCCGTCATCGTCTTCGCCTTCTGCACGATCCTCTTCGCGCGGGAGGAAGCGGGTCGAAGCGATGGGAATGCGCAGCGCGCCTTCCTTTTTACCGGTGATGATGTCGACGTTCGCCGTCATGCCTGTGAGCAATTTTCCGTCTTTGTTATCGACATCGAGGATAACGAGATAGCTGACTGCGGTGCCGGACTGCGTTGCTGACTGCCGGATCTGCTGGACGCGTGCCTCAAACGTATCGTCGGGATAGCTATCGACCGTAAATCGGACGGCCTGACCATCGCGCACCTGACCGATGTCGGCTTCATCGACAGAGGCTTCGACTTGCATCCGGCTCGTATCGGCAGCGATCGTGAACAGGTTTGGTGTCTGGAAGTTGGCCGCGACGGTTGTCCCCGGTTCGACCAGTTTGTCGATAATCACACCGCTTGTCGGCGCGATGATCCGCGTTCGTGACAGGTCCAGCTCCGCAGATCGCAACACCGCGCTGCTTTGAGCGATCTGTGCACGCGCGCTTTGTGCTTGTGCGCGGGACGTGCTGAGCGTTGCCTTCGCCGCGACAAGCGCATTTTGAGCCTGATCCAGACCTGCGCCCGAAACGAAGCCTTTCTTGGAAAGCTCCTTGCGGCGTTCATATTCGCGGGTCTGGACTTCGACATCGGTCAAAGCGCGGGCGATCGAGGCCTCAGCCTGTGCCAGACTGGCGCGTGCCAGCTCCACCTGCGCGCGCGCCTGAGTGACCTGAGCGCGCGGGCGAGTGGGATCGATCTCTGCCAGCAATTGCCCTTGCGTTACCGGCGTATTGAAATCGACGTAGACGGCAGTGATTTGTCCGGACACTTCTGAGCCGACATTGATCGTATTCAGCGCCCGCAAAGAGCCGCTCGCGGAAACAACACGCGTTACTTCCCCACGCGTCACTTTTTCAGTGACGTATTCGTAATCGCGGCTGCCACCCGAAAAGAAGCTCAAAATGATCAGCAGCAATATTATCCCGCCAATTACCGAGATAATGCGGTGGTTCTTAATCCACCCCCATAGACCCCTCACACCGCGATCCTTTTTTACGTAAAGCGCTGCAGAGTGCATGGCATTGGCTTGAGCATGTCTCAAGAGGTTGCCTGCCTACGTTCGGTTATAAATCGGACTTAGTGTCACTTTTTCGACAAACGCCGACCAATATCAAAGCTTGATACGAACCGATCCCGACGCTAACAGCGCGCTTCTGCAATCCGGACACGGCGCCCCTGTGGTGGAATTGGTAGACGCGAGCGACTCAAAATCGCTTTCCTTCGGGAGTGCCCGTTCGAGTCGGGCCAGGGGCACCACGCTGTACGGATATTCTTCTTTGCCGACCCAACCGCTTTGTAGCACACCATCAGATGGCGGGCGGGTGAGCTTGCCGAAATTCTGGCTTGCTAATTGTCGCTTGGTCGCTGATTAACGGGGCGGACGAGAGACATGCTTTCCTTGCCTTCCTATCATGCGATCGCCGCCATGGTGGTCACCGTGGCGATGTTTATCGCCTTTGCACGCGGTCGCCTGTCGGTTGAGATTGTCAGCCTTTTGACCATCGCCGTAATCGCAGTCGGGCTTTACTTTTTCCCCATCGACGGAGCGAAGCCGACAGACGGTCTGGCGCTAGCATTCGGCGGCTTCGGACATTACGCGCTGATCACAATATGCGCCCTTATGATCATGGGGCGGGGCCTGGTC
>JAXHVK010000067.1:0-14876 GCA_034211135.1 Pseudomonadota bacterium
GGATATATTTATTTGTAAACAAGCTGAATCATTTACATATTTTTGCATGATATACTCATAATGCGTTAATTCATCGCTAAATTCTGGAAAAGCCGGCGGCTGTCCGTGTTAATCGCGATACGGGGGCCGTGGTTGTTCAGGGGAACAATGCAGCGCCGGCGCAGAAAGCGAAAGACGCACTCGGCACGGTCTGGATCGAATTCAGCTGAGTCGCCCAAAGCCCGATTAGCCGGGCGACCAGCCAATCGCGGCTTCGTCAGCGTTTTCCGGTATGTCCGAAATCGCTTCCGTCACATTCAGGCTTTCGCCCGGTGCCAATTCGTCCTTGGCCGGGGTCACAACCTTGTTGAAGACAGCCCGCTCACGCTCATCGTAAAAGACCACAAGCAAGCGCGGGACAGCCATTGTTTCAGTGCCTACATTGGTGATCTTTCCGCGCACGCGGAAAATTTCGGCACCTGTTTCCAGTGTTTCCTCACGCTGTTCGGCTGCCGGAAATTCGAGCACGAGATCAGGTTTGCCAATGCCGAAAGTCGGCTGGCTGAAAGGCGCCCAATCCGGCATTCCGTAGTAATTCACCGCAGCAACGGTGCCTGTTGCCAGCAGAGCGAAAATCGCCGCCGCAGCGGTCCACATGCGTACAGGGTTGCGGCGCGCGGTAAAGGGCGCGCGATATTCAAAGCTTGACCCCGTATCCTCTTCGTCTTCGCCGTAATCTTCATCAAAAGGAACATCATCTTCGACGAAGCCCGCATCGTCATAGGAATCCGGCGCAGCAGAGCAGTCGAATGCCTCATCAGGGAGAGCGCTGTCGGATTGCGTATCATCAAATGCCGAAGCCAACGGGTCCGGCGCACTTGCCGCAGCCGCTTCACTTTCGGTGTCATCTTCTTCAACCGCAGCAGCAGGAGGTGAACCCGCTGCACCTGTCCGCAGCGCTCTTGCCGCGATCGAGTTCATCCGGTCATCGCTGGTCTTCCAGTGATTGACCGAAGGGGCGGCAGGTTCGGCGGAAGATGAAGTTGTTGCGGGTTCCGCTGGTGCCGGTGCCGGTGCAGGAGTTGGCGCTGGCGTTTTGGGCACGCGCGGCGCCGATGGTGCCGCGCGCGGCGTTTCCGCAGCAGGCGCTGCTGGTGCCGGGCTTGCTTTTGGGGCGTTATTGTCAGTTTTGGTTTTGCTGGAAGTTGGCGCGCGGTCTGTCAGTTCCAGCGTTGGCGCTTCCTGAAACCAGCTGTGCTTGCATTTGGCGCAGCGGACCGTCCGGCCCTCGTTTCCAATGGCCGTATCAGGAACTGCATAGCGCGTTCCACATTCGGGACACGAGATAATCATCTTCATTAACGCAATACTTGGCGCAGGGGCGCTTACAAGTGGAGAGCCATAGCAGAAACGCGAATTGGCCGCTTTTTCCACACCGGTAAGCGGGTTTTGCCCTCTTTGACTGCGCTTGGCCGTGCACAGATGACGGCGAAAGGCCAGTTGGGCTTTTCTGCGCTGCAGGGCGCTGTTAAGCGAAAATGATGAACGACAGAGCCAGCGAGATTGTGAAATTCGACAATGTCGGGCTGCGCTATGGCACCGACGCAGAGGTTTTAAGCGATCTTTCCTTTACCCTGTTTCCGGGCAGTTTTTACTTTCTTACAGGGGCAAGCGGCGCGGGCAAAACCAGCCTTTTGAAGCTGCTCTATCTTGCGCAACGGCCTTCGCGAGGGGGCATCCGCATGTTCGGGCGCGACATGATTACGCTGCCACGCGATGATCTGCCCAATTTCCGTCGCCGGCTGGGCGTCGTCTTCCAGAACTTCCGCCTGGTCGATCACCTTTCCGCATTCGATAACGTCGCACTGCCATTACGACTCTCCGGCACGAATGAAGCGAAGGTGCAGAAGGCCGTCACCGACATGTTGGACTGGGTCGGGCTTTCACACCGCCAGCAAGCGATACCGGCCACTCTTTCAGGCGGAGAGCAGCAGCGCGTTGCCATTGCGCGGGCTGTGATCGCGCGCCCGCAATTGCTGATCGCGGACGAGCCGACAGGTAACGTCGATCCTGAAATGGCGCTGAAGCTGCTGCGCTTGTTCGAAGCGTTGAACAATCGCGTTGGCACCACCGTGGTGGTGGCAACCCACGATGTGCACTTGCTGAAGAAAGTGCCGGATTCGCTGATTATGAGGCTGCAAAAGGGCAAGCTTTCCGATCCGACCGGCGCGCTGCGTTACCCGCCGCCCAGAGCAACCAAATCGCCCAGCGGAACCTTGCCGAAAGGCCTTCAGCCATGACCAAGGAGGGGAAGCCCGCATCGGGGGCTATCAGCCGCCGTCAGGCTGCGCGCCTTTTGCCGCAAACACGCTTTGGCGGGCCGATCCCCTGGGTCATTGCCATTCTGATCGCGCTGGTCGTGATCTTCGCATCGGGTGGGCTGGCGCTACAGAACCTTGCCAAGAATGCGCGAGGAGATCTGGCGGATGCGGTGACTGTGCAGATTATCGAGGCGGATGCAGCGGTAAGGGCGGAGCGTGCGCAGGCTACAGCTGCCGCCTTGGCGAGCCAGCCTGTGGTCCGATCTGTACGGATTGTGCCGGAAGAAGAACTGGCGGCCCTTCTTGAACCGTGGCTGGGTGAGGGCGCTGATACGCAGGATGTGCCCATACCCGCTTTGATTGATGTCGAACTGACAGGCGAGGCAAGCGCGCAGCAGATCGAAGAGCTGCAGGCCGTACTCGATCGCGCTGTTCCAGGCACCAAAGTGGACGCGGATTCGACCTGGTTGAAACCGGTGTATGATGCGCTGGCTGCGGTGCAATGGCTGGCGATTGCGTTGATCGCTCTGGTTGCGTTTGCGACGGCCGCTGCGGTGTGGCTCGCCGCGCGTAATGCCTTTGCCGAACATCACGATACGGTTGAAATCATCCACCTGCTGGGCGGAACCGACAAGCAGATCACGCGGATTTTCCAGCGCTCCGTCATGATCGAAGCGGCCTTTGGCGGTATTCTGGGCCTTGCTGCGGGCCTGTTGACCGTGTGGCTGCTGGGCCAGCAATTCGCCGCTCTTGATAGCGGAATGATCGGCGGGACAGCGCTTGGCTGGGCGGATTGGCTGGTGATCGCCGCAATCCCCATTGCCGGAATTCTTTTGGCAATGGTCACAGGTCGTATCACCATTTCGCTTGCGTTAAGGGCGATGCTGTGAAGAAGCGGAAATGATGCTGCGTTACATTTTCTCTGCTGGTTTTCTTGTCTGGGCGATCGGGTTTCTCTGGTTCGCTTTTGACCTGCCGCAGCCAGCATCGAACCAGAAAACCGATGCCGTCATCGTGCCCACCGGCGGTGCGGGCCGGATCGCGCGCGGGTTGGAAGTGCTGGATAAAGGCTATGCGGGAAGGATGCTGGTCACCGGCGTTGACCCTGAAGTAAAGCCCGGCGAATTCGCTGCGCAATTCGAAGTGCCCGACCGCCAGATGCAATGCTGTGTAACGCTGGGTTTCAGAGCGGTTGATACGCGCGGCAACGCATCCGAAACAGCCGAATGGGTCAAGGATAATAACGTCAAATCGCTGCGCATCGTAACAACGGACTGGCACATGCAGCGCGCCGCCGGAGAGCTTGACCGGCAGCTTCCCGATACAGTGAAGGTTGTGCGCGATGCCGTGCCATCTGATCCGAGTATTGCAACGCTGTTTCTGGAATATCACAAGGTCATCGCAAGCAGTCTTGCCGGGCTCGTGAATTTCTGAAAAAGCGCGCATCGCCGTGGCGATATTGCGCAGCCTTCTCTTCTATCCGATCTTTTACGGATTTAGCGCCTTTCTGGTGATCGCTTCTGTTTTGGCGATCCCTTTCGGGCGCGAACGTCTGCGGCAGGTCGTTGCGATATGGGGCAAATGGCACCGCTGGTGCCTTCGCGTCTTGCTGGGCATCAGGATCGTCGTGGAAGGCGAGATCCCTGATGGAGCGGTGCTGGTTGCGGTAAAGCATGAAAGCTATTTCGAAGCTATCGACATGCCGCGCCTGTTTCCCTTCCCGACCGTGTTTGCAAAGCGCGAGCTTTTCCTGATTCCGGGCTGGGGCTTGTCCGCGCGGACATACGGCCTGATCCCTGTGGCCCGGGACAAGGGCGCAAAGGCACTGCGCGAAATGCTGAAAATTGCAAAGCTGCGTTTTGACGAAGGCAGGCCGCTGGTGATGTTCCCTGAAGGCACGCGGGTAAAGCATGGCGAGCAACCCCCGCTGCAATCAGGTTTTGCCGGAACGTACAAACTGCTTGGTCTGCCGGTTGTGCCGATCGCTGTGAACAGCGGACCGATCTATCACCGCATCATCAAACAGCCGGGCACGATCACCTACAAGGTGGGGGAAACGATCCCCAAGGGGCTTAAGCGCGAAGAGATGGAATCCCGCGTCCATGCCGCAATCAACGCGCTGAACTAAACCGAGATAACCCTTCCGCTATCAGGTGGGCGAAGGATCAGTGCTTACGCCCGAAGTCCGGCTTGCCGTCATCCTGGCCCTGGTCAATCACTTCGCGGCGGATGGCGCGCGTGCGGGTGAACAGATCGAGCAGGGTTTCGCCATCGCCTGAACGGATGGCGCGCTGAAGCGCGGAGAGGTCCTCGCTAAAGCGGCCCAGCACTTCGAGCACTGCGCCTTTGTTGTTCAGGAAAACATCGCGCCACATCACGGGATCGCTGGCTGCAATTCGGGTGAAGTCGCGGAAACCGCCAGCGGAATACTTGATCACTTCGCTGCGGGTCACATCCTCAAGATCACTCGCAGTGCCAACGATGGTGAAGGCGATAAGGTGCGGGATATGGCTGGTGACCGCCAAAACCACATCGTGATGATCGGGGTCCATCAATTCGACTTTCGCCCCCAGATCGCTCCAGAAACCCGAAAGCGCGACTACTGCCTCTTCGTTGACGCCATCAGGAGGCGTGAGGATGCACCACCGGCCTGCGAAAAGGGTGGCAAAGCCTGCGTGAGGGCCGCTTTCTTCCGTACCGGCCACGGGGTGAGCCGGAATGACGCAGCGGCCCGGCAAGGCAGCACTCAGCGCCTGAAGCACGCTTTTCTTGGATGAACCGACATCGGAGATGATAGCGCCGTCTTTCAGGTGATCGGCAAAATCGCGGGCCGCTTCTTCCATTCTGCCAACGGGTACGCACAGGATGACAAGGTCAGCATCCGCAACCGCCTGCGCCGCGCTGTCGCAGACCTGATCGACCAGACCGCGCTCTGCCGCTGCGACGCGCACACCGGGATCGGTGTCATAGCCGGTGGTGGCAATCTCCAGCCCGCGTTCACGGATGGTGAGCCCGATAGACCCGCCCAGCAGGCCCAGACCGATGATGGCGACGGATTGGATGGTCACGCCGCATCCTCCACCATGCGCGAAAGCTCCGCTGCGATGATGTCCATGTCGTCAGTCATGCCGATAGTGATGCGCAAGTGATCGGGCAGACCCTGTCCGGGCAGATCGCGCACGGCATATCCGGCCTCTGCCAGCCCCTGCATCGCATCAGCCGCTTTCAACGCACCGCCGAAATGGACCAGCACAAAGTTCGCTTCGCTCGGGATCACAGTGATGCCGTGATTGCCCAGCGCCTCCAATTGGGTGACGAAGCGTGCGCGTGCCGTGCGATTGTGTTCGACCGAGCGGCGCACGAAATCCTGATCGCTGACCGCTGCCAAAGCCGATTTCTGGCCGCTAGCGCTGACATTGAAAGCGCCGCGCAGGCGGTTGATATAGTCGATCAGATCAGGCGCGCCGAACGCCCAACCTATCCGTTCGGCCGCCAGCCCGTACACTTTGGAAAATGTCCGTGTGACGAGCACATTTTCATGCTCGCGCGCCAGATCAAATCCTGTGTCGCGATATTCTTCGGGAAGATATTCGGCATAGGCTTCGTCCAGAACAAGCAGGATATCCTTGCGAAGGCCCGCGTGCAGCCGTCGCACGCTATCGGGATCAATCCATGTCGCCGCCGGATTGTTCGGATTGTCGAGCAGCACCACGCGCGTGCGGTCTGTCACATGCGACAAAAGGCCATCGACATCCGCGAAGAAATCCCGATTGGGCGCAATCACCGGCGTAGCGCCCAGCTTCTTCGCGATCAGGGGGTAGAGCGAAAAGGAGAATTCGGAGAACAGCACTTCGTCCCCTTCGCCCGCGAATGCCTGGACTGCACAATGCAGCAATTCGCCCGAGCCGGTGCCGCAAACGATCTGATTGGCATCAAGGCCATGCAGTTCGCCCAACGCCTCTCGCAATTCGTTGCAGGCAGGGTCCGCATACAGCGCCGCCTGCGCGCGGGTTTCAGCCAGTGCATCCAGCGCAGCAGCGCTTGTACCCAGCGGGTTTTCATTGGCCGAAAGCTTGATCAGCTTGCGCCCGTCCGCGCCCGAAGCCTTGCCCGGCTTGTACGCTTTCATGGAGCTGATCCACGGTTTGGGAGTCGGTTTCGTCATTGCATCGCCGCGCTTGGAATAAAAACCGCCCTTCGACAAGCGTGAGTGCAGCGGTTATGGGCGCGTTCCAACGAATTTTTGTCAAAGTATCCCGTGGCCGATTACTCTCCGATCTATTCGATACCCGATCCACTGCCGCTTGATAGCGGGCAGAGCCTTACGGGTGCTGAAATTGCGTACCAGACTTATGGCGATCTGGCGGACGACAAATCCAACGCGATTCTGATCTGTCACGCGCTAACAGGCGATCAGTATGTTGCCAGCAATCACCCCCTGACAGGAAAGCCGGGCTGGTGGGAACGGATGGTCGGGCCGGGAAAGCCGATTGATACCGATCGCTATCATGTCATCTGCGCCAATGTGATCGGATCGTGCATCGGATCGACCGGACCCAAAAGCATTGCTTCTGACGGCAAACCCTATGGCATGCGCTTTCCTGTCATCACGATACGCGACATGGTGCGCGGGCTCGTCGCCTTGCTGGACGGGCTTGGGATTGATCGGCTTCACGCCGTGGTTGGCGGATCAATGGGCGGGATGCAGGCGTTGAGCCTTGCCGCCAACTGGCCTGACCGTGCCGAGAGGGTTCTGGTGGTCGCCTCTACCGCGCGCCACTCCGCACAGAACATCGCGTTTCACGAAGTGGGCCGTCAGGCGATTATGGCTGACCCTGCATGGGCCGATGGCGATTACTACGCAGGCGAGGGCAACGGCCCCGAAGCCGGGCTGGCGGTTGCCCGCATGGCAGCGCACATTACCTATCTGTCCGAAGAGGGGCTGACGGAAAAGTTCGGCCGCCGGCTTCAGGATCGCGATGCCAAGAGCTTCGGCTTTGATGCCGATTTTCAGGTGGAAAGCTATCTGCGCTATCAGGGCAGCGGCTTTACCCAGCGCTTTGACGCGAACAGCTATCTCTACATCACGCGGGCCATGGATTATTTCGACATAGCCGAAGAACATGGCGGCAAGCTGGCCGATGCCTTTGCCGGCACGACTGCGCGGTTCTGTCTGGTCAGCTTTGATACGGACTGGCTGTATCCCACCAGCGAAAGCCGCCACGTGGTTCACGCGCTCAACGCAACCAGCGCCAAGGTCAGCTTTGTCGAGCTAAGCGCGAGTGCGGGGCATGACAGCTTCCTTTTGCCGCATGACCAGCTTGATCGTGTTGTCGGAGGGTTTCTGAATGGCTGACGCGGTGACAGGTTTGCGCTTTGATCATGACGTGATCGTCCGCCAGCTGCGCGGCCACAAGGGTGTGCGCGTATTGGATATCGGCTGCGGGGATGGCGCGCTGATGGCGGCGTTGCGCGACCAGTGCGATATTGATGCGCGCGGGATCGAAATTGACCCCGAAATGGTCGAGCGCTGCGTTTCGCGCGGTCTCTCCGTGGTTCAGGGCGATGCCGATACCGATCTGGCGGATTATCCGGACAAGGCGTTTGACTACACCATCCTGTGTCAGACCCTGCCGACATCCACGCGGCCCGATCGCATTCTTGAAGAATTGCTGCGCGTGGGAGAGCGCGCTTTTGTCAGCTTCCCCAACTTCGCGCATTGGCGCACGCGTGCCGCGCTGCTGATGAAGGGGCGGATGCCGGTGACCAAGGCGTTGCCGGTCAGCTGGTATGCGACGCCAAATATCCACCACGTGACGATCGAGGATTTCCGCGCGCTCGCCCAAGAAAAAGGCGCCCGGATAGAACGCCGCTGGTTCTTTGCTGATGATAGTGAAATCGGCACGCCAGGGGCAAACTGGCGCGCCGAATTCGCGATGTATGAATTAAGCCGGTGACGGCCCGTCCTGGAGTTTAGCCCGGACGGTGGATGCCGCACATTTTGTGGCCGTCCGGATCAAGGAAGTAGCACAGGTTCATGACACCCATGCTGCCGGTGCGCGGGCCGGGCGGGTCTTCGACGCTGGTTCCGCCATTAGCGACGGCCACGTCGTGCAGTTCCTGAATCTGCTCGAGCGAGTCGCATTTGAAACCGATGGTGAAGCCGTTGGCACAATTGGCCGGTTCGCCATTGATCGGTTCGCTGATGCTGAACGTGCTGCCATCGTGGATGTAGAACAGGCGGGTCTGGCCGGTGTCGTTGACATGTACCATCGGCTCTCCGGCGCCAAGCACGCCGAGGACAGCCGTGTAAAACGCCTTCGATTTTTCGATATCGTTGCTACCGATCATCACATGATTGAGCATTTCCGGTGGTTCTCCTCTTTTTCCCACCGCCCAGCGGTAGCCGGGCGTTCAGATAGTCTCGTATAGCGAAGCCAGCATGATGATAAGCCTTTTCCTCGCCACCTTGCTTTCCGCTGCCCCGACTGCGCAGGATCGCCCGTCTCCAACCACGAATGCGGCGGGCTCTGTAGAGGCGCTTTCGCAGGAAAATCGCGCGGTGCTCCGATGCTCTGCGGCTTTTGCGCTGGTTGGCGCGCGTCAGGCGCGTGGCGGTGACAGTGGGAGACAATGGCCTGAAATCACGGTGCGCGGGCGCGAATTCTTTGTCGTCGCGCTGGCAGGCATCATGGAGGAGCGCGGGCTGGGAAGGGAACAGATTTCCCAATTGGTGCGCGCCGAAGCGGAGCGGCTGAACCGCGAAAAGCAGGTTGATGCAGTAATGCCCGCCTGTCTGTTGATGCTGGAGAGTTCGGGGGTCTGATTTTCTCCGCCGAAACTGCTGCCCGAACGCTGGAATAGCAGCGCTGCTGGCGCTAAACCGTTCGGCCATGTGGTCTATCTATCAATTCCCGCTTTGCCCGTTCAGCCGTAAGATCCGCCTGCTTATGGGCGAGAAGAACATCGCCTATGAACTTGTGCGCGAAGATCCGTGGAACGGGTCCGATCACCTTTACAACCTCAATCCCGCCGGGCGCACGCCGGTTCTGGTGGACGAGGATCGCGGGCTGGCGCTTTCAGACAGCCGCGCGATTGCCGAATATCTCGAAGAGACGGTTGATCGTTCGCCAATGATCAACGGTACGGCGGCAGGGCGTGCGGAAATCCGCCGCCTGACTGCGCTGTTCGATGAAAACTTCTTCAACGATGTCACAGGCCCGCTGTTGAACGAACGGATGAAGAAGCGCCTGATCCTCAAACAGCCGCCAGACAGCACGGTTTTGAGCAATGCCATGCGGATGGCGCACGGCCATCTCGATTACATGGACTGGCTGATTGATAACCGCCCGTGGCTTGCCGGTGCGACGATGAGCATGGCTGACCTTGCCGCGGCTGCCCAGATCAGCGTGGCCGATTATCTTGGCGGGATCGACTGGACCGATCACGAACAGACGCGCGGCTGGTATGCCGTTTTCAAGAGCCGACCCAGTTTCCGCCCTCTTTTGACAGAGCGCATGGACGCAATTCGCCCGCCGGATCATTACGGGCAGGTCGACGGGTAGCCGGTTTGCGACCTTGCGGTTCGGGCGAAGTCACCCGATATGTGACGGGAAAGAGAGGCCGCTGATGACGCAAGATCCCAAAACAGTCACCGAAGCCGAATGGCGCGAACGCCTGACGCAAGAGCAGTTCCACATCCTGCGCGAAGCGGGGACGGAGCGGCCATTTTCCGGCAAGTATGACAAGTTCTACGAAGACGGCGAATATATGTGCGCCGCCTGCGACACGCGCCTGTTCATCAGCGCGGCCAAATATAACAGCGGCTGCGGCTGGCCTGCCTTTACCCGTGCCGCTGACGAAGATGTGGTCGAAGAACGCCGCGACATTTCGCACGGTATGATCCGCACCGAAGTGCTTTGCGGCAATTGCGGCAGCCATCTCGGGCACGTCTTTCCCGATGGTCCGCCAGAAGAAGGCGGGCTGCGTTACTGCATCAATTCCGCCGCCCTGAAATTCGCGCCGGAATAGTCCAACTGCTGCATGAAGCGGCAAAATAACGCGCGCCTTCAATAAATAGCGGGGACGCAAGTGACGCTGCGTGTTCACTCGCGGTTACAACTTGCCTATGCAAAGCATTCCCAAGTTCTTGAGGGTGATAAGACGCGCGCTAAATGTCCAAACGCGGTAATCAGATGTCGAACAAGGGTAAGCGCGGCTCTCGCCGTGCGGCGAGCGAACGTGCCCGCTCCAGCAAATCGAACAAGGTGAAGGCCAAAGAGCAAAAGCCGCCGTCTTTCCTCTGGAAATGGACAAAGCGGCTGTTTGTCGGAGGTCTGGTTGTCGGTGTGATCGGCGCGATTTTCCTCGCATTCGCCGTCGGCTTTGCCGCGCGCGAGATACCCAGCTTCTATCAGTTGAAAGCGACGCAGAACGCGCAGACAATTCTGGTGCGCGCGCGCGACGGTTCGGAAATCGTGGAGCTGGGGCCGAGTTTCGGGGAATGGATCGACTACAAGGACATCCCTGAAAACATGACCAACGCCATGATTGCTGTGGAGGATAAGCGCTTTCACGATCATTACGGCGTTGATCCGATCCGCCTGACTGGCGCGATTGTCGAAGGGGTAACGGGTGCGCGTTCGCGGCTGGGCGGTACCTCGACGATCACGCAGCAGTTGGCGCGCAATGTCTTCCTGAATTCCAACCGGACATTTGACCGTAAGGCGCGCGAGGCCATTCTTGCGATGGCGCTGGAATGGAAATTCTCGAAAGAGCAGATCCTCGAACTGTATCTGAACAAGGTATATTTCGGCGGCGGTGCCTATGGCATCGACAGCGCGAGCCGCAAATTCTTCAGCCATCCGGCCAAGGAATTGAGCGTTGCCGAAGCGTCTATCATTGCAGGCCTGGTGAAAGCGCCCAGCCGTTATTCCCCCACAGCCGACGTGCAGGCAGCGGTCGATCGGGCAAAAGTGGTTCTGCGGCTGATGAAAGAGCAGGGCTATATCACCGCACAGGAAGCATCCGTCGATGTTGATGCGGTGAAGCTGAAAACGCAGGCGGGCCAGAATTCGGTGCGCTATTTCACCGACTGGGCTTTGCCGCAGCTTGACCTGTTATTGCCTGAGACGTTCGAACCCATTGAGGTCTGGACGACGCTGGACGTCGGGATGCAGCGGGCGGCAACCGCGGCAGTGTCCGCGAATGTGCCGAAAGGGTCGCAGGGCGCTCTGGTCAGCGTTGATCGCGACGGCGCTATCCTCGCTCTTGTCGGGGGTACAGACTATGTCGAAAGCAATTTCAACCGCGCCACCGCTGCGATGCGTCAGCCGGGGTCTTCGTGGAAGCTGTTCGTCTATCTCGCCGCGCTGGAGGCAGGGTACAAACCCACTGATGAAGTAAAAGACGTGCCCGTCACGATTGACGGCTGGAGCCCGCGCAACGCCAATGGCCGCAATGTCGGCACAACCAGCCTACGCACATCATTCGCCTATTCGATCAACACAGTGGCTGCGCAGCTTGGCAATGAAGTGGGCTTTGGCACGGTCGCTTCTATGGCGCGCCGGTTCGGTATCACTTCGCCGGTTTCGACCTATCCATCAATGGTGCTGGGTTCATCCGAGGTGCGCTTGATTGAAATGGTACGCGCATTCTCGATCGTTTCGGCCAAGGGCCAGAATGTTGAGCCATATGGCATATTGAAAGTGACGACTGCGGGTGGCGAGACAATCTACGAGCATGAAAAGGCGCGCGAACGCCAATTGGTGCCGGATTATGTTTCTGCAGGCATTACCGATCTGCTTCAGACCGCTGTGAAAACCGGTACGGGGCGTGCAGCGCAAATAGGTCGACCGGTTGCGGGCAAAACCGGCACGACCAGTTCGAACAAGGATGGCTGGTTCGTGGGCTTCTCCTCCGGCATCACCACGGGTGTGTGGATGGGCCGCGACGATGCGAAGGCTGTTCCCGGCCTGCAGGGTGGGCGTGCGCCTGCACAGGCCTTTGCCGCGTACATGCGATACGCAGTGAAGGATCGCCCGGTCGAGGAATTCGACATCGAACTGAACCTGCCCGAATGGCAGCTTGAGCCGGACGAGGAATATCTGTTTGGTGATCCTGACGAATATTACTTCATCGACGAGGACGGCAATTTGATCGAACCGGGCCGGCGTGAGCCGACAGGCGATGCTGATCTTGAAGGTGAGGGTGCAGGGCAGGAAGCAGGGCCGCTGATTCAGGATCCGCCCACGGCCGTTGACGAAGACTTTCTTGAGCGGGCGACGGGCCAGAACCTGCCACCTAATCCCGCCCCGCCTGCCCCCAGACAACCGCGCACCACTCCAACACAAGCGCCGCCTTTGCGAGATCCTCCCCCGACAGGGGGCAGGGCAAGCCCGACGCCGCAGCCATTGCCAGGCGGATAAAGCATACAAAAAGGGCGCTGGATGGATGGTCCAGCGCCCTTTTTCTTTGGGTCGAAACCTGTCGTGCGCGGCGGTGGATTACTCGCCGCGCAGGCGCACCGCGATGAAGCGTGGCGGAATACCGCGGCGGGGGATGACCCGCAGCAGCAGCGATTCGCGCCCGTCTGCCTCGGCCTGTTCGATCTGGGCACGGAGTGTCTCAACACTGCCGGTGTCCTGATAGTTGGCTGACAGGATGATATTGCCACGGCGCAGACCCTTGCGGCCTGCATCCGAGTTCGGATCGACAGCAGCTACGACGAGGCCTTCGGTGTCGCTATCAACGCCCAGCTGACGGGCAAGCTGCGGCGTCATTTCGAGAACCTGCAGGCCCAGCTTGTCGCCGATCACATCGTCAACTTGATCCGGGTTCATCGGCTCTTCGGAGTCGGGATCGAAGGTTTGCTGCTGCTGGCGCAGCTCTTCTTCGCTCGGGCGTTTGCCAAGTGTTGCGGTAAGAGCAACCGTCCGGCCACCGCGCAACACTTCTACCGGCACGCTTTCGCCCGGTTGCAGGTTGGCGATCAGGAAGATGACGGTCTGCTCGGACGTGACATCCTGCCCGTTTATGCTCGTGATGATATCGCCGGCCTGGATACCCGCCTTCGCAGCGGCGCTATCATCCTGCACGGACTGGACGATTTCGCCGCGATTGGCAGGCAGACCAAGGGAATCGGCCATGTCATCCGTCACAGGACCAAGGCTAACGCCGAGGAAGCCACGCTCGATTTCCTTGCCGTCCTTAAGCTGGTTCACAATCGGTTGAGCGATCTCCGCCGGAATGGCGAAGCCGATGCCGACACTGCCACCCGAAGGTGAGAAAATCGCATTGTTGATGCCGATGACATTGCCGCGCATGTCGAACAGCGGACCGCCCGAATTGCCGCGGTTGATGCTGGCATCGGTCTGAAGGTAGCGATCATAGGCGCCGCCTTGCCCGGTGTTGCGATAGACAGCCGAAATGATGCCCGAGGTAACAGTTCCGCTAAGGCCGAATGGGTTGCCGATAGCCATCACCCAGTCACCCGGGCGCGCTTTTGAGCTGTCACCGAACTGTACGAACGGGAATGTGTCATCGGACTTGATCTTGAGCACGGCGAGGTCGGATGCCGCGTCTGCACCGATCAGCTCGGCTTCGTATTCTGTGCCGTCTGACAGTGTGATCGTGATCTCTTCAAGCGTGGCGCGTTCATTCGGGGTGACGACGTGATTGTTCGTCACAACGAAGCCGTCCGAAGAAATGATGAAGCCCGAACCAAGCGACTGTGCCTCTCGCGTCTGGGGCTGGGCGCGATTGCCGCCACGACGGCGATTGAACAGATCGGCAAAGGGCGAACCGGCAAACGGATTGTTGCGGACCTGCACACGCTGGCGTGTTGCGATGTTGACCACGGCCGGCTGCAATTGCTCGGTCAGATCGGCGAAAGTTTCAGGGGCACCTGCGCGCGGCACCACATTTGCCATCACACTTGCATCGTTCTGCGCGACCTGGGCGCCGGCGGGATAGCCGGTCATCAGCGAAACCGCTGCACCACCCACAAGGAGCGCGCTCGTCAGTCCATAAACATACCGCACGTTTTTCACGTCCTCTCGTTCCTTTTCGTCTGAGGTCCGCAATCTTCCTTGCGAACCGGCGCATCCAATCAGCGCCTCAAATGGAAGTCAGTTCCAAGCCTGCATAATGCACCGGGCCGCACTGAACGCTGTTTGAACATCTCCGCCGCTCGTCGGGTGCGATCAGCCGTTTGTCGGCGCAGCACCGCAAGAGCCGCCTAACCCTTACCGGCGACCGCGGAACTGGCGGAAATATTCGTTGTTGTTGTCCAGCACCATCGAGCTTTCGCCTTCACCCTGAATGAAGGTTGAGCGGTAGCTTTCCATCGCGCGGTAGAAATCATAGAATTCGGCATCCTTGCCAAACGCATCGGCATAGGTCTTTGCCGCTGCGGCTTGCGCTTCGGCGCGAATGATGCGGGCATTCTTCTGACCTTGCGCACGGATCGTTGCCGCTTCTTCCTGACGGTCTGACTGCATCCGTGTGAAGGCTGCCTGCAAAGGCGTGCCTTCGGGAAGGTCGGCTGCCTTGATCCGCACATCCAGGATCTGGACA
>JAXHVK010000068.1:0-14728 GCA_034211135.1 Pseudomonadota bacterium
TTTGGTTTCAACCAAATGGCGTCGTACTTCGTTTACGTCAATGGTGTCAGGTACGGCTAACAGTCCCATCTTCATGCTGTCGCGGGCAAGACCCCACGTTCCCCAGCCGATCAGCAGGACAATTCCGAGGCTGACAAGCGGATCAATCCACCAATAACCGCTCAGGAAGATGGCCAGGCCAGCAAGCACTACCCCGGCCGAAACCAGGGCGTCTGCGGCCATGTGCAGATAGGCACCGCGAATATTGAGATCCCCCTGACCGCGCATGAACAGCATGGCCGTGCCGGCGTTGATGACAATGCCGATCCCTGCGACGATCATCATAGTGATGCCTTGAGGTTCACTGGGTTCTATCAGCCGGTGGACAGTCTCGAACGCAATCGCTCCTATGGCGATGGCCAGCAGAAGGGCGTTTGCAAGGCTTGCCAGAATGGTCGAGCTTTTGAAGCCGTAGGTATAGCGTTCGGACGGTGGTTTCTTGGCGGCAATATTGGCGGCCCATGCCAGCATCAGGGCAAGCACATCGGACAGATTGTGCCCCGCATCAGCCACCAGCGCCATTGATCCGGAGAAAAAGCCGTAAGTGGCCTCTATGACGACGAAGGCGGAATTGAGCACAATCCCGATGGCAAAGGCGCGGCCAAAATCCGCTGGCGCATGGCAGTGCCCCCCATGACCGTGGCCCCCATGGTGATGCCCGTGATCATGCCCGCCAGCGTGGCTGTGCCCGTGATGTGTGTGTGCGTGCCCCATCCTTATTTCGACGGATAGACGCAACTGGCCAGCCCGTCACGCTTTACAATGCCGATCCGCCTTTCAAGTGATCGACCGTGTCGCGCCAGCCACCCTGACGGGCTTTTGACACTGCGCGTCTTGGGGCTGGGCAGGGCGGCTGCCATTCGTGCAGCTTCGGATGGAGAAAGACGCGCGGCGGATTTGCCGAAATACCGTTCCGCCCCTGTGGTCGCGCCATAGGTTCCGATCCCTGTCTCCGCGACGTTCAGATACACTTCCATAATGCGTTCCTTGCCCCAGACCGCTTCGATCCAGAAGGCGAACCAGGCCTCCAGCCCTTTTCGGAAATAGCCCCCGCCTTGCCACAAAAAGACGTTCTTCGCGGTCTGTTGGGTTATGGTCGACCCGCCGCGAATGCGCCCGCCTTTCTGGTTTTCCTCGTACGCTTCCTCAATCGCTTCGGTGTCAAAGCCCCAGTGTTCGCAGAATTTGGAATCCTCCGCTGCGATAACGGCATAGACGAGGTTCGGGTCGATATTCTCGAGCGGCTCCCAATCTTTCGTCACCGCGTTTTCATCCATCGCCATTGTCGCTGTGTAGGGCACCGGAACCCATTTGAAGACGATCACCAGCGCAAGGCTGATTCCCACAAACCACAGAATAGTCTTTGCGATCAGGCGCAGGATGATGGTGAGGGCGCGTTTCATCACTTGCGCATTTAGGCGCGCGCAAGTGGACCTGCAATGAAGAGTGTATTCAACAGCCCGCTTGCACCGCGATACGCAGCATGCTGTGTTACGCCGATGAATGAATAGGGGAATTCGAATGCGTCTGATCCGTCGCAGCACTGCTGCTCTCGCCCTGGTTCTTGCCGCTATGCCCGCCACGGCATTCGCCGATGACCACGCGATTGATCACAGCGAACTGAGCAAAGCGATCGAAGCGGACTACAACACCTATCTCGCCCCGCTTTTCGTGCATTTTCACAAGAATCCCGAACTCTCCTTCCTTGAAAGCGCAACGGCTGCGCGCATGGCGCAGGAACTACGCGATGCGGGTGTTGAGGTGACGGAGAATGTCGGCGGAACTGGCGTTGTCGGCATGCTGAAGAATGGCGATGGCCCGCTGATACTGCTGCGCGCCGATATGGACGGGCTGCCGGTTCTGGAGAAATCCGGCCTCGATTACGCCTCCACGGCAACGCAAATTGGGCAGGATGGGGAGGAATATCCCGTCATGCATGCGTGCGGGCATGATGTGCACATCACATCCATGGTCGGCACAGCGCGCAAGCTGGTCGAAATGAAGGACAAATGGTCCGGCACGGTGATGTTCGTGGTCCAGCCCGCCGAAGAACGTGTGGGCGGTGCAAAGGCGATGCTGGCAGACGGTTTGTATGATCGTTTCGGCAAACCGGATTACGCGCTCGCCTTCCACGTCTCCTCCGTTTTGCCGACCGGCAAGATTTCAGCGTCGGAGGGAATCCAGTATTCGAGCGCGGATTCGGTCGACATAATGGTGCCCGGTGTCGGGGCTCATGGGGCCAGCCCGCATATGGGCCGCGATCCGGTCTATATCGCTTCGCAGATCGTGACTGCTCTCCAAAGCATCGACAGCCGTGAAGTCGGTCCGCTTAAACCCGTGGTGGTGACAGTCGGCGCGATCCATGCCGGTACCAAGCACAACATCATCTCCGACCGGGCTGATCTGCAATTGACCGTGCGCGCCAATGATGAGGAAACCCGCGCACAGACGCTGGCTGCTATCCGGCGCATTGCGGTCAATATGGGCAAGGTCCACGGATTGCCGGATGACCTGCCGGTCACTGTTACGGTTAGCGAGGGGACGCCCGTTACCAATAACGATCCCGAACTCGCGCGCCGCCTGAACGGCGTGATCCAGCGCGATCTGGGCGAAGACGTGTTCAAAAGCTGGGAGCAAAAAGGCATGGGGGCCGAAGACTTCGCCTATTTCGTTGCCGACGAACTGGATGTGCCGGGCTATTACTTCGCAGTCGGAGGAACCCCGCCCGAAGCTTTCGAAGCGGCAGAAAATGGCGGCCCCGCCGTGCCCAGCCACCACTCCCCCCTGTTCAAGGTAGCGCCCAAGGAAAGCGTCACACTGGGCACCCACGCGATGATCGCGGCAGTATTGGATTTGGCTGGGAGAAAATAGTTCTAGCCAGTCGTGTGACGCGCATCACGCTCAACCGGAACTGAAAGCCTCTACCCGATTTGAAGCCAGCCTTAGGGCGCTGGCTTCAAATCAAGTAAGGTGGAGGAAAACAATGCTTAGACTTGCTGCGCTGGCTCTTTTGGCCAGCACTTCTACGGTCGCACTCGCTGAAGAAACCGGTAGCACTTCTGTCCAGACGCAAGTCGTGAAATCATCCGAGTTCACACAACTGCCTGCGGAGATTCAGTCGGTAATCTCGCAACAAAACCCTATCCAGATATTATCTATCGATGGTGTCGAATCCGTTGAAGATGGGATCGTCTATGTTGATGAACTCATCATTCAGCGCGGTGGCCAAATTGTCTTTGCCGATTTGGACGAACCTTATCTGGCGATTGTGGCGCGCCGTGTGCGTGTTGTCGATGCGCAAACTCCTTTTTCGATTGGCAGGGTCGCGGAATGGAAGAAACTTGACGGGGCGAAGGGCCCAGATGGTCCGGCAGGCCCAAAAGGTGGGCGAAGCGGGCGCCACGGTACTAATGGCGGCGCCGGAAGACCCGGTGGTGATGGTGCTGCGGGGAGCAGCTTCGACATGCCGCCAGTCTACATCGTAATCGGTTCCATCGAAGATGCGCGAACCGGAGCGACAATCAGCGACTGGAACATTTCCTACAATTTCGATGGCTTCCGTGGAGGAAATGGCGGTGCGGGCGGCAAAGGCGGTCGCGGCGGCAATGGCGGCAAGGGCAAGAACTGGAAATCCGGTCCTTTCGGAACCTGCAAAGCTGGTCCGGGGCGGGGAGGAAGCGGCGGTACCGGTGGACGTGGTGGCAACGGAGCTGTCGCGGGCGATGGCGGTGATGGTTCAACTATCGCTTTCTTTGCCACTCAATCGGTCGCGGATACTCTGACTGTTGGCGATATCAACAATTATGGAGCAGAAGCAGGTAGCAGAGGCGGCGCAGGACGCGGCGGCGATGGAGGCAGCCGAGGCGGAGCGGGTAACTCGGGAAACTGCAGCGACACAAGTAACGGCAATAACGGCGCACGCGGCGCGAACGGAAACGCAGCAGCCGAGAACCCCAATAACGGGAAACGTGGTGAAGTCTTTGCCTACATTCTGCCGAAGGCGGCAGCGGTTTTTGATTAAACAAAGAAAGAGGGCTGGCCCATGCGGACCAGCCCTCCATTTTCTTTCAATGTGCTGCGCCTGACCGCCTACGCCATTCCCGGCAGCAGTCTTTCGCCTGCTATCCGCTGCATTGCCTTTTGCAGCTTCTCGAATGCGCGCACTTCGATCTGGCGGATGCGTTCGCGGCTGACGTCGTAAACCTGTGAGAGTTCTTCGAGCGTCTGCGGCTTTTCCGTCAGGCGGCGTTCGGTGAGGATGTGCTGTTCACGCTCGTTAAGCGATCCCATGGCCTCTACCAGCATTTCATGGCGCACCTGCGCTTCTTCAGCGTCGGCGACCGTTTCGTCCTGAAGCGGGCGATCATCGGTCAGCCAGTCCTGCCATTCGCCAGAACCGTCTTCACCGTTGCGCATCGGCGTGTTGAGCGAGCCGTCACCGCCCATCATCATCCGCCGGTTCATGTTGACGACTTCCTGTTCCGGAACGCCAAGATCGGTGGCGATCTTGTTCAGATCGTCCGGCGACAGATCGGTATCGTCATAGGCTTCCAGCTGTTTCTTCATCCGGCGAAGGTTGAAGAACAGTTTTTTCTGGGCTGCCGTGGTGCCCATCTTAACCAGGCTCCACGAACGCAGGATGTATTCCTGAATGCTCGCCTTGATCCACCACATCGCATAGGTTGCGAGGCGGAAACCGCGATCGGGCTCGAACTTCTTTACGCCCTGCATCAGGCCGACATTGCCTTCGGAGATAAGATCACTGACCGGCAGGCCATAGCCGCGATAACCCATCGCAATCTTGGCCACGAGCCGCAGGTGGCTGGAAACCAGCTGCGCGGCTGCGTCCGCATCTTCGTGTTCTTCATAGCGCTTGGCGAGCATGTATTCCTGCTCAGCCGTCAGCACCGGGTATTTCTTGATTTCCGACAGATAGCGATTGAGGCTCTGTTCTCCGCTAAGTGCCGGGACTGCGTTTGCTTTGCTCACTTCTTCCCTAACCTTTCTAGTGTCGACCGCGCTTCACAGACCCCTGATGGGCATCCGCTTTTTCGGGCCACGTGGTTACATATAGAGGGTTTCGGGCGAATTGCCCGCCTCTTTCATCGATTAAAACGACCGAGTTCGTCGATTAGTTCCTGCATGTCGCGTGGCACGGCAGCGGAAAAAGATACGAAATTCCCTGAAATCGGATGCACAAAACCCAATTCGGCAGCGTGGAGGGCCTGCCTTGCGAAATCGAGTCGCGAAAGCAGGGATTTCAGAGGTTTGGGCGTTTTACCGTAGCTTTGATCTCCTAATAGAGCATGGCCTATTGACGCACAGTGAACGCGCACTTGGTGGGTGCGCCCGGTCTCCAGCCTGCATTCTATCAATGCTGAATGGGGAAAGACGTCCAGAACGGTATAATGCGTAACGGCGTGTTTCCCGCGTGAGGAATTCTTTTCCAGCACAGCCATTTTCTTGCGGTTCGCGTCAGACCGTCCGAGTCGCGCATCAATCGTGCCTTCGCGGGGGCTGGGTGTGCCGCTGGTGAGCGCCAGATAGCGGCGGTGAACGGTGTGCTGCGCAAACTGGCTGGCGAGCCCTTCATGCGCGGCATCCGATTTGGCGACGACCAGCAGGCCGGAGGTGTCCTTGTCGATCCGGTGCACAATGCCCGGCCGCGCTACCCCGCCAATACCGGAAAGCTGTCCGTGGCAGAGGTGCAGCAGCGCGTTGACCAGCGTGCCATCGGGATTTCCCGCTGCCGGATGCACGACCATTCCGGCCGGCTTGTTCACCACGACAAGGTGTTCATCCTCGAACGCGATATCGAGCGGGATATCCTGCGCAATAGCCTCTGCCTCGATGGCGGGCGGGACGGTAATCCGGAAAGAGGCATCGGCGGCTACTTTCGTCTTTGCGGAAGTTGCCGGTTCACCGCCGATTTCCACCCTGCCTTCGCCGATCAGCGCCTGAATGCGCGCGCGGCTAAGCTCGGTCGCATCGGCGAGAGCCTTGTCCAGTCTGCCGGAGGATGCGGTTCTGCCTTCAAGGATGGTTGGATCAGCCACGCCGATCCAATACGCACCGCAGGCGTTCCTGTCGAAGGGAGATTGACGCAGGAAGGACGCGCCATGACTTAGACAAGCGTTTCGCCAACCCCTATCACGCGGCCATGCGTATTGCTCTTACTCGCAACGGGGATTTGCCGATCAGGCGCAAGGTTTGTCGCTCGCTTCTGGATGAGGCGCGCGGCGCGCACCCGTGCGAATGCTGCGGGCTGTTACTGGGGCGGTTCGGGAAAATCTGGACGATCAGACCCACGCGCAACGTGCATCCTTCGCCAGAAACCCATTTCGAGATTGATCCACAGTCCCTGATTGATGCGCATCGGGCCGAGCGTGCAGGCGGCCTTGCCTTGCTGGGCTATTACCATTCGCATCCAAGCGGTGATCTCCACCCCTCCATCACAGACCGAGCACAGGCGGCAGGTGATGGCAGGCTGTGGGCGATTGTCGATGCCAATCATGCGATGTTCTGGCGCGACACCAGGGACGGGTTCGAAGCCATGTCCTATCAGTTGTTGCGGCAATAGGCCGAAGCGAAGGCATCGAGGCGTGGCAAATATATCGGGATGGGTAGATGCGCCGCAACTTTACGCCTAGATATGTATCCCGGATCAAACAAATCAGGACTACTTTTGGTATCATGACGTCCCCCACCGATCTTGCCGCACTGCTGTGCTCCCGCCTGTGTCACGATATGCTTTCCCCTGTGGGCGCGCTTTCCAACGGGCTTGAATTGCTGGCGGACGAGCAGGATCCGGAAATGCGTGCGCGTTGCGTGGAACTGCTTGAGCAATCAGCCAAGATCAGCACGGACAAACTCAAATTCTTCCGCCTCGCTTTCGGCGCTGCCGGAGGGTTTGGCGATGCCGTTCCTGTTGAGGAAGCGCAGGACGTAATCGGCGCGCTGGCCTCGGATGCGAAGCGGGTTTCGCTCAACTGGGCGATTGCCGAACCCAGCCTGCCGAAACCGGCGGTGAAGGTCCTGCTGAACCTGTCCCAGATCGCGCTGGATGCGCTGGTGCGCGGCGGCACGCTGGATATCGGCGCCGAACGGCGCGAGGGCAATATCGAAATCGTCGCCCGCGCGACCGGTGACAGGATTGCTTTTGACGAAGTGATCGGCCGTGCGCTCCAGAATGAAATCGCTCCTGATGAAGTGACGAGCCGGACAGCGGCGGCGCACATGATCGCACTGCTGGCATCCGAGCTTGGCGGCGGGCTTCAATATGCCTTGAGCGATGGGGCACTGGTGCTCGGCGCTGTTCTGCCGCAACCCGAAGGCATGATCGGTTGAGCGGCGCGTTCCGCGATATGGAGGTGAGCGAACTGGTCCACGCGGTGGTCCCGTCACCCAATTTCAACGAACGCAAATCGCCGATCTCTATGGTGGTGCTCCACTATACAGAGATGAAACCGGTCGAAACGGCGCTGGACCGGCTGACCGATGCTGAAGCAGGCGTGTCTGCTCATTACCTCATAAGTGAAGAAGGGGTGGTGACACAGCTTGTTTCCGAAGAAAAGCGCGCCTGGCACGCTGGTGTTTCCTACTGGCGCGGTTCCAAGGATGTGAACTCCGCCAGTATCGGGATCGAACTGGATCATCCGGGCCACGGATTGGGTTATCGCCCGTTCGAAGACGCGCAGATTGATGCCTTGCTCCCTCTGCTGGCGCGCATTGTTGATGACTACGACATTCCCCGCGCCAATGTGATCGGCCATTCCGATGTTGCCCCCATGCGCAAGGTTGATCCGGGTGAACTGTTCCCGTGGGAACGGGTTGCCGATTATGACTTGTGCCTCAAACGGCCCGTCAAGATCGAACAGGTCGATCCGTTCCACAACGAAGGGGCGTTCATCCTTGCGCTGGAACGGTATGGCTATGACATCACCGAAGGCCGCAAGACGATCGAAGCGTTTGAGCGACGCTGGCGGCCCGAAAAGATCGAAGGCCAGTATGACGCGCAACTGGGCGCCATTCTGTGGCAGCTTTTGCTGGATCGCGATCAGGGCAAGGCCCGCTAGATTTCCAAGGATACAGGTGGAAACACCGCCAATCCCAAGATTGCTGTAGGTTGTATCACACAATCGATGGGAGGATCTTGCGATGATGAATAAACTGACGGCTGAATTCTTCGGCACGTTCTGGCTTGTTTTCGGCGGGTGCGGCTCTGCCGTTCTGGCCGCCGGTTTTCCCGAATTGGGGATCGGATTTGTTGGCGTTTCACTGGCATTCGGCCTCACGGTCCTGACGATGGCCTACGCCGTCGGCGGGATTTCGGGAGGTCATTTCAATCCGGCGGTGTCGCTGGGGCTGGCAATCGGAGGACGCTTCAGCTGGGGTCAGCTTGCTCCATACTGGATCGCGCAACTGCTCGGATCATTCGCCGCAGCAGGCACACTGTTTGTGATAGCCAGCGGTGCGCCGGACTTTGTCGCGGGCGGCTTTGCGTCCAACGGCTACGGAGAGCTCTCGCCGGGCGGCTATTCGATGATGGCGGCTCTTGTCATCGAAATCGTTCTGACGGCAGGTTTCCTCGTGGTCATTCTGGGATCGACTTCGGCGAAGGCGCCAGCAGGCTTCGCACCCATCGCGATCGGTCTTGCGCTGACGCTGATCCATCTGATTTCAATTCCGGTGACGAACACTTCGGTTAATCCCGCGCGATCAACCAGCGTCGCTTTCTATGCTGACACCGCCCCCGTCCCGCAGCTGTGGCTGTTCTGGGTGGCGCCGCTGATTGGTGCGGCTATCGGCGCTCTTGTCTGGAAGATGTTGTTGGCACCCGATGAATCGCTCGAAAATCTGGGCGGTGATGCCTCTTAAGGTACCAGGCCTTTCCTCCCCTGATGCGATGGTCTAATGGCTGTTGCATCAGGGGGCTGAGGCAGCCGCGTGGCGTCTCGCTGCGAGGAAAGTCCGGGCTCCACGAAACAAGGGTGGCGGGTAACGCCCGCCGTGGGAACTCCTTTGGAGGCAACCACAGGGAAAGTGCCACAGAGAGTATACCGCCGATGGACCGAACAGGTCACAGGCAAGGGTGAAAGGGTGCGGCAAGAGCGCACCGGGGGCTTGGCAACAAGACCCGCATGGCAAACCCCACCCGGAGCAAGGCCAAATAGGGGTCTCGTGCCGGTCGAAAGACACGGTAGGGAGGTTTCGTCCCGAGAGACCCGGGTTGGCTGCTAGAGCCGTCTGGCAACAGGCGGACCAGATGAATGGCTGCTACCGCGTGGCCGGTCCTGTTTTCAGGATACCGCATGCGGATACAGAACCCGGCTTATGATGCCCCCTGATACTGTTACTCCCGATAATGCAGCCTTGTTCATCGCCCGATAAAAGGCGATCAGGCAAGGCAGGTGCATAAGGGGAGGGGCTGAAATGTTGCCAGGGCTGATCAAGTCGGTCGCGGCTATTGCTATCGCGGGGCAACCAGCGCCTGTGGCCGCACCCGATGACATGGCTCAGCAACTTGAATGGGCGCAGGACTGCCAGCCGCATTCAGGTGAGCGCAATGAGGTCGCAGATTGGGCCATCATTGATGCGCGCGAGATGACCAGAGCCGATGAGCTGCGCGCTGCGCTGGATAAAGTTTCCGATGGTCGCCGCCCGGTTATCCTTTGGGGAGAATTCCCCGGCGCGGATATGCGCCCGCTTGCCCCGCGCCTGAACGGTGCGTGTTTCTACCAGACCAATCTCGCCGGCTCCAACTGGGATGGTGTGCGGATCGCGCGCCTGCAAATGGAGCGGGTATCTTTCAGGGAGGCCAGCGCGAAAGGCAGCATTTTTGCAGGGCTGGTGACACGCGGCACGTCTTTTGCCGGTGCAGACTTCTCCAATGCCGATCTGTCGATAATGCGCTTTGTTTCGCAATACCAAGGGGCTAATTTTGACGGGACCAGCTTTCGCAACGCCCGTTTGAGAGGCGCGCGTTTCTATTGCGACATCACTGTAGACGTGGCCTGTTACGGCACGCCGGACTTCACTGATGCTGACCTTACCAGCGCGGATATCAGCGGGCTTGGCCTGTGGTATCCGGACCGCGTGGCCGGCGCTTTGCTGGATAACACACGCGTTTCTCCGCGCTCGCTGCCGGCGCTGGGCGGTGCCAAGATCCGCGATGGTCTGATCCTGACCCATTTCGCATCAGTGCCCTATCTCGATTATGACGGGCCACCGGCTCCGACCGCGAAGATTAACGCAGCCGAAGCGCGAAGCCTGATAGCCGCCACGATCCGCGAGGTGGAAAAGCGTGAGCCTGCCAACGCGTCTTTTCCCTGCGACAAGGCCTCCACTCAGGTCGAAACCATTATCTGCGGACCCTATGACGGCCATCTGCGTCAGCTTGATCTGCGTCTGGCAGCCGCCTGGAGCGAAGCGAGGGGCGCAGGGAAGGCGGACATCGCTGCGCAAAGGGCGTGGCTGAAACAGCGCAACAGGTGCGAGGATCGCGTCTGTATCGAAGACGCTTACCAGACACGCATCGCGCAAATTCTGGGAGCGACGGGCACGGGTATCGTGATCGCTCCCGATCAGACGTTCGAGTATTCCAGTGATGTTCTGCCGCTCCCGCGCTCGATGCACGAAGGGCAGCTATATAGCCGCATTGTGCCAGTCCTTAAGCACACAAGCCGGCAGTCGATCACCCTTACCGGTAGAGAGGACGGGACTATTGCGGTGGACGGCGATGCCATCGGCGCAAACGCGCATCTATGTAGCCTTGATGTTCCCGATGCCCGCTTTGATGCCGCAACCGGATGGTGGAGCGCCACTGGCCCTGATGGCAGGCTGGTGCCGATCTTCCGGATAGATGGCGACCGTTTCATCCCGCGTTACAGCGGGAATAGCGATACTCCGGTCGAGGCACGCGACTTCATAAGCTGCGGCGCGCGCGCCTTTTTCAGCGAAGGCGTGCGACTGGAGGTGAATTGAGCGCCCCCGCGATCAGACCCGGCCAACGCTCGTATAATCAAACCCGCGACCCCGAACATCGTCGGGCGAATAGACATTGCGCAGGTCCACCAGCGTCGGCGAATTGGCAAGCTCCATCACCCGTCCAAGGTCTAGCGCACGGAAGGCGTCCCATTCGGTGACGATGACAACCGCATCAGCACCTTCGATCGCTTCGTAAGGGTCAGCGCACATTTCGACCTTGGGCATCAGCGGCTTGGCCAGTTCCATGCCTTCGGGATCGAACGCCGCAACGCTAACGCCAGCGTCAGACAGTGTCTGCGCAATCGCAATGGAGGGGCTGTCGCGCATGTCATCGGTATTGGGTTTGAATGTCAGACCAAGCAGCGCAGCCTTCTTGCCGCGTGCCGCATCCGCACCGCCCAGCGCGTCCAGCACCTTGCGGCCCATCGCGCGCTTGCGGCTTTCATTCACTTTCACCACCGCTTCGACAATGCGGGTCGGGCTGTCATAGTCCTCTGCCGTTTTCAGCAGGGCGAGCGTGTCCTTGGGGAAGCACGAACCGCCATAGCCGGGGCCTGCGTGAAGGAATTTGGAACCGATGCGATTGTCCATGCCGATGCCGCGCGCAACGTCCTGAACATTCGCGCCGACTTTCTCGCACAGATCGGCCATTTCGTTGATGAAAGTGATCTTCGTCGCGAGGAATGCATTGGCGGCGTATTTGATCAGCTCGCTGGTGCGGCGCGAGGTGAACAGGATGGGCGATTCATTGAGGAAGAGCGGGCGATAAACCTCGCGCATCACTTCCTGACCGAAATCGTCCTCTGCCCCGATCACGATGCGGTCCGGGCGCTTGAAGTCGCCGATGGCTGCGCCTTCGCGCAGGAATTCCGGGTTGGAGACAACCGCAAACTGGTGCGCGGTGCCGGTGTCGCGGATGATCCGTTCCACTGCGTCACCCGTGCCCACCGGCACTGTTGATTTGGTGACGACGACAGCGGGACCGGACAGGTTCTCTCCGACTTCGCGGGCAACTTCGTGAACGAAGGTAAGGTCGGCATGACCATCGCCGCGACGGCTTGGTGTGCCGACTGCGATGAATATCGCGGCTGCGTCCCTGATCCCTTCGGCAAGGTCCGTCGTGAAGCTCAACCGGCCCGCGCCGACATTGTTCGCAACCAGGCTGTCCAGCCCCGGTTCGTAAATCGGCATCACACCATCGTGCAAAGCGGCGATCTTGCTGGCGTCTTTATCGATACAGACCACGTCATGGCCAAAATCGGCAAAGCATGCTCCCGAAACGAGCCCGACATAGCCCGAACCCACCATTGCAATCTTCATTAGATCTTTCGCCTTTGGTCCATGGCGCGGAGCTTTCGCTGCACTGAAGCAGAATTACCCCGCCAAAACTGCACTTCGCCCAATATATGGCAGATGCAGCGTAGTCTAACCGTTCTGGTCGCCATTGAAGACAGTGATCTCACCATCTTTATCGACCGCCTGCAGGACTCGCCGCTGATCGCCTTCGAGCACCAGCGCGGTAAGCACACCTGAGCGGAAAGCGCCAGTATCAATACCTATTCTGTTGCCGCAATCCATCACGCTGTCGAATATGGTGTGGCCGTGGATCACCACCTTTTCCAGCGGCCCTTCATGGCTGAGGAAGCGGTCCCTGATCCACAGCATATCCTTGCGTTTCTGCGTTTCGATAGGAAGCTGGGGATCAATCCCTGCATGAACAAACAGATAGTCGCCCGCGACGATGCATTCCTCAAACCCCGCCATATAGTCGAGGTCGGCCTGAGGGATGATCTGCGGCAGGGCAGCAAACAGTTCATCCAGTGTCATCGCGTTGAACTGTTTTTTCGAAATTCCGTATGAAAGGACAGTCTCGCGCCCGCCATGTTTCAGGAAGTGGCGCAGCACCTCGGGCTTTTCGAAGGATGTGAGAAACATCTCTTCGTGATTGCCTGCCAGCACGCGGACAGATCGTTGCTTCTGCCATTCTTTTGTTAGGGCAAGGACGCCGCGGCTGTCGGGGCCGCGATCAACCAGATCGCCCAACAGAACCACGTGGCTATCCATCGGCCGGTGATTCTCGTCATCGACTTCAATCGCACCGACCAGCGCTTCGTACAGGTCGAGGCGCCCGTGGATGTCTCCGATGACATAGTAGCGCTGGCCCTCCGGCACTGTGGGCAGGGCGGGGGCATCTTTGGGTGAGGATCGAAAAAGGGAGCGTATGGCCTGAAGCATGGGTCTTCGGATTTAGAGGCAGGGTGAGCAAACGGGAAGGGCCGCGTAAAACAATCGCACGGCCATTGGCAAATGGCGGCGTTAACCTGGGGGTGGGTGATGCCAAATCCCCACACTATTACGGGATTGTGAAAACTCTTTCAGCTTTGTGGAGAAATTTATCTTGTGTTTAGCGGGGGCGTGCTGCACGAAAGTTGCGCTTATGCGTGACGCACCCACTGGATATTCCAAGAATGAAGGTGCGCAGGCGGGAGAAGGCAGCGTTTTGTTCTAACCTGCTTGACCAAGGGGGTCATAAATGAAGAAGTTTTTTGGTGGCGTTAGCGCCGCCCCCGTCGCGCTCATCTCTCTCATGGGTGCGGTCCCCGCACTTGCCGAAAACACCGAAGAAACCGCCGTCGAAACCAGCGAATCAGCTGCCGCAGACCTGACCTTCGATATGGCAGCGCAGCCGAAACCGGCCGCTATCAACATCGACACCGACTTTGCCCGTGCATCCGCTCCGCTGACCGGCGACGAAAGCGCGCTGGGTGCCGAAAGCGGCATCACGTTCTCCGCAAACGTCGCGCTCACAAGCGAATATCGTTTCCGCGGCGTTGACCTGTCAGGCGGCAATATCGCCGTGCAGGGCGGCTTTGACGCATCGCATTCAAGCGGTTTCTACGTCGGCACCTGGGCATCGAACCTTGATGAACAGACCGTCGGCTTCGGCTCGCTCGAACTTGACCTTTACGGCGGTTGGAGCGGCAATCTGACTGACGCCGTCAGCCTTGATATCGGCGCCATTGCCTATCTGTATCCGGATGCAGGTCCGGGCGAATTCGACTATTACGAAGCATACGGCTCTGTCGGCCTGTCGCTCGGTCCGGTATCATCGACCACCGGCATCGCTTACGCGTTCAGCCAGGAAGGTCTCGATTTTGGCGGTGGCCAGCGTGACAACTTCTACATCTACCAGGACTTCAGCCTCGGCATTCCTGAAACGCCGATCACTCTGAATGCCCATGTCGGCTACACCGATGGCGTGCTGACCTTCACCAATGACAGCAAAGCGTTCGACTGGTCGTTGAGCGCCGACGTTGCGCTGGGCGGTAACTTCTCCGCCAGCCTCGCTTATGTCGATGCGGAAGGCGACATCGCGCCGGGCGCGTACAACTTCACCGATGCGGCTGTCGTCGCAACGCTGAGCGCCAGCTTCTAATACAAAAACCAGACATTAAGTTTGGGAGAGGGTGCCGCCGCCAGCTTTGCGCTGGGGCGGCACTTTCGTATCTGCGCCAATCAGTCGAGCGAGAAGTTCACTGTCGTGACGACCCGCACCTTTTTATACGGACTGTCCGATGTGCCCCAGCCGCCCGATGATCCATCGCGCGCCTCTATCGAGAAATATCCTTGCGTCGCATCCTTGATCGCGCCGACGCTTGCACCTGAATCAGTCGCGAATTGCTGTGCAGCCGCGCGGGCGTCG
>JAXHVK010000069.1:0-14655 GCA_034211135.1 Pseudomonadota bacterium
ATGCGCCGCATGGTTGCACAGATCGCGCAAGAGGATGACGCGCCCGACAAACGCGCGTCAGACTGCGTTCTTGCGACCACCCTTGCATCCTCCGCCATGCCGGTCTTCCACCAGCAATTGCGCGTGTTGAAGAATGGCGGGGATGGTGCGAGCGATCTGAAACCGACCACCCTGTTCGACGGCGGGGTTCGTCGCTCGGTCTTCATCGCGGAAATCGGGGAGGCCTTTCGCAGCCGGTATAACGCGCTGACCGGATCAATGAGCCAGAGCACATATCGCGCGGCGTTGCGGTCGGGCCAGTTGCCCAAAGTGTATGTGCTGCGCAACGGGCCAACCAATTCCACCAGTAATGCCAAAGTAGATGAGGTCGACTCCGCCATCCCGCAGGCCATGCGCGCTTATGAGCTGCTGGTGAACGAGCTGGAGGTCGGCTCGATCGCTTCGCTGCGTTTGTCCAATCCCTACGGCGCGATTGATGTGACGACCGCGGACGGCTCTGAAAACTTCGAAGCTGTGTCCAATGGAACGGGCAAGGGCCGGCGCAAAGGGTGCACGAAAGCCGGTGAGATGTTCAGCCCGCCATTCATGCGCTGTCTCCAGAATTTCGGCGCTCGCCGCGGCATGGGGGTGGAACTGGATAAGAACGGGAACGCGATCCCCGCCTTCTGGCCACTGCGCGCGATTGAGGCTCTGCCGCCGTTGAAGCCTCCGCCCGCAGCGAACGACAATTAAGGCGCAGTGATATAGCGTGCCGGTTGGCAGGTCAGGCGCGCAGTTTTTCCTGCGCTCCGAATTCGTCGCTCAAAAGCGGCAGGACCATATCCGCCTGAACCGGGCGGGAGAACAGATAGCCTTGAATGTACTGGCAGCCTTCGCGTTCGAGTGCTTCGAATTGCTGGAGGTGCTCAACGCCCTCGGCCAGCGTATCCATGCCCAGTGCATCAGCAAGCGCGGTAATGGCGCGGATAACAGCGTGGCCGTTGCCGCCGTGTCCCAGATCCTCGACAAAGCTGCGGTCGATCTTGACCTTGTCGAACGGGAACGACCGCAGATAGCTGAGCGAGGAATAGCCGGTGCCAAAATCATCCAGCGCGATCCGTACTCCCAATTCGCGCAGCGAATGCAACGTCGCCATCGTCTTTTCGACATCGGCGATGAAGATGCTTTCCGTGATCTCCAGCTCCAGCTGGCCGGGTGCAAGGCCACTTGAGGCGAGCGATTGCAGGATCGTTTCGGCAAGCCCCGGATAGGCGAACTGTTTTGGAGAGATATTGACCGCAACGGAGATATTGCCCGGCCAGGTGGACGCCTGTCGGCATGCCTCGCGGATGACCCATTCGCCGATGGGCACGATCAGGCCGGTTTCCTCGGCCAAGGGAATGAATTCCGCGGGACTTACACGCCCGCGTGTCGGGTGGTTCCAGCGGATCAGCGCTTCGAAACCTGTCATGCGTCTTTGATGGACACTGTAAAGCGGTTGGAAATTGAGCTCAAAGCCGCCCTCTTTCAGGGCCATCCGAAGGTCCAGCTCTGTCTGGCGGCGCACACGGGCCTGTTCGTCCAGAGATGCTTCAAAGAAGTGATAGGTTGATTTGCCCTCGCTCTTTGCACGGTACAGGGCAAGGTCGGCATTCTTCATCAAGGTCGTGCCGTCGACGCCATCCCCCGGCGCAACCGCAATGCCGATGCTCGCGCTGCACTCAGCGCTTTGCCCATGAATCATGATGCTGCGTGTGAAGCTTTTCTGGAGCCTGTCGGCCATGCTGGCGAGGCTGTGGCCAGCGGGAACTTCGTCGATCAGAACAGCGAACTCGTCTCCGCCCAGGCGCGCGATCAGGGCATCGGGCAGTTCTTCGCATACCCTGTCCGCCACCTCTCGCAACAAGGCATCGCCCGCCGGATGGCCCAGCGTATCGTTGATCACCTTGAAGTCATCGAGATCGACATAGGCCACCATCACCTGCTCATCATCTCGCAGGCGGGCAACAACGTTGTTCAGCTGTTCTGAAAACAATTTGCGATTGGGCAATCCGGTCAGCCCGTCATGCAGGCCGACATGCACGATTTTGCGTTCGCGTTCCTCAATAGCGTCGACCATCTTGTTGAAGCTTCCGGCAAGACGGCCGATTTCATCATCGGTTTCTACCGTCAGATCCACTTCTCGCCCTTCGCCGATTGCTCGCGTGGCTTCGTCCAGCTTTGCCAGCGGCGCTGTGACAGAACGGGCGACCTGCCAGCTAAGGCCAAGCACCAGCGCAATGCCGCCCAGCGCAAGCGCAATCAGCAACCATTGCAGGGTCGAATATTCAGCCAGTGATCCCGAGAGCGAATGGCTCAACACCAGTTGTGGAGCGATTTCGTCCTGCAGCACAGCCAGATCAGTGACGTAATAGAGGTTGCGCGCATCGCCCCCGTGCTCAAACACTTCACCGGCACGGGCATCGGCCATCCAGTCCGGCTGTTCACCAGAGCGCACAACCTCAGCGCCCAGATCAATCGCGGCAAGATCGACCAGCTTGTCCAGTTCCGCACCGTCCAGCGGTTGCGCGATGACAAGCCAGCCAATCAGATCAGGCGCTTCGATCGGTGATGCAGCGGCAAGGGCAAGGCTCTGTTCCAGCTCGATAATGCCCGAAGTCTTCCCTTCGTCCAGCGCGTACCACAGGCTTGTGGGATCAGTGATGCCTGTCTCGCCTGCTGATAATACCTCTGCATCCAGCGTCAGCACGAATGACGTTTCCGCATTCACCCGCGCTGTCAGGCTTTCAAGAGCGCTTGATATCGTCGCGTCGTCGCCGGTGGCCACCGCTTCGCGAAAGCCGAAATCGCGCGCGACCACGCCGGATTGATCGGCAAGCTGTGTTGCGCGCAGGGCGAGAATCTCGTCAAAAACGCGGGCATTCGCCTGAAGATCGCGGGTCGCAGCGCGTTCGGCAAATTGAGAAAGGCCGCTTCCGGCCAGTGTCAGGATAATCGCCAGAACAGCCGCAAACAGGCCTGCGTAAAGCACTGCAATCCGCAGTGACAGGGAACCGAAACGAATCCGCTTTGCAAGGTTGGTCATCGCGATCACCTCAACCTTACTTTGACCTGTCGCGATTGCGTGCCCGCGCCGATCCGGATGTTCTGACGCAGTTCGTTGCCCGGGCTGCGCATTTGCGGGTGCCAGATCGTTAGCCGTCCGGCACCTGTGGGGAGGTTCGATACGGTGATGTAGCCGTTTCGGTCCGTTTTTCCGGCGAAAGGCGTATCGGTCACGCGGATATACCCGCGCATGTCGTCATGGATATTGCAGCCCAGCTTCACACTGCCCGCAATGGGGAAGCGGTGCGTGCGGGTTTCATCGCGGCCATACAGGTCGATTTCGAACCGCGCAGGTTTGGAAAAGCTGTATATCGAATGCCGCACCTTATCGAGATTGGGGAAAGCCACAGTGCTTCCCTTCGCGATGACAAGCGTTCCGGGGGCGAATTGCTGGCGACGCTGCGCCATCGCCATGCGCCACGGGAAGCGGATGTTTCCCGCTTTCGCATTGGCCGGATGAATTTCGATCACGGCGTCACGCACCGGCACTCCGCGCTGATCCGTTATCTGGATGCGCAACGCGTTTGAGGAGGCTGCATTGGCGAGGGGGGCGGTAATGAACAACAAGCAGGAAACGATCAGCGCAATACCGATCAGCCCTGCATAACGGGGGAAGAAATGCACAAGCATACGGGGCAAATAGGGGCGCGAGCCTAAGATTGCGTTACTATCGCGCCGCTAGACCCACTTTAGCGGCAAATTAACGCGTTGGCCCTAGCTGGCCCCTCATGCGCTGTCTGCTTCCCCCGCAAGCCGCCGCTTTTGTCGCCGTTATGTCAGGAGTTCTTTGGCTCCCGCATGGCGCGCGTGCTGAAACGACGACGCCTTCCGGCCTGATCGAGCATGGACCTATTGCATATGGTGACGTGATCGCAGTCGCTCCCGATCAGCTAAAGGGAGAGGCGCAGGCCAGCGATCCGATAGCGTATGAAGCGGTCCTTTCGGAAAGTGACAATCGACCGGCATCGCCCCGAAGCGCCGGGCGTAGGGCGCATTCGCCCGTTGGGCGCGATTCCGAGATCGAAGCGCCAGCGGTTTCGCGCAATTCGGCAAAACTGCTTTTGACCAATGGCATTGCAAGCGTCGAAGGCACATCGGGTGGTGGCGTGGCGACCTGGGCAACAATCGCCGGGCGAGAGATGGACCGCGGGATCGGCCTTTCCGCGCATTTCACCGCTATCGAACTGCCCGATTACGGCTGGCGTAGCTATGGCGCGTCAATCGGCATCGCTGATCGGCTGGAGCTAAGCTACGCCCGCAACAATTTCGACACCCGCGCTGCTGGCGCGGCGTTGGGATTGGGGCAGGGGTTTACATTCAATCAGGACGTGTTCGCGGCCAAGGTGAAGGTATTGGGCGACGCTGTCTATGGCAGCACGCTTGTCCCGCAAATCGCCATTGGAGCGGAATACAAACGCAATCTTGATCGCGATATCGTTGCGCTGTTGGGCGCAGGCGATCACGACGGCGTCGATTACACAGTCAGCGCGACAAAGCTGTTTCTTGAACACAGCGTGCTGGCCAATGCGACGGCGCGCTACACCAAGGCAAACCAGTTGGGACTGCTGGGTTTTGGCGGTCCGGCGGACGGGTACAAGCTGCAGTTCGAAGGCTCGCTTGCCTACCAGCTTTCCCGACGTGCGGTGGTGGGGGCAGAGTACCGGTCAAAGCCTGATAATCTGGGACTGGGCGAGGATGACTGGCTTGATGTCTTCGCCGCCTATACTCTGACAGACAACATCACACTGAGCGCGGCCTATGTCGATCTGGGCTCCATCGCGACGTTTGAAGAGCAGCGCGGTGGCTTTGTGCAGGCACAGGTCGCGTTCTGAAGAAATTTCCGAGGTTTAGTTCGAATGTTTAGCGCTTTCATCGTGATATCTCTGATTGCCCAGCAGGCGCCTGCAAAGGATGTCGACTGGGCGGCCGAATTCGGTGTTGAGGAAGAGGTCCGCGACCCGGTAACCGGGGAATTCCCTGTCGATCCGTACGATCAAAGCAACGCAAATGCCGGTGCGAAACCCTATGGCAGCACGAAGCTCGCTGCGGCTTTTGGCGGTAAGGCCGGGATAAAACGCATCGCGCAGCGCACTGTTGAACTCGCAGAAAAAGACCCGCGCATTGCGGAAATTTTCGTCAGCCACGACACAGTGCGCCTGAAACGCACATTGGGAGAACAGTTCTGTTTCCTCCTTAATGCGGGGTGCGATTACACCGGCCGTGACATGAAGACCTCTCACAGCGGTCTGGGTGTGACGCGCGCTGACATGAACGCTCTGGTTGAAAACCTTCAGGCGGCCATGCGCGAAGCAGAAGTTCCGTTTGCGGCACAAAACAAACTGCTGGCAAAGCTCGCGCCGATGTCGCGGCAGGTTGTTGAACGGTGATGTAACGGGCGCGGCATTCTCAACGAACCTACTGGCAACAAGCAGGGGCGATGAGGTTGCACACTCCAACAAACAGGCAAACGGTTGCGCAAGATCACGCGATCCCGAAAGCGGGGCGCGAGGCGCGCCCGCTTGGCCGGTTCCTGATCGCCTTCGGGGTGGTGTTGACCCTCGCAGAGGTGGCCTTGCGCGGCGTAGGCCTGGCTCAGGATGGGTTAGGGTGGTGGCTATTCGGCTACGGCTTTTCGTTAGAAACGATCAGCATTGCGAGCGCTCTTGCCAACGGCCTGATGTCTCTTGTGGCGCTGGTTGGCTTGTTCGCCTTTTTTGAATGGCGCCAGCTAGGCTTTAGCAATTTCGGCCAGCGATATTCCGAGGGGCTTTTATACGGCGCAACGGCACTGGTCATTGCGACCCTGCTCCAGACCTTCGCGTTTTCAGTCCTTTACAGCATGGAAGTGCAGCCGCTGTTCACTGCCAATGATCTTGGGCCGCTGCTCATCCTTTTTCCCGTGCTCTACATGGTGTTTGTGGGCCTGCTCGAATACTGGCTTCACCGTGCCCTGCATGATGTGCCGGTCCTGTGGCGGCTCCATGCCATTCACCATCAGATCGAAGAGATGAACGCAGCGCGCAGTTATTCGCACTGGGCGCAGGATGCGCTCTATCTGGCGGTTATCACTATCCCGCTGATTTTCCTGATCGAAAGCCCGCAGAGCCATGTTGCCTTGCTGACCACATTCTATCTGGTTTCGAACTATTACATGCACACGGACAATCCCGCGATGTCCTTCCCGCCGGCGCTTAGGCATGTGTTCGCCGACAATGTCTATCACCATTACCACCACTCCCGCGCGGTGGAGCATTGGGGGCGCAATTATTGCTCGTTCTTTTCGTTTTACGATCGCATTTTCGGGACGCAGCATATGCCGGAAGATGAAACCTTCCACCCCACCGGCATAGACGGTTATCGGCCCATAACCGGTTGGTGCGATTACCTTATCCGCCCTTTCACAAAGGACGGCATGACACGTGAATAGGGCCGGTTCAGGCAAAAATTTGACTGTGATGTAACCGCTGCGCGCCCGCGCCCGAAACGCTTTCAGACAGGCAGGCAATCCATGTTTGAAAGAGGAAGAGGATAATGAAGACAGCGATCATTTCGGCAGCGCTTATCGCAATGGCAGCGGCATCGGTTCCGGCAGAGGCATCGGGTACACGCGGCGGCGGCTATGGCAGCGGTTCTTACAGCGGCAATGCAAGCTCCGGCCTGTCGGAACAGGACAAGCTGATCCGTCGCGGAAAATCGCAGGTCCGCAAGCGTATTACATGCAAGAAATGCGATTATCACAAACGCCTGAATGACAAGACCGCAGCCGAAGTCGCGCGGCTTGTTCGGACTGGCAAGTTTGATCTGAAGGAACAGGATCGCACAGCAGTGCTGTATTTTCTGCGCGACAGATACGGCGTTTGATCGCGCAAAAGGCGGACTGCGCGGCGGGTCGATCTGGAGCCAGACAGCATGAGCCTGCCGCCGTCCACCAATCAAATCCAAAGGTCTGTACCCGCCATCGCAGGCGGCGTTTTTCTGGCCAGCCTTGCGGGGCTGGTCCTGTTGTCGAACACGATCTCGCCATCGGTTGGCTGGTATGTCGCCATATTGGCGGGTAGCAGTGCGCTTGTTTCCGTATTGCTATGGCGGGGCGGGGAATTCTCGGCGCGAGCCGTCTTGACCGTCGCGGTTCTGGGCCATGTCATCGCGCTTTTCGGCCAGACAATTTTTGAAGATGACTACTACCGTTTCATCTGGGATGGCTGGCGCGTTCTGGTGGCTGGCACGCCCTATGGAGTGCCGCCGGAAAGCCTGATCGACGATCCTTCGGTTCCGGCATCCATGCAAAGCGTGCTGGAATGGGTGAACTACCCCGAATACCCCACAATCTACGGGCCGGCGCTGCAAATCATTTTCGCTGCGACCAGCTTTTTTGCGGGCAGTGACGAATTGGGCCTGCGGGTTCTTTTCGCAGGCAGCGCGCTGGCTGTTTGCGCCTTGCTCCTGAAACGCCACTCACCCGCCGAGGTCGCTTTGTTCGCATGGAATCCGGTGGTTGTGGCGGAGACGACGCTGCATCTGCATCCCGATATCCTGATGAGCCTGTTCCTGCTCGCCGGACTGATTGCAGGGCGCCGCCACACTGTGCTTGCGGGGGTCTTCATCGCAATTGCTGCCGGAGTGAAAATCGTCGCGCTGGCGGCCTGGCCGATATTGCTGCGCCTACGCCCTGTCGGCCTTGTTTCGGCACTGGGCGCATTGGCATTGCTCTATTCGGTTTTCGCGGTTCAGGGCTTGGGAGTAGGGTTGGATTCGACGGGCACTTTCGCGACCCAGTGGTTCTTCAATCCGCAAGCGTTTGAGCTGCTGTTCTATCTGTTCGGACCGGATTGGGGGAGGCTGGCGGCGCTGCTGATCGCGGGTTGCCTTGTCCTGTGGTTTCATGCGCGGGCGCAGGATTTTGACAGTGTGCCATTGGCGGCGATCTTTGGCGCGATCCTGTTTTTCGCGCCCGCCGTGAACGCATGGTATCTGTTGTGGCTGCTGCCCTTCGCGCTCGATCGGCGTGAATGGTGGCCCTATGCGGCCAGCGCGGCTTTGCCTCTTTCTTACCTGACCGGTCTGAATCTCGAGATTTTCGAGATGGACGAATTTGCCGTTCATCCGATTGCATTGCGGGCGGAATGGCTTGTGATTGGCGGCGCGATCCTTGCTGACCTGCTGCGCAAGCGGCTTTCCAGCGATGAAGTGCGCGCGGAGCGAACACCCATCGCGTCACCCCGCGTCTCCGTAGTCATGCCGGCTTTGAATGAAGAACGATCAGTCGGTCAGGCGGTGAAAGGCATCCTGTACGCCAATCCGCGCGGATTGTGTGAAGTGATCGTAGCTGACAACGGCTCAGACGATGGCACAGCGCGAGCTGCGAGAGCAGCGGGGGCTGTCGTCATATCGGAGGTTCAGCGCGGCTATGGCGCTGCCTGCCTGGCCGCGATTGCCGCCGTGGATCAACGCAGCAATATCATCCTGTTCATGGATGCGGACCTTTCGGACGTGCCTGAAGAGGCGGCCTCTTTGTTAGAACCCATAATTTCAGGCCATGCCGACATGGTGATCGGTTCGCGCAACAGTGGCAGGGTTGAGCCTGGCGCGATGAGCGTGCCCCAGCGGTTCGGCAACTGGCTCGCCCCCGCGCTGGTCCGGTTGATCTGGGGGGCGAGATTTACCGATCTCGGACCGTTCCGTGCCATCCGCGCCGATGCGTTGGAGCGGTTGCACATGGCGGACCGCGATTTTGGTTGGACAGTGGAAATGCAGGTCCGCGCGGCCAAGATCGGGCTTCGCGCGCTGGAGCGGCCTGTCAGCTATCGTCGGCGGGTTGGGGTGTCCAAGATCTCCGGAACAATCGCGGGCGTCTTCGCAGCCGGATGGAAAATCCTGTTCGTCATCGGGCGGGAAGCTTTTGGTGATTTCGATCAGGCACAGCAAACCGGCGCAGCGCAAGCCCATTCGACGGTGCGGCTAAGCGGTCCTGTTCCAGCCAATGATGATCGTTAGAGGATGTAACCCGCGCCCGTTCAGGTCCGTATTGTGTTAGACGACCGTTTGCATAGGAAACCACCGATGACTCACCCGCAAAACACCTCTGGACTATCGCGCCGCTCGATCCTTGCTGCGATCCCGGCCACGGCTGTGCTGGCCGCCTGTGTTCCATCGGCGGGCGGACTGGGTGAAGACCGGTTTGAATCGAGCGCTGATGGGGAGGGTGCAATCGACCATTCGACATGGGACGCATTGCTGCAGGAATATGTCGTGGCAGGCGATGACGGCGTCAATCGCGTCGAATATGCGAGGATGAAGGAGGAAGCTGCGGATCAGCTGGCATCCTATCTCAGCGCGATGCAGGCGGTCGCGATTGAGGACTATGGCACTGATGAACAGTTTGCATTCTGGGTGAACCTCTACAACGCGGCGACGGTTGACGTGATCGTCCAGAATCTGCCGCTGAAGTCCATTCGCGATATCGGTATTCTTGGCACTGGCCCCTGGAAAAGGGATGCCGTGACGGTATCGGGCCGGACGCTGAGCCTTGATAACATCGAACATGATATCCTGCGGCCCGAATGGCAGGATGTGCGGATCCATTATGCCGTGAACTGTGCCTCTATCGGCTGTCCTAATCTGGCGACAAAGGCGTTCACCGGCTCCAATCTGGAAGAGATGCTGGAAGCTGCGGCGAAGTCTTACATCAACCACCCGCGCGGGTTTGGCGGAGAGCCGGGCAAGATCATCGCTTCGAATATCTATAACTGGTACGAAGTGGACTGGGGCAGCGAGCAAGCCGTTCTGGACCATGCCCGCGAATATGCCGAAGGGCCGACGGTCGCTTTGCTCGAAGGGGCAGAGCGGATCAGCAAATATGATTACGACTGGTCGCTAAACGCTGCCTGATGCGTGTGCGTGCTTGCGATCGGCAGGCGGGTCATCCAATGGTTTGCCGACATGGAAATCCGACCCCGCCTGATCCTGTTTGCCCGCTATCCCGTTCCCGGTGAATGCAAGACGCGGTTGATCCCCGCTGTCGGGCCGGAAGGTGCGGCTGCGATCCATCGGCAACTGGCGCAGCGTACTGCTGAACTGTTGCGGACCTCCGGATGCGAAGTCACGGTTGCGATCACTGGCGCTGATCCGGATGCCTTTGCGCGATGGCTGGGCGCAGGGATGGATTTCGTACCGCAGACCGATGGCGATCTGACGGATCGTCTGCTGCCATTTGTCGATCATGCTCCGGTGATATTCTTTGGGTCTGACACGCCTGACCTTTCGGCATCACACATTGATGAAGCAGTGCGGGCACTGGTAAACAGTGAGGTGGTGATTGGCCCGGCAGAGGATGGCGGATACTATCTGATCGGTATGCAGCGGCCATTGCCCGAACTCCTGACCGATATGTTATGGAGCACCGATCAGGTTCTGCCCGAAACGCTTCGCCGGTTGGAACAGATGGGCATTGCGCCACACCTGCTGGAAACGCTTTCGGATTGCGACACACCCGAAGACCTCGCCCGATGGCCGGAGCTTACCGCGTGAGCACTGTCACCATCCTGATCCCGACCTTTAACGAAGAAAAGGCGCTGCCTGAAACCATTGCTTCGATAGGCGCGCTAAACCCTGCGCCTGATGAAGTGCTGTTGGTGGACGGCGGCAGTAATGATCGCACAGTCGAAATCGCCGAGGCTGCGGGTTTCCGCTGCATCACTTCGCCGCGAAAGGGCAGGGGCGCGCAAATCAATCTGGGCGTCATGGAGGCGCGTGGCGATATTGTTTGCGTGCTGCACGCTGATACACACCTGCCCGAAGATGGCGTGGCACTGATGATCGAAACGCTGGCCGATCAGCGCAACGCTCTTGCAGGGTTTATGCCGCGGTTGGTGGGGGAAAAGGGCACGCGGTGGGGATCAACGCTGCATAACTTTATCAAGACCTGGTACGCGCCGCTGATAACTCGCCCGCATCTCTTTGTGCGCGGCGTGCGCTTGTTGTTCGGCGATCATGCGATGTTCTTTCGCAGGGATGATTTCATCAGGCTAGGCGGCTGTGATGAAAGGCTTGTCGTGCTTGAGGAAGCCGGCATGTGCATCAAGTTTGCAACGATTGGCCGAACAAAGCTGGTCCGGCGCTGGGTGCGCACATCCGATCGACGCATCGCCGAATGGGGAAGCCTGAAAGCCAATTTCATCTATCTGAAAGTGGGGCTGATGTGGGCGGTTGGCGTGCGCGAAGGGCTGCGCGATCATTACCCCGATATCCGTTAGCGCGGACGGATAAAGCCCGCATCAATGCAGAACCGTATCTGCCGCAGCATCGCATCTTCATCCATATCCGGCGAAGGTCTGCCCGTCAGTTGCGAAAAGCCGTCCGTTTCGAATTCGGGATTGCGGCTGAAATAGGAAAGGTAAGGCGCCACGCTTCTTGCCGCTAGGCGGCTTTTGCCAGCGGGTTCGTCACCAACCGGCAGAATGCGCGGGCACCGAAGCCCTTCGAACGATCCGATCAATTCCAGAAACCGCCGTGCGCAAAACGCTGTTTGCGCTGCTAAATGGACGATATCGGCGGGCTCTTCGGCCTCTGCCAACGCGACTATTCCTGCGACGACATGGTCGATAGGCACGAAGTTGAGCGTGGCATCCGGCGCAACCGGGACAGCATTAACATACCCTTCTGCGATGAATTTGAATGCGCGATATATGGTGTCGAAACTGCGGATTGTACCGCTGCCGAACTCTCCCAGAATAATGCTGGGCCGCGCGATAATTGCGTCAGGCCGGATTAGACGCAATTGCGCCTCGGCCATCGCCTTTGACCTCTCATAACCATTGGCGAACGGTCCTTCGCAGCTATGCGGCTGCTCTGGCACGGGTCCATTGGCGATACCGCAGGAATAGGCTGTGCTGACATGGACAAAACGCGCATCGGGAAAAGCCGCAGCGACATGCCGTGTTCCATCGACATTGACGGCGGCGAGTTCCTGATAGTCGGCTTCAAACTTCACCAGCGCGGCGCAATGGATCACACAGTCGATCCGTGCGGAAAGATCGGCCAGACACTCTGCATCAAGCGCAAGGTCTGGTGCGCTTACATCACCCTTCAGCACCTGCACATGTCCGGCTCGTTCGGCACCATAGTCCACTGACGAAACCGATGATCCATCATTTCCGCGAATATCGGTGGCACTGTGCACCAGCCCGATGACGTCGTGGCCCGCGCGGACCAGTTGCTGTGCAATCGCGCCGCCCAGCAAGCCTGCGGCTCCTGTCAGAAGGACGTTCATTCCCGCCCCCTTACCAATCAGCAGCAGGTGGCCGGTTCGTCTTCGGTGCTGTCATCGTTGAAAGGCAGGCTGGCGCCGCATCCCTCAAAGACGCCGTAATGCGTGCCGAAATCACCGATAAATTCGAAATGCGGGGCAAAACGCGTATCAGCCAGCATTTTCCAGCTATTTCCGCACACCGGAAATACGCGGCCCTTTTCGATCACATGCTTTTTATCCAGCGTGAAGACGCGCTCCTCTCCCAAAACGCCGCCGCGGTAGATGACCGCTTGCCCGTAATCCTCGCATTCAGGTTCAAGACCGTCGATCTTGAACAGGCGCGCGGTGACTGAAAGGAAGCGGATACCGTCCAGCATCGCTGCGATCTGCGGGTCGTTAATAGCCAGAGGACGGTGTTTTACCGTGCGCGGATCGGTGAAGCCCGCGGCCTTTGACAGGGCAAGAAAATCGCCAAAATACAGCGCGCCTGAAAGGCATTCACCATGCAGGACAGGGTCGCTCTTCAGGCTCTCCGGCACGCGACGATCACTGTAAACGTCGGAAAAATACATCTCGCCGCCCGGTTTCAGCAAATCGAAAGCGGCCTTGAAAATGCGGGCTTTGTCAGCCGCAAGATTGATCACACAGTTCGAAATGATGATGTCGAAACTGCCTGGCTCAAGACCCAGATTTTCAAGATTTTCGATATCGCCTTCGATAAAGCTCACATTGCCGGTTTCGTAACCGAACCGGTCACGATGCCAATCCAGATGCTCTCTTGCCACGGCGAGCTGTTCTGGCGTGACATCCACACCGACGACTTCGCCCGTCGGGCCGACGAGTTGGGCAAGGACATAGGCATCCTGACCGGAGCCTGATCCCAGATCGAGAATTCGCGCACCTTCAATCGCGGCAGGCGCGACAAGACCGCAGCCATAATAGCGCGCTTTCACTTCATCATGAACGTTTGCGAGCGCTGCAAGAATATGCGGGGGCGGCGCATCGGCCATGGTGCAGGCATCCGTGCGCAGATCGCCTGATCCTTGCAAAACCTGCCCGTAATATTCCTGGCTGTTCTCAACGTTCATGCGTGTCCTTCCTTGGGCGGGATCAGTATTGTCTATGGGTTCGAATTTGGATCGGCGTTTGTTACAGTGCGCCTCGATGAAATTGCGAACAAAATCTGTAACCGTGCGCGACCGGATGACGAAACATAATCAATGACTTCGACTCTATCTCCTTTTGCGCTCAGCGATACCGCTCCGATCCCGTTGGAAAAGTTCAAGGATCCACTGCGCACCGCGCGTGGTGAAGAACGTGCGAGGGTGTCTTTGCAAGGGCTGGAGACGCTGTGGTTCAACACCGGCACGCTCTGCAATCTCGAATGCAAATCCTGCTATATCGAAAGCTCTCCCAGAAATGACGCGCTGGTCTACATCACGCTGGCAGAGGTAACGGTCTATCTCGATGAGATCGCGGAAGAAGGGTTGCCGACGCGGGAAATCGCCTTCACCGGCGGCGAACCGTTCATGAACCCTGATATGATCGCGATTATCAGGCTGTGCCTTGAACGCGGTTTTGAAGTTCTGGTTCTATCCAACGCGATGCGCCCGATGCGCCGGTTCGAGGAGCAATTGCTGGCGCTCGAAAATCGCGAACGTCTCACGATCAGGGTCAGCCTCGACCATTATACCAAATCGGTGCACGAAGCAGAGCGCGGGCTTAGCTGGGACAAGGCGATTGATGGCTTGTGCTGGCTGTCGCGCAACGGGTTCAATATCGCAGTGGCGGGTCGGCATCTGGAAACCGAAACCGATCACGATGCCCGCGTCGGTTTTGCCGGTTTGTTCGAGCGGCTGGGCCTTGCCATCGACGCGAATGATCCAGCGCAATTGGTGCTGTTTCCCGAGATGGACGAGGACGCTGACATCGCCGAAATCACAACCGATTGCTGGGGTATTCTGGACATCGCGCCATCTTCGATGATGTGCGCCAGCAGCCGCATGGTCGTCAAACGCAAGGGGGAGGCAGGCGCGCGCGTCGCCGCCTGTACCTTGCTGCCCTATCAGGCCGATTTCGATCTTGGTGAAAGCCTGAAAGATGCTAGCCGCGATGTTGCCCTCAACCATCCGCATTGCGCGCGGTTCTGCGTGCTGGGCGGGGCGAGCTGTACTGCATGACGTTTTGGGGTTTCAGTGAAGGCGCGATCCGGCTGGCGGTGTTTGCCTCCGTCTTCATTCTCATGGCCATTGCCGAAACCGCGTTCCCAAGGAAAGAGCGTACCCAACCGCGCCAAGGGCGGTGGTTTGCGAATTGGGGGCTGG
>JAXHVK010000070.1:0-14481 GCA_034211135.1 Pseudomonadota bacterium
GCGCAGCTTCCGCCGTGGCGAAACCGAGCTGGTGATCGTTGTGACGCCGTATCTGGTCAAGCCGGTTGATGCGAAAGACATCAAGCTGCCGACCGATGGCTATCACACGGCCAACGAATTCCAGCAGCTGCTGGGCTTCCAGGACCAGAACGGCAAAAACGGTGAACAGCGCCCCGGCCCGCGTGCAGCGGATCAGGAATCGCCTGCGCCCGACATCAGCGCCGCTGATCCGGCCGCGACCGTTCCGACAGGTGCCAGCAAAAAGCCGCGCCGTGCCGACAAGAAAAAGCCCGGCAAGAAAAACCGCACTGCTGAAGCAGCCGCTCCGGGCTTCAGCCTCTGAGCTCCCGCAGATTTGAGAAGGTGACGACAATGCGCAAACAAGCGAAACTTTCATTCACGCGGGCCGGCGGGCTGGCATTGACAGCAGCAATGGGCCTTGCCCTTGCAGGTTGCGGCGGCATGGCCACCAATTCCACGCTCTACAGCACGAAACAGCCGGTGGTGGAGCGTCAGAACTTCACCCTCGATGTGGGAACCAATTCCAGCGGCCTTCCGGTTAGCGAACAGGTTCGTCTGAACGGCTGGTTCGAAGCGATGGATCTGCGTTACGGGGACCGTATCTCGGTCGAAAACCCGACTGCCAATCCGGCAGTGACAGGTGCCGTCAATGATCTGGCAGGCCGTTATGGCCTGATCGTCAGCGAAACCGCTCCGACAACAACCGGCTTTGTCCAGCCTGGTCAGGCGCGCGTGGTCATCACCCGCTCGACCGCCAGCGTACCGGGCTGCCCCGACTGGTCGAAGAAATCGGACATGAACTACCTGAACGCGACGAGCCCGGGTTACGGGTGCGCCGTGAACAGCAACATTGCTGCCATGGTCGCCAATCCGGAAGACCTGCTTCAGGGTCAGGACGGTTCGACCGAAACCGTCATCGCGACGGGCACCAAAGCCATCACCACACTGCGCGAAGCTGCACCGACTGGCGCGGGCGGTCTTCAGAATGCCGGCGCTGCTGCTGGCGGAGGAGGAAACTAAGTCATGAACGCTCCATGGAAATCAGGCCTTCCCGGCAACCGCGATCCGTTTGCAGCCTATATCTGCGACGACAGCGCTCTGGACGTCCTCCGCCCCGTCATCATCGAAATGGGCTGGCAGCCGGAAAAGTGCAACAAAGGCGGCCTGCGCAATGCGATCCAGTCGCTTTCGGTTAGCGCAAGCCCTGCGATCCTGATCGTCGACCTTTCGGAAAGCGGCGACCCGCTGAACGACATCAACGCTCTGGCAGAAGTTTGCGAACCGGGCACGGTTGTGATCGCCATCGGGCAAGTCAACGACGTGCGCCTGTATCGCGATCTGCTGGCCAGCGGCATCCATGATTATCTGCTCAAACCGCTGTCAGCGCAGCAGGTGCATGATGCGCTGAACCAGGCACTGGCAGTCTTCACCTCTCCCAAAGCGGGTGATGAAGGCGCGGTGAAACGCCATATCTCGACCGCTGTTGTCGGCACACGCGGCGGCGTGGGTGCATCCACTCTTGCCACTTCGCTGGCATGGCTGTTCAGCCAGGATCACAACGCTCCGACTGCGCTGCTTGATCTTGATGTGCATTTTGGCACAGGCGCGCTGGCACTGGATCTGGAACCGGGCCGCGGCCTGACCGATGCGATCGACAATCCCAGCCGTATTGACGGCCTGTTTATCGAACGCGCCATGATCCGCGCCAATGATAACCTGTCGATCCTTTCGGCAGAGGCTCCGATCAACCAGCCGCTGATGACCGATGGCGCGGCCTTCGTCCAACTGGAGGAAGAGTTCCGTCAGGCATTCGAGATGACTCTCATCGACATGCCGCGCAACATGCTGATCAACTTCCCGCAGCTTCTGGCTGACGTGAACCTTGTTCTTCTGACTTGCGAACTGACGCTGGCTTCCGCCCGTGATACGATCCGTATCCTTTCGTGGCTCAAGGCCAACGCACCGCACGCACATCCGATGATCGTTGCGAACAAGGTCCAGCCGGGCGCCGCCGAAATCAGCAAAGCCGATTTCGAAGCGTCGATCGAACGCCGGGTCGATTTCTCTGTCCCTTACGATGTGAAGGCCGCTTCCAACGCAGCCAAGCTGGGTCAGGTCTTTGTCGACGCAAACCGTTCGAGCAAGGCAACCGCCGCCATCAAGCAGATCGCAGAGCGCGTAATGGGCGCCAGCGAGGAAGACTTGGAAGCTGTGACAGAAGAGAAGAAATCGCTGCTTGGCGGCTTCGACTTCAAATCGCTGCTGGCGAAGAAGAACAAGGCAGAGGAAACTGCCGAATAGACAGCTGATCGACGAGGCAGGGGACCGCAGGTGAAAGCCTTCCCTCCCCTGCCCCGATCAGCTGACCGGCATGGTCTCGATCGTAACAAAGCCGAACAGGTAAGACAGGGCAGGACGCGAAACTCATGGACATCATCCAGACACTGATGATCACGCTTGTGATTTTCGGCATCCTTGTCGGAGGCTATTACCTTATCGACAGCTCAGGTGCCGCGCAGGCGCAGAAACGCCGGATGGAAGCGCTGCGCTATCGCCATTCCGACAGTATGGATGCCAAGGTTGAATCGCAGTTCAAGAAAGCGATCGCAGCCCGCAAGCCCAAGGCTTACAAAGTCGCAGGCTCCGGCTCCCAGTTGGAAGCGCTCGAAATGCGGCTTGACCGCACGGGCCGCGGTATCACTGTTTCAAACTACATTTACGCCTCGCTGGGTCTGGCGCTGGTTATCGCTGTTGTCATCTTCATCCAGTCCGGCGCGCTGCTGCTGGCCGCGGGCGTCGGCCTGCTGATCGGTGCGGGTCTTCCGCACCTTGTGATCGGCATGATGATCACCAAGCGGACAGCGCAGTTCAACAGCAAATTCCCCGACGCTATCGAGCTTCTGGTGCGTGGCCTGCGTTCAGGTCTGCCTGTCACGGAAACCCTTGCGGTTGTGGCTCAGGAAGTTCCCGGCGCTGTCGGTATCGAGTTCAAAGGGATCGTGGAACGCATCAAGATCGGTAAGACGATGGAGGATTCCCTTCAGGAAACCGCCGACCGCCTTGGCATTCCGGAATTCAACTTCTTCTGCATCACTCTCGCCATTCAGCGCGAAACGGGTGGTAACCTTGCAGAGACATTGTCCAACCTGGCCGACGTGCTTCGCAAGCGTTCGCAGATGAAGCTGAAGATCAAGGCGATGAGCTCTGAATCGAAAGCATCCGCCTATATCGTCGGTTCGCTTCCGTTCATCGTGTTCGGCCTGATCTACTGGATCAACCCCAGCTATCTGGGCACTTTCTTCACCGACGATCGCCTGATCGTGACCGGGCTTGGCGGCCTTGTCTGGATGGGCATTGGCGTGGGCATCATGGCCAAAATGGTCAGCTTCGAAATCTGACGGGGGCGAGAAACACAACATGATTGATCAACCCGCAGGACCCACTCTTCTAGGCTTTGACGTTGTCTTTGTCGGCACCGTACTCGCCGGACTGGCCGCACTCGCTGTCATGTTCGCGATCTACACCGCGCTGACAATCCGCGACCCGATGGCAAAGCGCGTGAAGGCGTTGAATGAACGCCGCGACGAGCTGAAATCCGGCATCGTCAAATCGGCAGCGAAAAAACGCGCGAGCCTCGCCCGCAAGACGGATACGACCAACAAGGTCAAAGACCAGCTTGGCAGCATGAAGCTGTTGCAGGACAGTCAGGTCAAAGACGTCCAGCAGAAACTGGCCCATGCCGGTTACCGGAACAAGGAATTGGCGGTTATCGTCATCGGCCTGCGCGCCATTCTGCCGATCGTGCTGGGCATTTTCGGCTTCATCACATTCTATGTCGTCAACTATTTCGAATTCGAAAGCGACCTGTACAAGCTGGGCGGCACGGCAGCCTGCCTGTTCCTGGGCTATAAAGGTCCGGAACTCTACCTTTCGAACAAGTCGGACAAACGCACGAAGGAAATCCAGAAAGGCCTTCCCGACGCGCTCGATCTGCTGGTGATCTGTGCGGAAGCGGGTCTGACGGTCGACAGTGCCTTCAACCGCGTCGCCAAGGAACTGGGCCGCGCCTATCCGGAACTGGGTGACGAATTCGCACTTACCGCGATTGAACTGTCCTTCCTCGCCGAACGTAAAATGGCGTTCGACAACCTCGCCTATCGCGTCGATCTCGAAGCGGTCAAAGGCGTGGTGACGACGATGGTCCAGACCGAACGCTATGGTACGCCGCTCGCATCAGCGCTGCGTGTGCTTTCAGCCGAATTCCGCAACGAACGCATGATGCGCGCCGAAGAAAAAGCCGCGCGTCTGCCGGCGATCATGACGGTTCCGCTGATCCTGTTTATCCTGCCGGTGCTGTTCATCGTTATTCTCGGCCCGGCGGCCTGTTCGATCAACGACGCTCTTATCGAGTGATCCGAACAGAAACATGAAAATCAAAACGGCCCGCAGGCAGAAAAGCTTGCGGGCCGTTTTCGTTATCGGCGTCAGGATTTTGGCGTCTTGGCGTCAGGCCAGATCCCCTCCCAGCTCCGTCACACGCTGGCGCAGGCGGTCGAGCATGGTGCGAAGCTTCTTGCGATCAGCCTCGCTAAAGCCGTCGAAAATCTCTTTCTCCGTCGCCAGCGCCAGCGGCATAACCTCTGCATGGATGGCTCTGCCCTCTTGGGTGAGCGCAAGCAGGTGGGATCGGCCATCGGATGCGTTCGGCACCCGTCCGACCAGGCCGCGTTCCTCCAGAACCTTGCAGGCGCGGTTGACGGCGACCTTGTCCATCAGGGTCACTTCAGTCAGGGCGCGCTGTGTCATGGAGCCATCGCCATCGGTCGCATCGCCCAGAACAGCCATAACCCGCCATTCCGGTATCTTCAGGCCAAAACGCTTGCGATAGCGTTCGGCGATCAAAGCGCTGACCATGTTGGACGCGATGGATAGCTGATAGGGGAGAAAGTCCCCCAATTGCTGTGAAGACGCTGCCTCGTTTGGCAGACCGGTTTCCTTCTTAACGCCCGTTTTGCCTGGATTTTCCAATGTCATGGGTGATGATTTCCCATGAAACCAGTTCGACTGCAAGTTCAGGGCGCGAAGGCATGCGCCCTCCCCGCCCCGAACCGACCGGAATTTCGCAGCCTAGCTATACTGGCGATCTTCCCACCACGGGTAGAAGTCCGGCATGTCTTCGCTGACCTTGGCCGGATATTCCGGAGCCCGTTTTTCGAGGAAGCTGGCAATCCCTTCTTTCGCGTCGGCCCCGCGGGAAAGCTTGTAGATGGCGCGGCTGTCGATCTTGTGCGCCTCCATCGGGTGATCGGTATTCATCAGGCGCCACATCATCGCGCGGGTCATTGCAACCGATACCGCGCTGGTGTTCTGAGCAATCTCGTTCGCGATAGCGCGGGCTTCGTCCATCAGCGTTTCGGGGGAATGGATGGAGCGGACAAGCCCGCCCGCCTTCGCTTCTTCTGCCCCGAATACGCGACCCGAATAACACCACTCAAGCGCCTGACTGATCCCGACAAGGCGCGGCAGGAACCAGCTTGATGCAGCCTCTGGCACAATGCCGCGGCGGGCGAATACGAAACCATATCGGGCGGTATCGCTGGCCAGACGGATATCCATCGCCAGCTGCATCGTCGCCCCCACGCCCACAGCAACGCCGTTGCAAGCCGAGATCAGGGGCTTTTTGCTTTCAAACAGGCGCAAGGTCAGCCGCCCGCCGCCATCGCGCACCCGTTCATCGGAAAGGTCGTCCACCTGCGTCGGGTCCGAGAATACATGGCCTCCGCCCTCTGGCGTCAGATCAGCGCCGGCACAAAATGCGCGATCTCCCGCGCCGGTGAAGATGACCGCGCGAATGCTGTCATCCGCATCAATATCATCCATCGCGGCGATGATCTCTGCGCCCATATTGCGCGTATAGGCGTTCATCTTTTCCGGCCGGTTGAGCGTGATCGTGGCGATACCATCGGCCTTTTCGACCGTGATCTGGGTTGGGTCTGTCATGAATGTCCTCTCCTTTGCAAAAGAGTGTGAAAGCGCCCGCGCCGGTGTTCAAGAGGATTTGTGTCTGGCTGGCCCGATCAAACCGGAAATCTCGGAACATCATCCCAGCGGACCCGTTGATCATACAAATACAGCGGCATGTTCCGGCCACGGCGCCGGATCATGAACACGGCCAGACCGCTGGCCTTTTTCGCGCATTGATTGCGCCCGCTTCGACAAATCGAATTACTGGAGAATTCCATGAAAATCCTCATCGCCGGTGCCACCGGAAATACCGGCCTTCGCCTCACCAAAGAACTTCACGAACGCGGCCATTCGACCGTTGCCATGGTGCGCGAAGGGTCTGACACAAGCGACCTGCCCGAAGGCGTGGAAACGCGGCTTGGCGATCTTACCGATCTGAACGAAAGCGTGACAGACGGCTGCGATGTCGTTGTCTTTGCCGCAGGTTCAGGTGGTAGCACAGGCGCGGAAATGACAGACAAGGTTGACCGCGATGGCGCCATCAACCTGATTGACATTGCAGAGAAAACCGATGTCCGCCGCTTTGTGATGCTCAGCTCTGTCGGCGCTGGCGACCCGCCCGAAGACAGCGATCTGAAACACTATCTTGATGCCAAGCATGACGCTGATGAGCGGCTGATGAAAAGTGATCTCGACTATGCGATCCTGCGTCCTGTGAGCCTGAATGACGATGGCCCGACAGGTAATGTCGTGATCGGCGATGATGTTGATCCGGGCGCACAGGCGACGCGCGGCGATGTTGCGCAGGTGCTGGCCGACGCGGTTGAGGACGATGCATGGACCGGCAAGGTTGCGCTGATGCAGACCGCAGCCTGATCTACACGCTCAGAACACGAAAAAGCCGCCCGGATATTCGCTTCCGGGCGGCTTTTTGTTTGGCTCAAACGCCTGCTGACTGACGTTTAACGCGGGGCCATGCGGATTGCACCGTCAAGGCGCACGTCTTCGCCGTTGAAATAGCCGGTTTCGATCATGGTCATAGCCAGCTTTGCGTATTCTTCGGGATAGCCCAGACGCTTGGGGAACGGGACGGATGCGGCGAGCGCTTCCTTCACCTGCGGCGGAGCTGCATTCATCAGCGGGGTGTTGAAGATGCCCGGCAGGATCGTGTTCACACGGATACCTTCGCGCATCAGGTCGCGTGCGATCGGCAGAGTCATGCCCACAACACCGCCTTTTGATGCGGAATAGGCCGCCTGACCCATCTGCCCATCTTCAGCGGCAACCGATGCGGTGTTTACGATGGCACCGCGTGCGCCTTCTTCATTCATCGGATCAAGGCTCATCATGCCTGCCGCCGATTTGGCGATGCAGCGGAATGTGCCGATCAGGTTTACCTGAATCACAAAGTCGAACGCGCTGATCGGGAAATGCTTGATTTCGCCGGTCTGCTTGTCGCGGCTGGCGGTTTTGATCGCATTGCCGATGCCTGCGCAATTGACGAGGATACGCTCCTGACCGTGCGCTTCGCGTGCCTTGGCAAAGCCTGCATCGACGTCTTCGTCGCTGGTCACGTTTACCTTGCAGAACACGCCGCCAATGTCGGCTGCGACGGCTTCGCCCTTTTCCTCGTTCATGTCGAAGATGGCGACTTTTGCACCCTTTGACGCGATGGCACGGGCGGTGGCTTCACCGAGGCCCGATGCCCCGCCGGTTACGACTGCGGGGGTATTGGATGAAACTTCCATTATGTTGTCCTCTCGAATGTATAAGGATTTAGAGCGATTCAACGATGGTGACGTTGGCGACGCCGCCGCCTTCACACATCGTTTGCAGGCCGAATTTCTTGTCATGCCGCTTCAGCGCATGGACCAGCGTTGCCATCAGTTTTGTGCCTGAAGCGCCAAGCGGGTGGCCCAGCGCAATCGCACCGCCATGCACATTGAGCTTTTCCGGGTCAGCACCGGTATGCTTCAGCCAGGCGAGCGGCACAGGGGCGAAGGCTTCGTTCACTTCGTACAGGTCGATGTCCTCGATCTTCATGCCCGCACGCTGAAGCGCCTTGTCAGTCGCGAAAAGCGGTTCTTCCAGCATGATCACAGGATCGCCTGCAGTCACTGTCAGATTGTGGATACGGGCCATCGGGGTGAGATTGTGCTGTTTAAGCGCCTCTTCCGAAACGACCAGCACCGCCGAAGACCCGTCACAGATCTGGCTGGCGGATGCAGCTGTCACCATGCCATTGGGATCAATCAGCTTGACGCCAGCAATCCCTTCCAGCGTCGCGTCAAAGCGGATGCCCTCGTCGACCGAATGCGTGTCATCGCCTTCCGGCGTTTCAATCGCGATCGGCACGATTTCATTGTTGAACGCGCCCGCCTCTGTTGCGGCGATGGCTTTCTTGTGACTGTCGAGGGCGAATTGATCGAGCTCATCCTTGGTCATGCCATGTTTCTTGGCGATCATTTCAGCGCCCATGAACTGGCTGAACTGGATTTTGGGATATTTTTCCTCAAGCCCCGGTGACTTATAGTGGCCCAACCCCTCTTTCATATGCAGCGTCGCGTTGGAGCCCATTGGCACGCGCGTCATGCTTTCGACGCCGCTGGCGATGACAACATCCTGCGTACCGCTCATCACGGCCTGCGCTGCGAACTGGATCGCCTGCTGGGAAGAACCGCACTGACGGTCAATCGTGACAGCCGGAGTGCTCTGCGGCAACTTCGATGCGAGCACGCCCATGCGACCGACCTGCATCGCCTGTTCGCCCGCCTGGCTGACGCAGCCCGTCACCACATCATCAATCGCACTGGGGTCAATTCCACTGCGGTCCACCACCGCATCCAGAGATTTGGCAAGCAGATCGACGGGGTGCACGCCGGCAAGGCGCCCTCCACGGCGGCCACCGGCAGTCCGGACGGCATCGACAATATAAGCGGTGGTCATGGTTCTCTCTCCCGAATTTCCACTTTATGGGGCTAGTGTCGCAGCGAAGCCGAAATCAGGTTGCGTTTTGCTACTCACTAGGTGTTGGCGCATGACTATGGGACGTGCGAACGGGAATCAACAGTGCAATTTACTCAAGGAGCCGCCACGGTGGTCTCAAATGGAGATGAAAAGCCGGACGAGGAAGGCGAGGTCGTGACATCCCGGCAGCCGCGCAGTGCCGGCGATTTGCAGGCGCTGTTCGAAAACGCCCATGCCGCGCGCAATGCAGGTGACCTGATTGCCGCCGGTAAAATGGTGGACACGATTCTCCAATCCGCGCCCGACGCTGCACCTGCCCTGCACTTACGGGCACGGATCGCGCTGGACCGTGCCGAGGCATCGGCTCTTTCCTATTTCGATGCAGCCTTGCGGTATGATCCCGGCAATCCCGATCTGCATCTGGGCAAGGCGCAGGCGCTGGATCGTGCGGGCGATCGCAAGGGCGCGCGTATCGTGGCCGAACAGATTGCTACGCAGGCACCGGGGTTCACAGCGGCGCTGTCATTCCTCAGCTCGCTCTATCTGGCGGATGGGGAGCAGGACTTTACCGCCCCCTTCACCAAAGCGGCGAGCAAGGCTCCGCAAGACCCGAATATCCCTGCTGCCCATTGCGATGCGTTGGCAGGCATAGGGTATCATGCACAAGCGGCTGCGGTTGCGGCGCAGGCGAGCATGCGCTTTCCCGAAGAACCGCATTTCAGGCTTCTGGAGGCAATGCATACGGGCAGCGCCGGCGAATGGCAGCGGGCTGATAGGTTGTTTGACACTCTCGCGCTGGAAACGACTCAGGAGAAGCTCGCAAAAGCGCGGCATTTGTTAAGAGCAGGCCGGTTCGAAGCGGCTGATGATCTGCTTGGCACAGTGCTGTGGCGGGAGCCGTCCAATGTCTCGGCATGGGCGTTGCAAGACACCTCCTGGCGCGCGGGCGATTCGGCGCAGGCACTTCGCAAGGCGCAGTGGCTGCACGCACAGTCAGGTTTGATCCAGTTTCGCCCTCTGGCCGCTTCCCCCGATCTGTTGGCGCGCGTGCGTAAACTGCTGTCCACACTGCACAAAGACGCCGGAATGCCGTTAGCCCAGTCATTGCGCGGCGGATCGCAAACTCGCGGCAATCTCCTTCAGCGAACGGAGCCAGAGCTTGCCGAACTTAGGGCCGCGATTGAGGAAACCGTTGCCCGATACCGCGCCGAACTTCCCGACGCAGACGCAGAACATCCCCTGCTGCGCCACCGCGAAGCGGACTGGGGTTTGGCAGGATCATGGTCAGTGCGACTTACGGGCGCAGGAGACAGGCACGCGACGCACGTCCACCCCGCGGGTATTATCTCTTCCGCGCTTTACGTTACTGTGCCTCCTGAGATCAGCGAGGCACCGCAAGACGGCTGGCTGGAGTTAGGGCGCCCCCCACACGATTTGGGACTGGATCTGGAACCGCTCGAAACCGTCAGGCCACAAGAAGGCCACCTCGCGCTGTTTCCCTCAACCCTGTATCACGGCACCCGCCAGTTTTCCGGCTGTGAGGCAGAGCGTGTCACCGTTGCATTCGATGTCGTTGCAAGCGCAACACAACGATAGTGCGGATTTGCCATAAGTGGCTCCGCAAAAAGGGCTAATGCCCACAGCAGGGCACTGTTGCAACTTCGCTACAACGCCGCCCGATTTTCACTAATTCTGCGAGCGTCGCTTCCCTTGACCCGATGAAGGGTCCATTCGGAAGTCCGAGGCAGTTTCCGTAAGGAGTGCCGGCACCCTCTAAGTGCCGCATTCCCCTACGGAAAATTGCCCACCGACTGGATGGAGTTCGGGGAGAGACTGAGAATCTCGATCTCCAGCCAAAGCAACGGTCAGGAGGGGAGCCACCTGACCAGGCATTAAAGAGGGTAAGGAACCTATGAAAAAAGCCACTCACTTGCGACTGAGCGCCGGCTCGTTCGCTGTCGGCCTCGCGCTGGCAGCAACGCCTGCTTTCGCTCAGGACACGGAAACGGAAGAAACCGCAGCGATCGACGGCGAAGCCATCATCGTTACGGGTTCGCGCGTTACCGATCCCAACCTGCGCCTGTCGACTCCGGTTGCAGCCATTGGCGAAGAAGAACTGACACTGCGTCAGACCAACGTTGCGGAACAGTTCCTCCGCGAACTTCCGGGCGCAGTCCCGAGCGTTGGTTCGGCTGTTAACAACGGCAACGGCGGTGCATCGTTCGTCAACCTGCGCGGTATCGGCTCGGTCCGTAACCTCGTCCTGCTTGACGGTCGTCGCTTCGTTCCGGCCGACGAAACCGGCCGTGTCGACCTTAACAACATTCCGCTCGCAGTTATCGAGCGTACCGACATCCTGACCGGTGGTGCTACCACGACTTACGGTGCGGACGCGGTTTCGGGTGTTGTCAACTTCATCACCAAGCGTGACTTTGCCGGTGTCGAACTCAACGCCACCAGCACGATCACCGAAGAAGGCGACGGCGAAATCTATCGTACGGAACTTACCGTTGGTGGTAACTTCGACGATGGCCGTGGTAATGCAGTCCTCAGCATTGGCTATCAGGACCAGAGCGCCGTCTTCCAGGGCGATCGCGACTTCTCGCTGTTCAACGTCAGCTCGTTCTCGGGCAATGCAGGCGGTTCGTCGAACTCGGTTCCGGCCAACATCGTCTTCACCGGCCCGGTCGATCCGGCAACGGGTGAGCCGTTCGGCACCGTCATCGGTCAGATCAACGAAGCTGGTACGGACATCAGCCCGGGCGTGAACAGCGCCGCTGGCCCGTTCAACTTCAACCCGTTCAACATCTTCCAGACACCGTTTGAGCGTTTCAACGTTTATGGTTCTGCGAACTACGAAATCTCCGACAATGTCGAAGTTTACAGCCAGGCAGTGTTCTCGAAGCAGACCGTTTCGACGATCATCGCGCCGGGTGGTTCGTTCTTCAACACGTACCAGCTGAACCTCAACAACCCGTTCATCCCCGACGCAATCGCACAGCGTTTCGGTGATGCCCTGGGTCTGTCGGATGCGGAATTCACCGCTGCGCGTAACACGCAGTTCGGTGCAACTCTGGCAGACGGCTCGGCTAACCCCGACTACGTCCAGTTCGGTACGCAGGTGCGTCGTCGTACGATCGAAGCCGGCACGCGTAACTCCGACTTCACCACCACGCTGTTCAACCTCGTGGTTGGTGCACGCGGCAACATCACCGACAGCATCGAATACGACATCTCGGCCACCTACGGTGAATCCGAGCGTATCCAGCGCCAGTCGGGCTTCGCTCGCTTTGCACGTCTGCAGCAGTCGCTCCTCGCCATCCCTGATGGTGCCGGCGGCGTACAGTGCGCCGATACTTCGGGTGGTTGTGAAGCAATCAACCTGTTCGGCCTCGCAGGCGACCTCGGCGGCCAGGCCGCTCAGGACTACGTCTTCAGCCTGACACAGCAGGTCATCGACCAGTCCAGCATCGGTACGGTTCAGGGCGCCATCTTCGGCGACCTTCCGATCTCGCTGTTCGACGCATCGCCGGTGAACTTCGCTGTTGGTGCAGAATATCGTGAGTTCAGCACCGGCCAGGTTTCGGATGAAGCTTCGCAGACCCCCGGCGCGGTTGTCGGTGGCGGCGGTGCCGACCCGAACTTCACCGGTTCGTATGACGTGTTCGACGTATTCGGCGAACTCGTTATCCCGATCCTCGAAGGCGTAACCTTTGCTGAAAACCTGACCCTTGAACTGGGCGGTCGTTATTCGAACTACGAGCTTTCGAGCAACGAGTTCACCTGGAAAGTCGGCGCGACTTGGGAACCGGTTGACGGTTTCGCAATCCGCGGCAACTTCCAGAAAGCGGCACGTGCACCGAACATCGGTGAGCTGTTCTTCCCGGTCACAACCGGTCTGAGCAACCTCCAGATTGACCGTTGCGCAGGCGCAGCCCCGACGCAGGATGCAGCTCTTGCTGCTGTCTGTATCGCTCAGGGTGCACCGGCAGCTGTCGTAAACTCTGGCGGCATTCTGCCTCCGCCGGCTGGTCAGGTTAACGCCACCTCGGGTGGTAACCTGCAGCTCGACACCGAAAAGGCTGAAACCTGGACGCTTGGCTTCATTGCGCAGCCGGCTGCCATCCCGGGTCTCTCGCTTACTGTCGACTACTGGAACATCTCGATCGAAGACACGATCGGTTCCGCAACGATCGGTGACATCAACACCGGTTGTTACGACGGTGTTCTGGACTTCAATGCCAACCCGTTCTGTCAGCTGATCGAGCGTAGTGCCACGACCGGTGGTCTTGCTGGTGCCCCGAACGAAGTTCGCGGTTTCCTGCAGAACCTCACCAACCTTGGTGCGATCCAGACCGATGGTATCGACGTTCAGATCCGCTACGGCACTGACCTGACTGACGACATCGGCCTGACCCTGTCGTTCGACGGTACGTGGACCAACGAGAACCGCTTCCAGGCGATTGCCGGTGAATCCGTCAACCGTGACTGTGTCGGCTTCTACTCGGTCAACTGCGGCTCGATCCAGCCGGAGTTCATCTTCAACCAGCGTACGACGCTCAGCTTCATGGAAGACTATTCGCTTTCACTGCGCTGGCGTTACCTCAGCGGCGTTGAGCAGGAACCGCTCGACATCGCTGACCAGGGTGCTGCGTTTGTCGGTAACTCGTCGGTCTTCGGTGAAGTTGACTTCACCCAGATCCCGGCAGAGAGCTACTTCGATCTGTCGTTCCAGTGGGACGTCATCGAAAACGTGCTCTTCACGTTCACCGTGCAGAACCTGTTCGACAACCAGCCTTCGGTTGTTGGTTCGAACATCGGTACCACCGCGTTCAACAGCGGTAACATCTACCCGTCGACATACGACCCGCTCGGCCGTCGTTACTCGGCAAACCTGCGTCTCTCGTTCTGATCCAGAACGTCTGACAACAGGCAAAAGTTTGGGGCGGGCCGCAAGGCTCGCCCCTTTCTTTTTGCGCCCTTTGTATATCCCAACCGCTGTGTTACGTAGATCAGACACAAAGGAGGAATACCCCGTGAGCTTTACTCTTTTTGCAGCAAGTATTTTCGCACTTCAGGCCGCCGCTGCGCAGCCTGCGACCGAAACCGAAGTCAAAGGCCCCGAAGCCGCCGCTGACATCGAAGTAACCGAGAAAAAGAAGCAAAAGAAAAAGAAGATCAAGGACAAGAACCATCCTGACTACGTCCGCTGCAAGAGCGAGCCGGTGATCGGTTCGCGTGCGAAGCGCAACCGGACCTGCATGACCAATCGCGAATGGGCCCTGGTTTCGCGCCGTGGCAATGAAGAAAGCCGCAAGTTCCTCGAAGAGAATCAGGCTGGCTTCCTCAGCCAGAGCAACTAACCCCAGAACAACCAGGCAAAGTCTCTTTGACGAAGGGTCCGGAGCATGAATAAAGTCGCACTCCTGGCGGTAGCCGCAATTGGGGCGGCTGCGGCCGCGCCTGCTTACGCACAGGACTCAAAGGGCCCCGAAGTCCCTACCAGCCCCTTAATCGGCAAGCTTGAGA
>JAXHVK010000071.1:0-14280 GCA_034211135.1 Pseudomonadota bacterium
GGATCGGGCGATGTGAACCAGGTCCATCATGCAGGCGGCATGGGTTATGTCATTTCTGAGCTGCTGGATGCTGGCCTTGCCCACGGCGATATTCTGACTGTCTGGGACGAAGGCTTTGACGCGTACAGGGCGGAGCCTGTCTGGTCGGACGATGCGCTGGCCTGGGAAAAGGTCGAACAGTCGCGCGATGAAACGATGCTGCGACCGGCAAATGCTCCTTTCCAGAGTGACGGCGGTATGAAATTGGTTTCTGGCAATCTTGGCCGCGCCTGTTTTAAGACTTCTGCCGTTCCGGAAGACCGCTTTACAATCGAGGCACCATGCCGCGTGTTTGAAACACAGGAAGCCGTCAAAGACGCCTTCAAGGCGGGCGAGCTTGATCGCGATGTCGTGGTTGTTGTCCGTTTTCAGGGGCCGCGCGCCAACGGCATGCCGGAGCTGCACGGCCTTACCCCATCGCTGGGTGTCTTGCAGGACCGTGGGCATCGGGTCGCGCTTGTCACAGATGGCCGCATGTCCGGCGCAAGCGGCAAGGTGCCCGCGGCAATTCACTGCACGCCCGAGGCGTTGGGTGCGGGCCCGCTGGCAAAACTGCGTGATGGAGACATTGTGCGCGTCTGTGCGAAGACGGGGGCTTTATCTACTGATGCCGACCTTGATGCGCGCGAAGCTGTGGCGGAGCCTGATGCGCAGGTCGGCGTTGGGCGTGAATTGTTCCGGATGCTCCAACTACAGGCTGACGGGGCGGAACAGGGCGCAAGCGCGATGCTGGCGAGCGCAGGGCTGTGAGCACAGATATCGTTTCCGTCGATATCGGCGGCACGCATGCCAGGTTCGCCATTGCAACCATAGGCGACGATGGCGAAATCGCGCTGTCCGAACCGGTCACCTTGCATACGAAAGACCATGCGAGTTTCCAGACAGCGTGGGAGGATTACCGCGATCAGATGGGCGGTAGCTTGCCAGACAGCGTGGCAATGGCGGCTGCTGGGCCAGTCGATCCCGAAATCATCCGGTTTACAAACAATCCATGGGTCCTTCGCCCCCCTCTGATTGCAAGCAAGCTCGCCTGCGCCAGACATACCATCGTGAACGACTTCAGCGCAGTGGCCCATGCAACGGCAAGGGTCGGCAACGATAACTTCGTTCACATCACTGGCCCGGATGTCGATCTGCCTGAAGACGGAACGATCAGCGTAATTGGCCCGGGCACCGGCCTTGGCGTTGCCCATTTCTGGCGCGGTGCAGAAGGTCGCTATCGCGTTCAGGCGACAGAGGGCGGGCATGGCGATTTCGCCCCGCTCGATGCAATCGAGGATGAGATTGTCACTCGTCTGCGCAAACGCCATATGCGCGTTTCCTATGAGCGCGTGGTTTGCGGCCCTGCCATCGTCGATATTTACCAGACGCTCGCCGCAATGGAGGGGCGGGCCATTGCCGAAGTCGACGATATCTCGATCTGGACAAAAGGCGTATCTGGCGAAGACAGCCTTGCCGCAGCCGCAGTTGACCGTTTCTGCCTGTCACTGGGTTCGGTCGCAGGCGATATCGCGCTGGTTCAAGGGGCAAGCGGCGTTGTGATTGCGGGTGGCCTTGGCTACCGAATCAGAGAGACATTGCTGGCTTCGGGCTTTGCATCACGCTTTACTGCAAAAGGACGTTTTGCCGGTCTGATGGCCGGTCTTCCCGTGAAATTGATCGTGCATCCGCAGCCGGGCCTGCTCGGTGCGGCAGCCGCCTTCGCGCAGGAACATCTCGCCAAATAGGCTTGGGATTTGGGCAAGCACCTGTAAAACATTGTAAATTACCGCGTTAAGAAATGGCAGAACGCCGTCCCTTCTTAGGACGTCACCGCGTTAGCCACTGGCAGTTACGCGCGTTTTACGGCATATAGTGCGCATGAAACAGATCACGCACCCGCTCCGCTTTGCCGCGATCGCGGCGCTCGCCTCGCTTGGGACGACCTCTTCGATTGCGTCGGAGCAGCCGACCGCTGCAGAGGCTGCAGCCGCCGCTGATGAAGCGCAGGAAATCGCTCGCGAAGCCGAAGACGCCATCCGCGCCTTCGATCCTGCAACGGGTGGCCCTTCGCTGGTCGTCGACCCCAGCCTGCCGCAGCCTTATGGCGTGGATGTTGCGCCCACCAACCGCATAGAAAGCCTGCCGGCGCCGAAGCCCAAGCTGCCGGAGATTGGTGAAAGCCTGCCGGTCGTCGGCTCGGGAACGGCCCCTGCCCGCGGTCCTGCAACGCGCATGATTTCGCGGCCTCAGGTGCAAGCTCTTCCCGCACCCGATCCGATCACGCCGCCGCCCTCAGCAAGGGTCGCGAACAAGGCTCCGGTGAAGGCCGATCCTTTCACGCTGAAAAGCATCCTGACCATTCCGGAAGGCCCCTTCCGCTATGGCGACTGGTACTGGGATGAAAGCAACGCGCCTGCCAAAGGCAAGCTGGTGATGACCGTGGATCTGGATGCCCGCGTTATCAGCGTGTTCCGCGACGGTCACGAAATCGGCACTGCTGTCGCCCTGCTCGGCACCAGAAAGCACCCGACACCGCTGGGCACTTTCCCGATCCTGACAAAGGAGAAGGACAACGTATCCGAGAAATACAACAATGCGCCGATGCCATGGACGTTGCGCCTGACATGGGATGGCATTGCTATCCACGGGTCGGAAGTGATCAACGGCTATGCCAGCCACGGCTGCATTGGCGTGCCGAATGAGTTCGCTGAAAAGCTGTTCGCCATTGCGGGACGCGGCGACAAGGTCGTGATCACTCGCGGCAAGATGATCGGTGTCGGCGACAAGATCAGCTAAGCAATCCTAGCGGACATCTAATGCGTTCGTCTCGGCGGCTCCGCAGTGAACCGCCAGACACGCATTTCCACGCCGACCGGTTCGACCGGCCCTATCGTCGGTACAGCCAGAACGCCGCCTAGCGATGCGTTTTCTCCGCGCCACAACCGATCCGCAGCACGTCCAGCTTCCGCTCGTGTCACCAATCCGCCCAGCTCGGCAACGATCCGGCGGACGGTTTCGATCTGGACGACCCTGGGCACATTGGCATTGTACCGGATGACACCCAAGGTTTGCCCGTCTCCTTCTTCACGGTGAACCATCTCTTCCCAGTCAAGCTGCGCGTACCATTCAATCGCTCGCCAGGCCTCAGCGAGATGTTCCGCACTGGCGGCAAGCGCCTCCGGTTCCAGCCAGTCATGCCGCGCCAGATGTTCGCGCACACGGACGCGGTCGAATTGCATCTGCTGATTGGAAGGGTCGCGCACAGGGTCAAGACCTGCTGCCGCAACTATCGCTTCCAGCTCTGATTTGCGCCAGCTCAGCAAGGGCCGAATTAAGGGGACAGCGCCCCCTTCTTCGCCCTCACCATAAAGCTGGTAAGCTCGTACGCCTGCCAACCCCGAAAGCCCGCTTCCACGCGACATCCGCATCAGCAATGTTTCCGCCTGATCATCGGCATGGTGCGCTGTGCAAATGCCCCCCAGCCTCTCTTTGCGCGCCCATCGCGACAGGGCGGCATAGCGGGCCTCACGCGCGCGGGCTTGAACGTTGCCCGACCGCAGACGGACCTCGATCGCTGTGAAGGGGACAGAAAGCATCGCACAGATGTTTCTGACCAGATCAACCTCTGCCGAAGCTTCGGGGCGCAGCCCGTGATTGATGCTGGCAACCGCTATTGAACCGGGCAAAGTGGCCGCCGCCAACAAGAGCAAGGCAAGCGAATCCGGCCCGCCCGACACAGCGAGGCCCAATTTAACCGGTTCGTCTGTATCGGGATCGCTGCGGTTTTCCGCAGGCCACAAGCTGTCGAGAGTATCCTCAAACCGCCCGAAATCGTCAGAGGTGATCGTGTCGAGAAGTGTTGCCGCGTCCATCGCTGAACCAATACAGCGCCTTCAGCTCTGCGTCAGCCCGTCAACTGTCGCACGTCACACGATTACGGCTGGTCTGGTACTTCTGCATCAACCGCCCCGTCGCAACCGCAGGATAGGTATCGCCGAATTCAGCCAGAGCAATGCATGCGCGGGGCGTATCGTTCAGTTGGATCATGCTCTCGGCAAGGAACAGCAGGCTATCCGGCGCGCGCGCAGCGGTTTTGTCCGTCTGATAGTTCTTGAGGAACCAGCGCGCGGCATCTTCCGGCTTGCCATCATCAAGATAGGCGCGGCCAAGAAGGTTGCGACCGTAAGACGCCCGCCAGTGGCTGGGATAGGCCTCTACGAACTTGGACAATTGCTGACGCGCTTCTGGATAGAAGCCTGCATTCCACAGCCGGAAACCGTAGGAATATTCATCATCAGCTTCGTCATCTGTCTGCGGTTTGGTGATGGCCATAACTGCAGCCCGCCGCTCTGCTGTCGGTCCGGTCGGCTGCGTCGCTGTTTCGGTCTGCACCGGATCGCTGCTTGCAATCTCTGTCTCGCCACCCGCGCTTCCCGATCCAGCGTCCGTCGTCGCAGCCACTGCGCCACCCGTTGCCGCAGCGCTTCCAGACGAAGACGCCTCCAATGCTGCAAGACGGGTTTCGAACTGGACGACTGCGTTTGCGTTTTCTTCGGTACGCGCCGTCAGCTGCTGAAGCTGCACTTCGATTGCATCAAGCCGCGCCAGAATATCGGTCACCGCCGTCGTCGAAGGCGCATTGGTAGAACCACCGGAGGAAGAGCCGCCTTGTGCAGTGGAGATTTGCGGTTCGAAATAACGGCCGTCACCGCCCGGAAAAACATTGCGCTGGAGCGCACGGATTTCGGCTTCGATCTTGCGCAGGCGCGCTTCTGACAACTGGTCCTGCGCAGAAACGGGCGCTGGTGATGTGGCTATCACACCGGCAGCCACCGCGCCGATCACGCCGGTGCCCACCCATTTACGAAGGCGCTGAACCGAAAGGCTGGAAATCAAAGGTTTTGCGGTACGAAGGGTCGGTTTCATCGGTCGAGATTCCTCTTAAGTCTCGCATCAGGCAGGCGGAGCCAGAAACGCCGCCCATGATGCGGACGTCCACCTGAATATTAACCGAATCTGTGAACACACTGGGAGCGCAAGTCGACCCCGTAACACCACGAAATCCGCAGGAAATGCTTACTCGCTCGTCCGAGCGAGCAATGCGTCAGCTGAAACGGGGACCTGCATGTTGATCGTCTCTTCGGAAAGAGGATCGACTGCCTGACCACCGATCGTGATTGCAAACTGGTTCGGTCGGCCAGTGTTGATCCACGGGTCCTGTGCATCTTCGGGCACTTCGAAAGTATCGCCCTCTGTCATGACCCCTTCGAAAAGGCGATCACCGCCCTCTTCGTAAAAGCGCACCCATACTTCGCCGGTTGTCGCCGTAAAGACGACCTGCCCTTCCGGAACAGGAGCAGCAGTTTGTGCCGCGTCTTCGGTCGTTTGCGCAGCGGCCAGTTCCTGAGCGGCGGCCTCTTCTTCCTGTGCGATGAGCGAAGCAGGTCCGGTACCGGCACCGAAATAGGTGCTCGCAAAAGCGATCACGCCGATGACCAGTATCAGCGCGGCAAATCCCCCGAACCATGCGAGCCCGCGGGATGGCAATTTGGCGGGGTCTCCAGGCTCCATCCCCTGGCCAACGCCCGAATGGCGAAGACCGGCTTCGCCGAGTTCTTCACGCACCTGATCCGCGATTGTCGTTTCATCCAGACCAACCGTGCGGGCATAAGTCTTTGCAAAACCAATCGCATAGGTGCGAGACGGCAGGCTTTCGAAATCGCCCGATTCAATGGCTTGGAGATGACGCATCGGGATGCGCGTTTCCGCTCCGACATGATCAAGTGTCATGCGCCGCTCTTCACGGGCCGCGCGCAGGGCATCGCCCGCGCTTTGCGGTTCGCTCACGGATTCCGGAGCTTCGTTATCTGCAATTTCCTCTTCGGTGGACATGACCCGATCGCCCCGGTGTGAGATTTTTGATTTTTGTGCGACGCAACCACCCAATCGCTCACACGCAATGAAGTCAAGCTTTCGCGAAGCCTAGCGCAATTTTTGGGCGCTTTTGCGACAGGACGAAACGAAACTCAGTCGACTTCAATGCCGCGTTCGGCGGCCCAACTCGTCAATGCTACACGCAGATCAATCATGGGATCACGAAGCCATTCCGACATGGCTTGCGTCAGATCGTTCAGGTCAACACGGCCAACCAGTTCCTTGATCGGGCCGACAGCCGCAGGCGTAATCGAAAGCCTGCGGAAACCGATCCCCATCAAGGCAAGCGCCTCCAGCCTGCGCCCACCCATTTCGCCGCAAACACCAATATCGACATTACTGCCTGAGGCGCCATCGGCCACGCGCTTTAGAAAGCGAATGATGGGCAGGCTTAACCAGTCATATCGCTGTGCCAGTTTGGGGTTGGCACGATCGGCAGCGAACAAAAACTGCGTCAGATCATTCGTCCCGACGGACAGGAATGACAGTTTCGGCAAAAGCAGATCGAGCACTTCGGCAAGCGCAGGCACTTCCAGCATCGCGCCAAAATGGATGGCCTCGGGCAGAAGCTTTTTCCGCGACCGCAGGAACGCTAGCTGTTCGTCGAACACGTTCTTGGCGGCATCGAACTCCCATGGCTCCGAAACCATCGGGAACATGACATAGAGCGAACGTCCCGCCGCCGCCTCCAGCAAAGCGCGTGCCTGCGCTTTCATCAGGCCCTCGCGCTCAAGCGCAAGGCGCAGTGCCCGCCATCCCATTGCAGGGTTTTCATCTGCTTCGGCGACGTCATTTGCCAGATAAGGCACAGCCTTGTCCCCGCCGATATCGACCGTGCGGAAGATCACCGGCTTATCGCCAGCCCCTTCGAGCACGTCACGATAAAGGCGCATCTGGCGCTCTCTTTGAGGAAGCGTTGCCGATACTAGAAACTGGAATTCCGTCCGAAACAGTCCGACTCCATCCGCACCTGTCATCGCAAGCGAGCTGACATCATCCCTCAACCCCGCATTCATCATCACCTGAATGCGCGTCCCGTCCAGAGTAACGGGTTCTACATCGCGCAGCTCCGCGTAAGCCGCCTGTTTCTGCCGCGATTCCCCGATACGGGCGTTGAACGCTTCCGCCACAGTCGCGTTGGGGCGGACTGTAACCTGTCCCTGCGATGCATCCAGCAGCACCTGGTCGCCATCACGGATTATACCGCGAACGCCAGTTGCCCGGCCAACAACGGGAACTCCCATTGCCCGCGCAACAATGACCACATGCGCGGTGAGAGAGCCCTCTTCAAGGACGACCCCTTTCAGCCGGCGCCGGTCATATTCCAGCAATTCAGCCGGACCGAGATTGCGAGCAATCAGGATCGTATCGCGCGGAAGGTTCTGCGCTGCGGCAGTTCCAAGCTGGCCTGAGACAATACGAAGCAGACGATTGGCCAGATCTTCAAGATCGTGCATGCGATCTGCAAGCAGGGGATCGTCAATTTCCCGCATTCGCATACGGGTATGCTGCTGCACGCGTTCGATCGCAGCTTCGGCTGTAAGGCCTGAATCGATGGCTTCGTTGATGCGGCGCGACCAGCCCTCGTCATAAGCAAACATCTTGTAGGTTTCGAGCACTTCTTCATGCTCCCCACCCACGCCGAATTCAGCCTGGCCTGCGAGGTTATCAATCTGCTCCCGCATTTTATCGAAAGCCCGATAGACACGCTGGCGCTCTGCCTCGATGTCTTCTGCCATGACCTGAGTGATCTGGACACGTGGCTGGTGATACACTGCCTGCCCCGCACCCAGCCCACTCACCAGAGTCAGCCCGCTTAAGGACTGGGGACCGGTCTGCTCCGCTGTGAGCGACCTCGCTTCTTCTTCGTCGACAAGATCGGCATTGGCGATAAGCTCTGACAGAACCATTGCGGTGGTTTGCAGAGCTTCGATTTCGATGTCTTCATATCGCCGCGGCTCGACATGCTGGACGCACAAGACGCCGACCGCGCGTTCACGATAGACAATCGGGACACCGGCGAAGGAATGGAATTTCTCCTCCCCGGTTTCCGGCCGGTATTGGAAGTCGGGATGCGCTTTCGCTTCGGCAAGGTTCAGCGTTTCGACATTGTCGGCGATCACGCCGGTCAGGCCTTCACCGATCGCCATGCGCGTAACGTGCACGGCGGTTTTGTTCAGACCGCGTGTCGCAAACAGCTCCAGCAACCCTTCTCGCAGAAGGTAGATCGAGCACACCTCGCTGCTGAGGTTTTCGCCGATGATCTCAACCACGCGATCAAGTTTGGCCTGCGCGTGCAGGCGCGAGGCCATGACCTCGTGGAGATGTGTCAGTATCTGTCGGGCGGAAGCTGCAGCACTCATCAGGCTTTATCGCCTACGCTGGTTCCAAACCAAAAGCAAAGCCGGTTAAACCCCACGGCAAGGCCCTCTATCCGAAAATAGAAAGCGCTCGCCACCTGGAGGCAATTTCCTTTCGCGCGGGCCCGGTCAGTGCCTCGCAATCTCTTCCTTGAGTGCGAGCTTTCGTTTCTTGAGGTGTTGAATAGTGGCAGCGTCAGGCGACGGTCGGTTCAGTTCCTCGTGCAGTTTTGCTTCGAGGCCGGCGTGCTTGGACTGGAGTGCATGAACGTGAGACTGTGTTGCTGACGTACCTGCGGACGATGCCATATTCGCTTCTCCTTAGCATAAGCGGGGGGTTGCCCCCGAGGAGCGACTCGGCATCTAGGCGGCCGGGCCGCAAAAGTGATCAAACCACACCTCACCTTCAATGCAAAGCGTTACGATAACCTATATCGATACATCAGTCGGTCTGCGCGACGAATTGAAGCTGCACATTGCCGACAAATGGTCTAGTAGGAGTGGCGACGGGCGAGGCGCCCATCATTCTAGGGATTTCAGATCAAGCCATGAACGAAGCCGAGCTTACCAAGAAGCTGGAACTGCTGCGTTCGGAACACCGTGATCTGGACGCGGCGATAGCGGCGTTAACCGAAGCCGGTTCGTCGGACATGCTCCAGATCGCCCGCCTCAAGAAGCGCAAGCTGAGGCTGAAAGACCAGATTGCGAGTATCGAAGACACGCTTCTTCCCGATATTATCGCTTGATTTCAAATCTCTATTAGTGCGGCTATCTCTGCATCAATGGCAACCAAGATTAGCAGAAATGGCTAACGCAGCCGACTTGTATCAGGCAGGGACGGCTTCTCTAAATCAACGGGATAGTAACCAAACCACGGTGGCGCACAGGGGCTTGAAGGCGTATCGAACGCCAATCAAGCAACGCGACCCGACATGAACCGAACCAACTCCCTTTCGCGCCCGATCATCGAGGCCCTTTATACCGAAGCGCTTTTGCTGGCGGACGATGTCCGTGCTGTATTCGCTCAGGGTGCGATCATCCCGGATGAGCAGGCAGGCACCACGAAAGACGCCATGATCCGGCTCGCTCTGTCGACTGAGGGGCTGAAAACGACAACCAGAATGATGCATATTCTGGCGTGGCTACTCAACCAGCGGGCCTATTTTTCAGGAGAGCTGAACGAGAAGCAGGTGAGGCTCCACGGCGCTCTGCCTGTCGATCGCAGCGCAGATGACGAGCAGCTGCAGCTGCTTGAACCCGAAACCCGTGAACTGATCGCAGAGACGGAGCGCCTTCATGGCAGGATTGCCCGTCTGGATGAGGCATGGCGCCAGAATTTCGCCATGACCTCCTCACCCGTACGGGCGTTTCAGGAGCGCATAGGCCGCGAAATGGGCGGCGGCTAAGCCCCCCTTTTTCATGGCCAACGTTATGCCGCTGCCAGTGCCTTGCGCCAACGGGTAAGCCGGTCTTCGCGAATGCTGTCTTCCATATCAGGTTCAAAGCTTTGCAGCTTCCCGCGCATTGTCGCGGCGGCGCTTTCAAGGTCTTCGTAAAGCCCGGCCCCGCTTGCGGCGAGCATCGCAGCACCAACTGCGGTCGTTTCCACAAATTCAGGCCGCTCGACACAAATGCCCAACATGTCGGCAAGGTCTTGCGCCATCCAGTTATTGGCCGACATACCACCATCAATGCGCAAGCTTTCCCAAGCCGTGCCGTCAGCCGCAAACGCCTCTGCCAGATCATAAGCCTGATGCGCCATGGATTCGAGGGCAGCGCGGGCCAGTTCCGCTTTGCCGCTCGCGAAGCTCAGTCCGCTGACGACCCCGCGCGCATCAGCATTCCAATGCGGCGCGCCAAGCCCTGACAGAGCGGGAACGATTGTTACCCCGCCGCTATCGGGTATGGACCGTGCAAGCTCTTCTGTCTGGCTGGCGACTTCCACAATCCCGAGTGAATCCCGCAACCACTGGACAAGGCTGCCAGCGACGAAAACGGAACCTTCGATCGCATAAGTACGCTGCCCATTTATCTGGCTGAGCACGGTGCCCAAAAGCCGGTTTTTCGAAGCTGGCGGAGTAGTTCCCCTGTTCGTGAGGATGAATGCCCCTGTGCCGAAGGTGGCTTTCGTCTGGCCCGGTGTCAGGCACGCCTGCCCGATTGTTGCCGCCTGCTGGTCCCCGGCGAGACCGGTAATAGGAATTGAGCTGCCGAACAAAGACGAGCCCGTTGCCGCCAATTCGCCTGCCATGTCGACCACTTTGGGCAGGGTCGACATCGGCACGCCCAGCATGGCGCATAATTCCTCATCGAATTGCTCGCCTGTCAGATCCAGCAAAAGGGTCCGGCTGGCATTGCTGGCGTCGGTAATATGGTCCGCACCGCCGGTCATCTTGAAAACCAGCCAGCTTTCAACAGTCCCGAATGCGAGCGTACCTGCATCCGCCGCCGCCTTCACTTCGGCGACGTTATCCAGCATCCAGCGCATTTTGGTGCCAGAGAAATAGGGATCCAGAAAAAGGCCCGTCTTCGCCTGTACATCTGCCTCTTTCCCCGCATCGCGCAGGGCGGCGCAAAGCGGCTCCGTCCGGCGGTCCTGCCATACTATCGCACGGGTGAGCGGCTCGCCCGTCTTCTTGTCCCAGGCGACTACCGTTTCACGCTGGTTGGTGATGCCGATCCCCGCAATCATGGCAGCCCCGCCTGCCTTGGGGATCACCTCCAGCGCGCAATCACGGGTCTTTTCCCATATCTCTGTGGCATCGTGCTCCACCCAGCCCGATTGGGGATAGTGTTGCGTGAGCTCCTTTTGAGCGCTTGCCACCATCACGCCATCGCTTGCGAACAGCATTGCCCGGGTCGAAGTTGTCCCTTCATCAAGCACAAGAATATAGTCTGCCATTAAAGTCCCTCTTCCGTTTGGCGTATTCCTAAATGGTCAGGCAGCCACCGCAAGAGGGGCGCGGTTCGCATCCTCAGCCAATACGCCCACTCTCGACACAGAGGCACACGCTCACCATATACGCGCGCATGGCTGGACTTCCCCCCAAACCGTGGCCGACCGGCTCGGCAGAGCTGCTTGAACCGCTTGTAAGGCGCGTACTAGCGCCCAATCCATCGCCTTACACCTATACGGGTACCCAGACCTATGTGGTCGGGGAACCGGACGGGCCGGATTGCGCTGTCATTGATCCCGGACCCAATGATCCGGCGCATATTGATGCGATCAGGCAGGCTGTAGGCGACGCGAGGATTGTTGCGATCATGTGCACGCACACGCACCGTGACCATTCTCCCGCGGCAGCGCCGCTGGCAGCCGATACTGGAGCGCCAATAGTCGGCTGTGCGCCGCTGGTCCTGAAAAGTGATCATCCCCGCGCAGACGAAGCCTTTGACGATACTTACGCGCCTGACAGGGTGCTGGAAGATGGCGAGCAGATGCGCGGTACGGGCTGGACGCTGACGGCTGTTTCAACGCCCGGACACACATCCAATCACCTGTGCTTTGCGCTTGAAGAGAGCCGTGCGCTGTTCACCGGCGATCACGTGATGGGTTGGTCTACCAGTGTCGTGATCCCGCCAGATGGCGATATGGGCGATTACATGGCCAGTCTGGAAAAACTGATGGGCCGCAATGACGTGGTCTACCACTCCGCTCACGGAGCAGCGATTACCAAGCCACAGCAATTGGTGCGCGGCATGATGGGGCATCGCCGCCAGCGTGAAAACCAGATTTTGCGGCTGATGCGGGAACGCGCGCGGCCTGTCAGCGCTTTTATTCCCGATATGTATAAAGGACTGGACGAACGCCTGATTGGCGCTGCTGAAATGAGCGTTACCGCCCATCTTCTCGATCTGGAGAAGCGCGGCCTTGCTGGCAGAAAAGGCGAAACATGGTCAGCGATCTGAAGCCTGCCGAGGGCGCTCACCCCAGTTCGATAAAGGTAGATCCGGCGATGCCGGCAACAGCACAGCAACCCGGTATTGCGGCGTTCGATAACGGTTCCCTTTCTGCGGGCGCAGAGCGGCTGATGTGGGCAGCCATCGCGATATTGGCAGCCGCCGCACTGTTTCTGGGCTGGCGCGCCTACATCTATCAGGAAGAAGGCGATCCCGTCGCCAGTGCTATGCTGGCCTTTGAAAAGCAGAATTCGCTTGTCGTGTTCGCAAGCCGTTTCGAAGTGGTGGCGGAAAGCGAATACGAACAGAAAGTCGGTCCGGTAGTTGTACGCCGTGTGCGACAGGCGGCGATCATTCCGGCCAGCATTGATTACCGGCTCGACCTTTCCGCGATGGGAACGCAGAGCTTTTCATGGGACGATACGTCTGAGACGCTGACGGTGACGCTGCCGCAATTGCAGACATCGCGCCCCAACCTCGACGAAAGCAAATCGCGCATTTTCACCGAAGGATTGCTGAACACCGGCGGCTCCCAGCAATTGCTGTCGGAAAAGAACTCCGAAATCGCCGAGGAGAAAGCTCAGGCTTTTGCGAAAAACGCCGAGGTTCTCGCCTTGGCTCGCAATTCAGCCAAGGATGCGATCCGCCAAAATCTGGCCGTGCCTTTGCAAGTGGCAGGTTTCGATGATGCGCGGGTGGAAGTGAAATTCGGCGGCGAGTAACCCCCGCCTTATTCCTTCAAAGCCGCCCGTAATGCTGCAACCCGCTTGGCATTGACGCCCGCATCGGAATAGCCGACGCGCGATGCGGAGCGGACCTGCACGTCGTTATCGGCCTTACGGAATTCCAGATCGTCCACGAAACCGAACGTCGCGGACTTGAATTCGGCGGCGATGTAGCTGTCTTCCTGCGTCGTGACTTTGCCGCCCATCGAAGTGACGATCTGAGGCAGCTTTTCCCAAGCGGAAGCGGGAAGCGGATCGACTGTCTTCTCAGCCTCGGTGCCTTCTTCACTGCTGACACAATTGGGCGAAGACGGACACGGCGCGAGCCTGCCTTCGACCAGACCCGGTGCCGATTGCCCTTGCGACATCATCCCCAGCGCGAAGAAGCCGCCAACCCCTGCCAGAACAAGAACGACGACACCGTAGAGAGCGATTTTCAGCACAGCCTGTACCCTTCAATTGACCTTTGCCGATGCCTTAGCTGCTGCAACGAAGCAGTCAAAGCTCTCCTTTCGCGAAGCTTTCAGCGAGGGCAAATTTCTGGATTTTGCCTGATCCGGTGAGGGGAAACTCCTTCATCCAGACCCAATGCGCAGGCGTTTTTTGCGGAGAGAGGCGTTCGCGCACATGGGCTTTCAAATCCTGATCGTCAGGCCGTTCGGCACCCTCAGCCAAGCGCATGAAGCACACGACAATTTCACCCCATTTTTCATCCGGAGCGCCTGCCACGGCCACTTCTGCAATCGCGGGATGCTCCAGCATGGCGGCCTCGATTTCGGCTGGAAACAGGTTCTCACCGCCGCGAATGATCATCTCTTTCACGCGGCCAGTGATCTTCACATATCCACGCGCGCTCATTGATCCCAGATCGCCTGTGTGCAGCCATCCATCGGCATCAATCGTTTCCGCCGTCGCCTTCGGGTTGTCGTTATAGCCGACCATCATGTTGAATCCGCGCATGCAGATTTCGCCCTGTTCATCGACTTTGCACAGCGTGTTTTGCTGCGGATGCCGGATCGAAACTTCCATGTGCGAGCACGGTTGGCCGATGGTTTCGGTCAATTCTGCACCGGTGTCAGTAGGCCAGGCAGCAGTGATGGCGGGCGAAGTTTCGGTTTGTCCGTAAACAATCAAGATCGGGACGCCGAACATTTCCTGCGCTGTCCGGTTAAGCTCTGGCTGCACCATCGCGCCACCACTCAGAACAGTTTTCACACCCGATATATCCGTGCCGGTCGCCTTCGCCGCCTCCATGATTGCGAAGAGCATCGTCGAAACACCGCCGACAAATTCGGGCTGCTCCCGCTCGATCAGTTTGGCTACGGCAACCGGATCAAAAA
>JAXHVK010000072.1:0-14271 GCA_034211135.1 Pseudomonadota bacterium
CGCCAAGTCTTGCGAGCCAGTCTTTCGCGGGCCAAACGGGCGCACAAGACTTGGCGAATGAAAGCGGTGCGCTAAATAGAGACTATGGCATCGCCTCCAATCTCTGAACTGACTGACCGCGCGCGCGATATCTTCCAGCGTGTTGTCGAAGGCTATCTGGATAGCGGGCAGCCTGTCGGCTCAAAAACGCTGGCTGGTGATCGGGGATTGAACCTGTCGCCTGCCTCGATCCGGTCCGTACTCGCTGATCTTGAAGGGCTGGGCCTGCTGGCTGCTCCGCACACAAGTGCTGGGCGGATGCCGACCGATGCAGGGCTGCGTATTTTTGTCGATGGCATGATGCGCGTCGCTGAACCGACGGAGGAAGAGCGCGCCCAAATCGAAGCGCGCCTGTCGCAAACCGGCCCGGTAGAGCAGGCGCTGACCAAAGCGAGCGCGCTTCTATCCGACCTTTCAGGCGCGGCGGGGATGGTGATGGTCCCTACACGCGAACAGCGGCTTGCGCAGTTCAGTCTTGTCAATCTGGGGCAGGGACGGGCGTTGGCGGTGCTCGTCGGTGAAGATGGCGGTGTTGAAAACCGTGTCGTGGAACTGGGCGCAGTCGTCCCACCAAGTGCTTTGGAACAGGCGAGCAATTATGTCACCGCGCGCCTTTCCGGCAAAACGCTGGCAGAGGCGGCGCTGGAAATGCGGGCGGAAATTTCCGACGGCCGCTCGCAATTGGATGAGGCGAGCCGCGATCTGGTAGAGCGAGGTCTTGCCGTTTGGAGCGAGGACGCCGACGAACGCCCTGTCCTGATCGTGCGCGGAGCCGCCAATCTGCTCGACGATGCGGCGCTGGGCGATATTGAGCGCGTGCGTTCCCTACTGGAAGACCTTGAAGACAAACAGTCGGTTGCCGAACTGCTCGAAAGCGCGAGAGAAGCAGACGCGACGCGGATATTCATCGGCAGCGAGAACAGATTGTTCGGCCTGTCCGGCTCCTCCGTCATCGCATCCCCCTATCGCGATCGCGAGGGGAGAGTTGTGGGTGTGCTTGGTGTCATTGGCCCTACGCGGTTGAATTACGCGCGTGTGGTCCCCATGGTGGATTTAACGGCGCGATCGCTCGGGCGACTGATCGCGTAATCCCTTGAAAATACGAAGCTGGAAGTTTGAGAATGAGCGATAATGACAAGCCGCAAAATGATGCGGTGGAAAAAGAGCTGGACGGTGTGCCCAAGGAATTCCTCGACGATGGTGTAGAGGATGATGCGGGTGAAGGCGCGCAGGGGCTGGTTTCCGAGGCGCTGGCCAGCCTTAAAGAGGACTTGCAGGCAGCTGAGCAGGAAACGCTTTACGCCAAGGCTGAGACGCAGAATCTGCGCCGCCGTATGGAAAAGGAAATGGCCGATGCCCGCAATTATGCGGCAACCGGCTTTGCCCGTGACGTTCTGAGCGTGTGGGACAATCTCAGCCGCGCGGTTGAGGCTATCCCCGATAGTCTTCGCGAAGATGAAAAGATGAAGGGCCTGGTCACAGGGATCGAAGCGACCCAGCGTGAGCTTGAAAAGGTATTCAAGCAGCACGGGATCGAACGCGTGGCCGCTATGGGTATGCCGCTGGACCCGAACCAGCATCAGGCGATGATTGAAATCCCGTCTGATGAACATGAGCCGGGCACAGTGATGCAGGAAATGCAGTCTGGCTGGATGATCAAGGACCGGCTCCTGCGCGCCGCTATGGTGGGCGTGGCGAAGAAGCCGGATTGAGTTTTAACCGAAGTCAGGCAGAGGGGCGGCTTCGACGTCCGCGATCAGTTGCTCATTGATAATCGCTTTGTTGCCGGCAAACGCGCCTGCATTCAGCGATTTCATGTGAGCGACAACAGCGGAAACAGCCGCCTCCAAGGCTTCCGGCGCGACCACCCGATCGAAATAGCCGACATCCAGCGCCTTTTGCGGATTGAACAACTCAGCGGTGGCAATCGCCTTGCGCCCCGCCGCGTTCAAACGGGCCATGCCAAGAGTGGTCGCATAGAGCGGCAGCACCATCCCGATTGCGCTTTCATTCATGCCCGTGACGAATTCGCCTTCAATCCCGATGGCGTGATCCGCAGCCAGCATCAGGAAGGCACCGCCGGGATAGGCGTGCCCTTCGCAAACCGTAACGATGGGGGCAGGGTGCCGCAAAATGGCGAGGATCGTGTCTTTGCCCGCCTGCAATTGCGCAGTTGCGGATTCCGCGCCCGCCTGAAAGCCTTTCAAGTCGAAGCCGGCCGAGAAAATTCCCTTCTTGCCACGCAGCACAACCGGCGCCTGATCGGCGGCCGCTTCGTTCAGAGCAGCCATCAGCGCATCAAGCAGCGGTTTGTTGAGGGCATTCACCTTGCCATCATCCATGGTGATGATGTGTGCGCCATCTGATTGTTCATGAGTGATCATGATGTCTCTCCTGTTGGGAAGCAATTTGTGTCAGGCGCGGGGGTAACGTGCTTTTGCAGCGCCTGCCAAGCGCCGAATTAAGGTGCCGCTACGGCTTCGCAGGGCACTTTCTACAGAGTGGCCCCGTCAAAGTTTACCAGCACATCATAGGCTGACCGATCACCGATCCCAGCCACGTTGACCCCGTGCCTCAGCCAGAAAGCGTGTTTCACGATCTCTGCCTGCTGTTCGATGCCATAGGCGCGGAAGGGTTGGCCCGGTTTCAGCGCATAATCGTATCGGCAAAACGGGTGTCGGTTCAGGATCAGATACCAGTCGCCGCGCGTCTGCGTCTGCCAAACATGGGTGAGTTCATGAACGAGCAGACCTTGCCGCAGCAGGCTTTGTGAGGAAAAATCGTCGCAATATGCCTCACCTTCGGGGTGAAAGTGCAAATGCCCCCGCGGTGCCATCGTGATCTTGCGCGGCTGAAACGGAAACCACTTGCGCCGCCTGATCTGGACTTTGGTGTAATCAATCGCGTCACCAAACACGGTTCTGGCGACGGCGATCTCGCCCGCCGTCAGATGCCGTTCGCCCCCGACAGGGCAGGCCGGAACCAGTTCCGGCGTGCCTGTTGGGGCGTTGTTCAGCGTTCGTCTCCGGCAGCGCGCACTTCAACATCGAATGAGTGGGTCTTGCCGCCGGACACTTTCATTGTGACTTCGGTCGTGTCGCCGGGCTTGAGATCGGGTGAGACACCCATCGCCATGACATGCCGCGCGCCCGGTGCGAATTCGAGCGTTTCGCCTTTCTTCACCGGAACCGGCAGCGCTTCCATCATCTGCACCTTGAAATTGTATTCGCCATATTCGTGCATCACCGCGCTTTCGGCCCCTTCGACAGAGAAGCGGTCGAGCGAGAATGCGCGGTCGCCATCATAGACAAAGTTGAAATAGATCGCCGCCGGATTGCCTTCGACGGGGGCAAGAACCATGCGTGCATCGGTGATGGTGATGCCGGGGATTACACCCTCGACTTCTTCGGTTGCGGTGTCTGCTGCATTATCGCCGCATGCGCTTGTCATCATTGCCAATGAAAGCGCCACGGCACCTGCGGCCGCGCGCCATCCTGCGTGCTGTTTCTTGTGAAAAGTCATCTGGTCATCCCCTCTTGCATCAATTGCATTTTGGTTGGCGGCAATCTCTTGTGCCTTTGAAACCCGTACCTATATCCCGCTCATATTCGAGCCGCCAAGCCGCTTTGCTCGCAAATTGTGCACGATTTGATGCAGCACACGAGGAAGCGCAAAGGCGAGTGTCCAACAAAGTCCAATGGATGGGGAAATAATGGGTAAAGTTATCGGTATCGACCTTGGCACCACAAACAGCTGTGTTGCCGTCATGGATGGGGGCAAGCCCAAGGTCATTGAAAATTCGGAAGGTGCTCGTACCACGCCTTCGATCGTCGCATTCACCAAAGACGCGGAACGTCTGATCGGTCAGCCGGCAAAGCGCCAGGCAGTGACGAACCCTGACAACACCCTTTTTGCAATCAAGCGCCTGATCGGCCGTCGGTTTGAAGATCCGCTTACCAAGAAGGACATGGAAATCGTCCCTTACGACATCGTCAAGGGCAAGAACGGTGATGCCTGGGTCGAAGCAGGCGGCGAAGAATACTCGCCGTCGCAGATCAGCGCTTTCATCCTTCAGAAGATGAAGGAAACCGCGGAAAGCTTCCTTGGCGAAACGGTTGATCAGGCCGTTATCACTGTTCCGGCATACTTCAACGATGCACAGCGTCAGGCCACCAAAGATGCTGGCCAGATCGCCGGTCTGGAAGTCCTGCGCATCATCAACGAGCCGACAGCTGCCGCACTTGCCTATGGCATGGACAAGGAAGACGGCAAGACCATCGCTGTCTATGACCTTGGCGGCGGCACGTTCGACGTTTCGATCCTCGAAATCGGCGATGGTGTGTTCGAAGTGAAGTCCACCAATGGTGACACTTTCCTTGGTGGTGAAGACTTCGACAACGCAATCGTCGAATATCTGGCCGATGCTTTCCAGAAAAAGGAAAACATGGACCTGAAGGCCGATAAGCTCGCTCTGCAGCGTCTGAAAGAAGCTGCCGAAAAGGCGAAAATCGAGCTTTCAAGTTCGGCCACCACCGAAATCAACCTGCCGTTTATCACGGCACGCATGGAAGGCGGCGCCACTACTCCGCTGCACCTCGTTGAAACGATCAGCCGTTCCGACCTTGAAAAGATGGTCGACAAGCTGATCCAGCGCACGCTTGAACCGTGTAAGAAAGCTCTGGCTGATGCCGGTGTCTCGAAGGACGACATCGACGAAGTGATCCTTGTCGGCGGGATGACCCGTATGCCCAAGGTTCGCGAAGTGGTTGAGAAATTCTTCGAAGCCAAGCCGCACACCGGCGTGAACCCGGACGAAGTCGTTGCAATGGGCGCCGCTATTCAGGCAGGTGTGCTTCAGGGCGACGTCAAGGACGTGCTGCTGCTCGACGTGACCCCGCTTTCGCTGGGTATCGAAACGCTGGGCGGTGTCTTCACTCGCATGATCGACCGCAACACGACGATCCCGACCAAGAAGACCCAGACCTACTCAACCGCCGAAGACAACCAGAACGCGGTGACGATCAAGGTCTTCCAGGGTGAGCGTGAGATGGCCGCCGATAACAAGCTGCTCGGCAATTTCGACCTCGTTGGTATCCCGCCCGCACCGCGGGGTGTTCCGCAGATCGAAGTGACCTTTGATATCGACGCAAACGGCATTGTCTCCGTTTCTGCGAAGGACAAGGGCACCGGCAAGGAACAGACGATCAAGATCCAGGCGTCGGGCGGTTTGTCAGACAACGACATCGACCAGATGGTTCAGGACGCAGAGAAGTTTGCCGAAGAGGACAAAAAGCGCCGCGAAAGCGCCGAAGCCCGCAATCAGGCAGACAGCCTTGTCCACGCAACCGAAAAGCAGCTGGAAGAGCACGGCGACAAGATCGACGCCGATACCAAGTCAGCGGTTGAGACAGCGATTGCCGAGACGAAGACAGCTCTTGAAGGCGACGATGCCGAAGCCATCAACGCCAAGGCGCAGGCTCTGACCGAAGCGGCCATGAAAATGGGTCAGCAGATTTATGAGCAGGAGCAGGCCGCAGCGCCTTCCGGCGATGAAGCTGCAAGCGAAGACAGCGCGGCTGATGAAGACGTGGTCGACGCCGAATTCTCGGAAGTCGACGAAGACAAAAAGGGCTGAAGGCTCTGAAAAAGGCAAACCTCACCATCGGCGCTTTGCAGTGTCGGTGGTGAGCGACCTTTGAGGCAAGACCAATGGCCAGCACCCAGACTTATTACGAGCTTTTGCAAGTCGCCCGCGATGCGGATGGCGCGACAATCAAAAGCGCTTATCGCAAACTCGCGATGAAGTTTCACCCGGACCGCAATCCGGGTGACGCAGAAGCGGAAGCCAAGTTCAAAGCCTGTAACGAGGCTTACGAATGCCTGAAGGACCCGCAGAAACGCGCGGCCTATGATCGCTATGGCCACGAAGCTTACACTCAGGGAATGAGTGGCGGCGGTGGCGGCCCCGGCGGCTTTGGCGGCGGGCAGGGCGATTTCGGCGATATTGGCGATATTTTCGAAACCATTTTCGGCAGCGCCTTTGGCGGTGGCGGGATGGGCGGCGCTCGCCAACAGCAGCGCCGCGGCGCGGACTTGCGCTATGACATGCAGGTCACGCTGGACGAAGCGTTCCATGGCAAGACCACTCAGATCGAGATCGAAGTCAGCCAGTCATGCGAAACGTGCGACGGATCGGGCGCCACGCCGGGCACTTCCGAGCGGACCTGCAATTTCTGTCAGGGCCGCGGTGCAGTTCGGGCTAAACAGGGCCTGTTTGTTGTCGAACGGCCATGCCCCACATGCAGCGGTCGCGGAGCGGTTCTCGAAGACCCGTGCAAGGAATGCCGCGGCGAAGGGCGCGTTGACCGTCCGCAAACGCTGGACGTGGAAATTCCGCCGGGCGTCGATACCGGCACGCGCATCCGGCTTTCGGGCAAGGGTGAAGCGGGTGCTCGCGGGGCACCTCCGGGTGATCTGTACATCTTCATCCATGTAAATCCGCATTCGCTGTTCGAGCGTGAAGGCACGACACTCGCAACCCGTGTACCAGTCAGCTTTACGACTGCCGCACTGGGCGGATCGGTTGATATTCCGGATCTTGATGGATCGACCAACACAGTCGACATTCCGGTCGGTATTCAGTCCGGTAAGCAGTTGCGCGTACGCGGTGCCGGTATGCCTGTGTTGCAAGGCCGTGGGCGCGGCGATCTTGTTGTCGAGATCATGGTGGAAACGCCAACCAAGCTAAGCCGCAAACAGAAAGAAATTCTCGAACAATTCCGTGAGACGGAAACGGGTGAGGAATGCCCACAAAGCCGCAGCTTTTTCTCCAAGATAAAGGACGCATTCGGAGCCTGATACCGGCTCCGGGTGCGCGGCCCCTGCATCGGGCAGCGATACACGCAATGGCAGTTTAGCGGACGCGCTCTTCCACCTCTGAACGGATCATCGCGACCAACCCTTTGCGGCAGCGGCCTGCTTTTTCCTCTTCATCAAGGATCGCGAGGAAAACAGACTGCTTCGCTTCGATTAAGATGTCCTGCCCAAGGCCGCCATCGACGGTAGAGGCAACGATGTCGATCATCCTTTCAGCGCCATGCAACCGACCCCAAAGATAATCATTCTCCCGATAATCGCGGCTGAAGAACGCCCCGAAATTGTAGAACTCGATCCCGCGAAGTGTGGCGCGCGTGCCTCCCTCGCGGATTGATCTGGCATCATCCGGAGAGATACGGTCAACCTGAACCGGATTAAATTCGTCCAGACCCTCGCCACGCATCATCGGCAGTGTCGCGATGTCATAAAAGGGGAAGCCCAGATAGGTCAGCAGCATTTTCTGCCGAAGGTTCTTGGGCATTTCAATCAGGGCATCAGACAGCATAACCTCTGCCCGGCTGTCCGCCTCTGACAAAAGGCGACTGGACGCCAGAAAATCCAGCGTATCGCCCGGTCGGTCTATCGCCGAATGGGCCAGCTTCCTGAATTGCGCGTTCTGTTTAAGCTGGCGATCAATTCCCAGATACAACCCCAGCACCGCGTAAATCCGCTCCCGCGCAATATCCAGAGCATCGTCGGCAATCTCCGGATCAGTCTCCCAATCTCTCGACAGCCGGCGGGAAAGCAGTTGAAGCCGTCGGATGCGGAAACCCAGATCATGCGCTCTGAAAAAGGCGATTGCCGCCTTGCTCGCGCCGCCCTTTTCTCCAGCGAGATTGTTGAGACCAGTTTCCGCGAGATGTTCACGAAGCCGTTCTTCAATCAGGCTCATATCTGCGTGCACCGTTTCAGGCGCGGCCTGAAATGTGAGCTGCGCCAAACGTTCTATGATCCCGTTGAACTTGGATTGCGCATAGGCGTGATAGGCAAAGCCGGCTTGCTCAGCTGCTGCCTGCTGCGCCTTGTCCCGCCAGTTCGCAAGGCGTTTGGGTGTGGGGTTATCGAGGAAGAATGTGAAGCCGAACAAACGCTCAATCGCGCGTTCGATCTCTGGCCTCAATTCCATGACTATCCGTTTCAGGCGGATACTTTCACGCGATTGCTGTTCCAGACGTTCCAGATCATCGCGAATGGGTTGTTCGCGCGGGATCGTTGATAATGAGCCGAAGATAGCGCCAAAGAAACCGACCTCCCGGTCTGCATTATCTGCCCGTTCGCCGATCCTGTCCGGGCGCGGGTCGATATAGACGAAGCGCCTGTCGACTTCTCGTTGCGAAGGTCGCCCCTGAAGAGCAGCCATCGCCCCTGCGAATGGGGCATTGACCAGCACTGATCCGTCAATCAGGGCGACGCTGTCGACGGTTTCATCGCGAACATGGACGGGCATGATCCGGTTCAGGAAAGCGCCCCTCGTTTTCCAGTGATGCCCGTGTTCGGCTGCGACGCGGTCAATCTCTGCGAGGGCGAGTGGCGGGAACGCGCCAGGAAAACTCGCTGTGGCTCTGGCGGCCAGAACCAGTTCCATCGGATCGGCGAGGGCCTGAGGATAATCGGGATCCACTCGCGCTCTGAAAGAGATCGGCATGCGATGCTCTGTCTCGTGCACGACTGGTGGTGAGTTCAGCCGCAGCAGTTCGATGTGCCCGCGAAAATCGGTTGCTGTTACGAACAGATCAACCGGATAGCCCGAAGGGACCAGTGGTTCTCCGGCAGGTTCTGCCGCCATGCTCGATAGCGCTTCGAACAGCATGGAGGAAAACCGGTCCCCCGAAAAAGGCGGGCTGAACCATCGCCCCCGAACCAGTCGCGAAACCTTGTCGCGCACTTCCTCTCGCGTTTCCGGCGACACGCTTTGCGATACGGCATTGCCGGGCCGGTTCAGGAACCAGTTCGCAATCGGTTGCGCCCAGATCTTCGCATATTTCCAGACCGGTTGCGCGTCCGGGTCTGTAAGTTCGCTCACATCCGCATTTTCAAGCCACAGGTCTGTCAGGGGTTCCAGCGACTGGCCGGACTGCACCGCCTGCGCCAGAAAAACAGCGTTGATCCCGCCAGCACTCGCGCCGCTAAGGATGTCGGGCAGGATACGCAGACGCAGGCCGCGTTGTTCTTCGATAATGCGCAGGAAATCCTGATAAGCGCCTGCCGCGCCTGATAGCTGCTCATCCCCGTTTGCGTGATAAGTCCGGCTCGCCCGCGCGAGGTGCCAGACCTCTTTCGTCACGCCGTGCATATAGACAGCGAGGCTGACCCCGCCATAGCATACCAGCGCTAGCCTCAGTTCCTTTTTACGCATGCGTCATCATTGGCGGGGATAGCGACGAAGAGCAATTGCGTTCCGCAAATGTTCTGTTTATTGCCGGTGGTATGGCTAAGACTAAACGGCGGTATGTTTGCGCGAATTGCGGCAGTGTCAGCGCGCGCTGGCAGGGGCAATGTCCCGATTGCGGTGAATGGAACACCATGACCGAAGACGCACCGGCTACCGTGTTTTCCCAGAAACATGATTTGTCGCGCGGCGGGCGCGGGATTGAGTTCATTGCTCTTAACCAGCCGACAGAGCTTCCGGTGCGCAAATCGACCGGGCTTGCGGAGTTTGACCGCGCGCTGGGCGGCGGTTTGGTTCCGGGGTCTGCTGTCCTGATGGGGGGCGATCCGGGTATCGGCAAATCCACTTTGCTCTTGCAAACGGCTGCAACAATCGCGCGTGGCGGCAATGATGTCGTCTATGTCAGCGGAGAAGAAGCCGCCGGTCAGGTGCGCTTGCGGGCCTCTCGACTGGGTGTGGCTGACGCGCCTATCCGGCTCGCCTCGGAAACCTCGGTGCGCGATATCCTAACGACATTGGGGCAGGGCACTCCTCCCGATCTGCTCATCATCGATTCCATCCAGACGATGCATTCAGACACGATCGAAGGCGCTCCCGGCACAGTCAGTCAGGTGAGGGGCTGCGCGCTGGAACTGATCCGCTTTGCCAAGGAAAAAGGCACCGCTCTCGTTCTAGTCGGGCATGTCACAAAAGACGGCAACATCGCGGGGCCGCGTGTTCTGGAGCACATGGTTGACGTGGTGATGAGCTTTGAAGGAGAGCGCAGCCATCAATATCGCATTCTGCGCGCGTTGAAGAACCGTTTTGGCGCAGTCGATGAAATCGGCGTTTTCTCTATGGCGAGCGAAGGGCTGGAAGAAGTTTCAAACCCATCAATGCTGTTTCTGTCAGGCCGGGATCAACCACTGGCAGGCAGTGCGGTATTCCCCGCATTGGAAGGCACGCGCCCTGTCCTTGTGGAAATTCAGGCATTGATCGTGCGGCTTCAATCCGGAGCGACCCCGCGTCGGGCAGTGGTCGGATGGGACAGCGGAAGGATGGCGATGCTGCTGGCCGTGCTGGAATCACGGTGCGGGCTGAACTTTTCTTCTGCCGAGGTCTATCTGAATATCGCCGGTGGATACCGGCTGTCTGATCCCGGGGCAGACCTTGCCGTGGCGGCTGCGCTGGTTTCCGCGCTTGCTGATAAACCGCTACCGGACAAGGCCGCGTGGTTTGGGGAAGTCTCGCTCGCGGGTGAAATACGGCCTGTGGCGCACTCTGATCTTAGATTGCGGGAGGCGGCGAAGCTCGGCTTTTCGAGAGGATACGGTCCGTCCGATGCGAAGGGCAGTTCGTCGGCGATGGATTATCGCGGACTGGGACAACTTGCGAACCTCGTTGACCAGGTGGTCGGCAGCGCATAATTCTCTGCGCCATGACGGGCTTTGATATTATTGTTCTGATCATCGTTGGCGTGGCAGCGATCGGCGGATTTTTGCGGGGGCTGGTGCAAGAGGTCTTGAGCCTTGCCGCCTGGATATTGGCCGCTTTCTCGGTCTATTATCTGCACACGCCTCTCACACAGGCGCTTAGGGAATATTACGATGCAGAGCCGACAACCGCCATTCTGGCCTTCGCTCTGCTTCTCCTGATTCCTTATGCCGCGATGAAAGTGATTGCCTCGAATGCGGGGGAGGCGTCCCGCAATTCCATCCTTGGCCCGATTGATCGTGTTCTCGGCTTCGGGTTCGGTGCGGTGAAGGGCGCGCTGATCGTCGTCTTTGCCTTTTCGGTTCTGGCTCTCGGGTTTGATACCGTCTGGGGTTATAAGGGCCGCCCGACCTGGATTACCGCTGCCAAGACCTACAAGCTGACCGATGCGTTTTCGCGCCAGCTGGTTCAAATTCTGGCAGAGAGGCGCGCGAAGGTCCTTGGCGAAGAAGCGGAAGAGGCTGGTGAAGAGGCATCATGAGCGCAGGCTCAAAGCTCTACACCACGCGCATGCTGTCTCTTTCAGCGGAGCTGGCGAATTATCCATACAGCGAAGATTTCGAACTGACAGCCGATGCGCGATCCAGCGTGTGCGGCAGCACGATTTCCGTTGGTCTTGATCTGAATGGTAGCGGGACGGTCCGCAAAACCGGTCTGCGCGTGGCGGCTTGCGCCGTGGGTCAAAGTTCTGCCGCGATCCTCGCTCGCAATGCCGGCGGGGCAAAAGCCGAAGACATCAGCCGCACAACAGACGGCCTGCGCGAATGGCTTTCGTATAAAGGACCGTTACCCGACTGGCCCGATCTTGAGGTCCTCTCCGGTGTCAGGGAGCATAAGGGCCGCCACGGTGCGTTACTTCTGCCATGGGACGCTGCGGCCAAAGCGCTTGGTTCAGCAGAATAACCGTGCCCCTGTGGACAGCGGAACTTCCCTCGGCTGCGGGCCGAAGCTAGTGATTGGGCAATAAGACCGCGCGCAGCGGAAAGCTGTCGGGCGAAATTGGGATTGAGGGGTTTATGTCGCAATCAGCAGGATCGGAATCCTCGGCACTCGCAGCGAGGGAGCCTACGGATAAGGAAATCAAGCTCGTCATCGGGGCTTCTTCTGCCGGGACGGTTTTTGAGTGGTACGATTTCTTTATCTACGGAACACTCGCCTACATCCTCAAAGATGCGTTTTATAACGTTGAGAATGAGACGCTTGGCCTGCTTCTGGTCTGGTCGACCTTTGCTGTCGGCTTTGCCTTCCGGCCCATAGGCGCGATCCTGTTCGGCTTTCTGGGCGACAAGCTGGGGCGTAAATATACCTTTCTGGTGACCGTGACGCTTATGGGAATTGCCACTGCGGGTGTTGGGTTCATTCCGACAGTGGAGACAATTGGCATCGCCGCACCGATCATCGTCATTCTGCTGCGCGTTATTCAGGGCCTCGCGCTTGGCGGAGAATATGGCGGTGCCGCGATTTACGTGGCTGAACATGCGCCGGCCGAGAAGCGCGGATTTTATACGAGTTTTATCCAAGCCAGTGTCGCAGGCGGCTTTGTGCTCTCGATCATCGTCGTCTTGCTGTGCCGTGCGCTGATACCGGAAGACCAGTTTGTTGCGTGGGGTTGGCGTGTGCCGTTTCTGCTTTCGATCCTGCTGCTTGGCATTTCGCTCTGGATGCGCCTGATGCTGTCCGAAAGCCCCGTCTTTCAGGCAATGAAAGAGGCAGGGGAAACGGCAGGCAATCCGTTTGTTGAAAGCTTCACCTATCCGGGCAACCCGAAGCGCATTTTCGTTGCTCTGTTTGGGATCACCGGCATCCTTACAACGATCTGGTACACTGCGTTCTTTTCTGGGATGAGCTTTCTGCGTGGCCCGATGCATGTCGAGGATCTGACAGTTGAGCTAATACTCCTGATATCTGGCGGCATCGCCATGACCTTCTACGTCCTGATCGGCAAATGGTCGGACAAAGTCGGTCGCAAATTGCCGATCATGATCGGCGCTATTGCGACGCTGGTGCTTCTGTTCCCCGCGTTCTGGGGTCTGGGAAGCCTTGCCAATTCGGGCTTGCAAAAGGCTGCCGAGCAAACGCCGATCGTCGTAAGTGGCCCGGAATGTGTGACGGATCCATTTGCGGAGCTGTTCAAGCGGGAGCAAACCGATTGCGGCAAGATTCTAGAGACGCTGACGGCTTCGGGTGTGCCTTACACTCTGGTGCCGGGCGAAGCTCTCTCGCTTTCCGCAGGTTCTGAACGGATTTTCATCCAGCCTGAATGGCTTGCGAATGGCACTCAGCGGCGTGATGGTATTCGTGCAGCCTTGGGCGAGTACGGCTTTGACTTTGCAAAACAACAGCCCGGCATGGCTAATATCATCGCGATCATCGGCATACTTCTGGGTCTGGGCATGCTTTCGGCATTGACCTACGGTTCAGTCGCGGCCCTGCTGTCAGAGATGTTCCCGCCCAAAATCCGTTACTCGTCAATGTCGATACCCTATCACATCGGGGCCGGTTATCTGGGAGGGTTCCTGCCGCTTATCGCCGGAGTGATCGTGGCAAGCACGGGCGATATCTATTCCGGCCTCTGGTACACTTGGGGCGTTGTGGCCTTCGGTGTTCTGGTCGCGTGGTGGGGATTGCCCGGCGGCCCTCCAAAGGATTTTTCGGATGAGCCTGCCTGAACCACCGCGAGCGAGCCTTTCGCTGCGGATAGATACCGATGCGCTGGTCCAAAACTGGCGCGCTCTTGATACGTTGTCAGGCACGGCAAAGGCAGGGGCAGCAGTTAAAGCGGACTGTTACGGCTTGGGCGCTGCGTTGTGTGTGCCAGCCCTGCGCGAAGCGGGGTGCGAGGACTTTTTTGTCGCGCATTGGACGGAAGCGGCGGAGGTCGCCCAATATGTCGATCCGAAGCAGATCGCGGTCCTGCATGGTCCTGTGACTGCCGCCGATGCATCTTTTGCGCGGGCCAATGGTATGGTGCCTGTCATAAACTCCGTAGAACAGGCACGGATCTGGACGCAAGCTGGCGGCGGTGCATGCCACCTGATGGTCGATACGGGAATAAACCGTCTTGGCATTGCTCCGTCGGAACTGGGTGAAGACGCAATTCGCCAGTTAAAGATTGATGCGCTCATGTCGCATTTGGCCAGCGCTGACGAAGATTTGCCTTCCAACAAGGCCCAGAAAGACGCGCTAGCCTCGCTCTCTGGTAGCATTGCGCATAAAAGGATGAGCCTTGCAAACAGCGCAGGGATCGCTCTCGGATCTGATTTTGCGTTTGATCTGACGCGTCCGGGACTTGCTCTTTATGGCGGGGTTCCGCGTCCGGAACTTGCTGGAACAATCGCTCAAGTTGCTTACCCGCAGGCACAGATCATCCAGACGCGGACCCTGAGCGCTGGCGATCAGGTGGGCTACAATGCCGAGTTCACGGCCACCAAAACCATGCGGGTCGGTACGGTTTCGATCGGTTATGCAGATGGCTTCCTGCGCTCGCGCGGCCC
>JAXHVK010000073.1:0-14184 GCA_034211135.1 Pseudomonadota bacterium
GGCATAGCGGCCCGAGCAGCTCAATCGCGCGCTTGCCATCGGTGCGACCGGCGCGGCCATTGATCAGCCACGAACCGAGGTTGTAACACGCATCGTTGCTGCGAAACTTGCAGGCCTTCTCCATCCACGGAACCGCCGCAATGGTGCTGCGCGGACGGCCAAACTTGCCTTCGTTATCGATGATGCCGCGATTGTAGCAGGAATCTTTCTGCTCGAGTGCGCAGCCCTTTTCGTAATAGCGCGCAATTGAGGAAAAGGCAGCCGGGTCATTGCGGGATGCGGCGCGTTCAATGATCCGACCGGCATAGAAACAGCCGCGGCCATATCCGCCATCGCAAGACCGTGCATTAAACGCCTGAGCCCGCTCAGGATCAGCTTCGGTGCCCTCACCTTTGGAATACATCTGGCCTACCAGGTGGCAATTATACATGCTTCCGATTTCGCAGCCCCGCTTTCGGAAGAATAGCGCACGTCCCAGAGTTTTCGGGATCCCTCCTTCGCCCCTGTAATAGACGGTTGCCAAGCGCTCACACGAAGACGCGATGCCCCTGTCGCACACAGATTCGAACAGTCTGGCTGCTTCAACGACATTTTTGTCAGTGCCATTTCCTGCGACAAGGTTGAACGCCAGCGCGTCACAGCCGCGCGGGCTGCCCATCTGGCACGCTTCGCGAGAAAGAATGTAGGACTGTCTAAGGTCCTTTGTCACTCCGCCAAGGCCTTGCTTGTAGGAATAACCAAGCAACCATGTAGCGCGGGCATCGCCATTCACCGACGCCCGGCGCAAGTCCTCAATGGTTTCGGATTTCAGAACCTTGCGCGCCAGATCAATGCTGGAAACTGTCGCCAGTTCTTTCTGGGTCAGTTCTTGCCACGCCTGCGCCTGTGCGGGTGCCCCGCCCCCGACGAATGCCGTCAGCGCTGCGGCAAATGCAGCGCCAATCGTGATCCATTTCCTCATACTTTCCCCCTTTTTTGTTTTCGCGACGATAAACGACCGGTCTTGAATCTTTCAAGATCGCGAAACGCGTCGGAGCCTTGCTAAATCCACCCTGCGTCTTTCAGTTCGCTGACCTGTGCGCGGCTGACGGGGGCCTCAACGCCGCGCGGCAGGACCAGTCTGATATTACGCCCGTCCCGCGTAACATCCTCAACAGCGCCGCGAGCGACCCACCAACTGCGGTGAACCTGCCTTCCTTCAATATCGCCGACATGAACAATCGCATCGCGCAGCCGCATCAGGACAAGGCCGCTACCCAGCATGGTGTGCACGCGAACATAATGATCCTCCATCTCCAACGCGATGATCTCGCTGCCGATCTCGGCAGGCAAAGCATCAGTCAAAGGGTTGGTCGTTGAAGGCTGCGTCGGAGTTTCGGCGGCTGCGTCTGGTTCCGCGTCTGGAAGGCTAAGCGGCTGTGACGTGGCATCGCGCCGCGTCTCAATCATGAAGAAAAACGCCGTGATCCCGCCACCGACGATCATGACATAGAAATACGATGTCAGAGCATCTTCAAGACTGGGCATCGGTACGGGGTCGGGCAAAAAGCCCATCGACCAGACAATTGCAGTCATCGGAACGGTCGCAATCACAACGCCAAACACCCAGGCGAGCGGGCGTGGCAGATCCAATCCGTGGTTCAGCCGGTCAACCAGCCAGTTCATCGGACTGTAAATGGCGTAGCCGATCCATGCGAAGCTGACCCAGCTCACGAGACGGAAGGCGAGAGGCTCCTGAAAACTGCCGAACGGACCGATAAACGCGAGCACGATCCCGATCACCGTCATAATCGCCAGGTCGATTACAATTTTTCGCGCTCTCGCGCGCGCCGGGGCCTGCGGCACTGTTGAGGCCGGTGCGGTCTTATCTATCGACATGGCTGCTTTTCTGACTGCCCATTCGCGCTTCGTAAAGTGGCAAAGCGCGCATTTGCGGGCCTTTCAGACAGTCCCGCCCGCCAATTGACGCATGTCTGGCCCCATTGGCGCGGACGCGATTGCTGGCGAACGGGCCAGCGGCATTCTGGCTCCACCAAACGCACTCGCCCCATCTTTTCAAGGAGCCTGATCATGACAACCGCCATCAATGCCATCCGCCAGTTGCCCATCCCTTTCATCGCGAAAGTTCCCTCCGGTCCCCTCGATGCAAAAAGCGGCTTTGACCTGTCGCCGCGTATGCGGGCCATTATCTGGGCGGCGGCAATCATGATGTGCAGCGCGACAACCATTGCGCTGTTCAGGGGGTTTACTGGCCTTGCCCCTGCACATGGGGCGACGCGCCATCTGGCTATCGTGATCCATGTGGCGACTGTTCTGCCTGCTGTACCGCTGGGGGCTTATCTGCTGCTCACCCGCAAGGGAACGCGCCTGCACAAACAGCTGGGTAAGCTTTGGGTCGGGCTGATGGTGACGACTGCCACGGCTGCGATTTTCATCAAGTCAGGCGGCAGCTTCAGCTTCATCCATATCTTCGTACCAATGACCTACATCGCTTCGTACAAGATCATCGCAACCGCGCGGCGCGGCGACATGAAAGGTCACCGTTATGAGGTGGTAAGCTTGTATCTGGGCGCTTTGATGATCCCCGGCATCTTCAGCATCGCGTTGCAGGGTCGTCTTTTAAATGTCTGGCTGTTTGGTTGAGCGAGTGCGATTGCCAACCGGCTTCGGGCCAGACAATTGCGGCGGCGCCGGACAATGTGTTCAGCGTCGCCGTTTCAATATCAGGTAAAGCGCGCCGTCGCCCCCATGACTGCGGTGCGCGCGGCGAACGGCGGATATGCTGTTTGCATGAGGTCCAGCAGCCAGCCAGTCGAGCATCTTTGCCCGGATCGCGCCACGCTTATGCCCACGGTCAGCCGGATCCACAGGCCGCTCCCGCCCCGCGATCACCAGCACCACGCGCGCGCCCATCGACACTGCCTGATCCAGTCCCGCAGTAATGCGCGAATAGGCCGTATCGAGTGTGTGGCCGTGCAGGTCCAGCGTAAGATCCGGCTCCACCCGCCCGCCTTTAAAGCGTCTCTCCCAGTGCGAATCGAGGCCCGTTTCGCTCTGGGCTATCCGTGGCGGAGTTGGCACGGGCGCAGCTTTTTTGATTGGCTTGCGGGCAATTGGCTTTGCGGCTGGCTTGGCAGATGGCTGGGCCACAGGTTTGGCAGGATTCGCGGGCACTTCGGGAAGTGCGAGCTTTTTCGGGACGGCACGCCCGTTCAGCGGTGTGACGCTTTGCGCCAGTCGCGACCACGCCTCTTGCTCTTCAGCAGAAAGACCTCTCGGCGTGCCCATGATTTACAGACCCAGCCGATTTGCGCTGGCCTTGGGCAGCAGGATAGTCGCCCGTCCGCGTCCACTCATCCCGCCTGCGATTTCGCGTGCTTCGGGGCCGGCGCCCCAGAACGTGTCAAAACGGTTCGCGCCCTTGATTGCGCCGCCCGTATCCTGAGCAATCCAGACGCCGTCCGCGACATCGCGATCAAGGTCGAGCAGCACAGGCGCGCCATAGGGCACGAAGCGCGGATCAACAGCCACGGCATTGCGCGCTCGCACAGGCACGCCAAGGGAGCCAAGCGGCCCCTCTCCCGTCAGTTCCCGGAAAAAGACCCAGCTTTCATTCAGACGCATCAGGTCGGCGCCGTCTTCAGGATTTTCGCGCAGATACTGCACGATACCCTGCATGGAGCCGGGATACTGGCCCGGACCATCACCCAACAGGCCGCGTTCGCGCATGACCCCGCCAATGCCGGTATAGGAATGGCCGTTCTGACCGGCGTAACCGATCCGGATCACTTCACCCGTTTCCGTCAACAACCGGCCCGATCCCTGAATTTGCAGGAAGAAGAATTCAATCGGATCGCTCGCATAGCCAAGGATCGGCGCGCTGTTACCCAAAGCTCCACGCTCGATCTGAGCGCGGGTGAAGTGCGGTACACAGCTGCCATCGGCAAGTTTACGGCTGAGTGGCGGGCGACCCGTACGCTCGCTTTGCGCAGTGCCATCGCGCCAACAGCGTTCCAGATCGCGCGGCACGCCATAGACCGGCACATCACTGGCAGACCGGCGTGTGCGGCTGCCGCTGATCTGCGGTTCGAAATAGCCGGTCGCGAAGGCGCGGCCATCACCGATCTGGACCGGCGTGAATTGCGTTTTGAAGAAATCGCCCGCACGCGCTTCCGGCCAGCTGGCGGCGGCATCGCACGGCTCTACCCAGTCGGCAGGCTTTGTCAGGCCTGATGCGTCTTCCCGTCTCGTCGCGAAAGAGCAAGACAGGCGAAACGCCCTCAGATCAGCGGCAAGTTCGGAACTGTCGCGACTGGAAAAAGCGATCGGACGTGCAGCGCTGAACCCTGCGGCAAGGGCGCTTGAGACCGGAACGCTTGGAGTGGCTGGCGGGCGAGCATCAGGGATAATGCCGCTGCAGGCGCTGAGGAGTAGCGTCGTCGCAAGGACCAATCCTGTTCGCATTGCGTCCTTCCTTACACAGCAAGCCCGCACAGATGCGCCGGACCTGGAGGAAGAGGTTTAACCCTCGTCCGTTTCGTCCAGCACCCAATTCGGATCACGCGATGCGGTATTGCGGCTGAAGGTCCAGACATCGCGGCTCTCGATTGCATCGTCGAGCGAGCCGGCAATCACATTACCATCCTTGTCGCGCGTTACCGCTGCGATATCAGCGACGAAGAGGACTGAGATACGGGCCGTCTTGCCATCCAGCGAAGCGGAATGAATGCGCGTTTCCTCAACGCGGATCAGTTTGTTATCAAGCTTTTCACCGGCAGCCTCGCGCGCATCAATCGCACCGGCAAAGCCCTGATACACATCGTCATCGCACAATTCGCGCAGCGTATCGCGATCACCGTTCCAGAATGCCTCAAGCACCATTCCATAGGCACCCTTTGCGCCTTCCAAGAAGGCGGGCAGGTCAAAATTGCTGTCTGCCGAAGCGATTTCACGAATGCCGCGTTCAACAGCAGGCATGACACCTTCGATCTTCAGCGCACGTGCCGGGGTGGGCACAGCCTGTCCGGCCTGCGTTTGTCCGGGTGCGGCAGCAGACTGCTTTTCATGCCCTTCAAAACGCTGCGGGATCGATTCTTCTTCATGTTCAGCGCGCTGGCCGAGCACCGAATACAGGCGCAGGCCCAGAAAAACGGCGATCATGGCGAGAATGACGATTTCTGTAATCACGTGTATTTACCCGTTTACGCCGTTGGCAAGGAAACCGCAGGCCGATGAATCATGCTGAGCCAGCGCCAATCCCCGCGCTTTCGCTCACTTTCCTACATGCATAACATAGGTCTGAAATACAATTCGACAACAATGGATCCTGAGGAATTGCTGCGTCACCGTGGGCATTTAAGTAACATTTCGGCCAATCGGGCCGCTTTTGTGGCGTTGCGAGCCGCTTCCCCGCCTGCTAGGCGCGAGCGAGCTTTGAATTCTTGCACCGCATCGGTGCAAACTTCGCAATCCGATCAATACTGAACTGAAAGACCTTTCCCCATGGCCGATGAAGGCGACGTACTCACCAATCTCGACAATCCTGCTGCCGGTGCCAATGGCGCTGACAACCAGCCCACCGCTGCGATCATCACGCAATATGTGAAGGATCTGTCGGTCGAGAACCCGAATTCGCCGGACGTTTTCCAGTGGGAAGACAAGCCCAACATTGATGTGCAGTTCAACATCGGGGCAGAGGCAAAGGGTGACGAAGTTCACGAAGTCACGCTGAGAATCCAGATCAACGCAACTTGCGCCAAGGGTGCGCTTTACCTTGTAGAACTGGATTATTGCGGCCTGATCGGAATGCGCAACATTCCGGAAGAACAGGCGCACGCATTCATGTTCGCCGAAGCACCGCGCATCCTGTTCCCGTTTGCGCGCCGTGTCGTCGCCGATTGCGTTCGCGACGCCGGTTTTGCTCCGCTGATGGTGGACCCGATTGATTTTAACGGTCTGTACGCACAGCAGCTCGCACAGCGCCGCGCGGAACAGGGCCTTGGCCCGGGCGAAATGCCGAAGCCGCAGGGCGAGGCATAAGCCGTACACCGATAAAGAGGCGCTGACGGGATGAGCCTCCTCAAGAATGTCGGAACGATAGGCGGGCTGACTATGGTCAGCCGCGTCTTTGGTTTTGCGCGTGACATTTTGCTGGCGCGCGTTCTGGGAGCGGGCGGCGTGGCGGATGCCTGGCAGCTCGCTTTCCAACTGCCGAACCTGTTCCGCCGCTTATTCGCGGAAGGTGCCTTTGCGAGCGCATTCGTCCCGCTCTTTAACCGGCATATGACCGAAAGCGACAGTGCGGCGAAACGCTTCGCCAGCGAAGTGCTCGCTGTTCTGCTGCCGATCCTTGTCGCGTTCGGCGCCATCATGATGCTGGCGATGCCGTGGGTGCTCTGGCCCTTCGCCAATGACGCGATGCAGGCCGATGGCGAGACATATGATCTCGCCGTCACGATGGCGCGGATCGCTTTTCCGTATCTGCTGTTCATGAGCCTTGCGACGCTGATCGCCGCAGTGCTGAATTCCCTGTCGCGCTTCGCGGCAGCAGCGGCGGCCCCGATCCTGCTGAATATCTGCCTGCTAACGGCGCTGTTCTGGGGTGTTGCTCAACCGCAGGGAGAAGAAACGCGGCAGGCGGTGGGGTTCTGGCTGGCCGTCGCCGTTTCGGTGAGCGGTGTTGCGCAGCTGGTCTGGCTTGCGTTTTTCATGCGCCGTGCCGGTTTTTCGCTGTCATTCACGCGCCCGCGCGTCACCGATCGCGTAAAAGAGATGGGCGCGCTGATCCTGCCGGCCATCTTTGGCGCGGGGGTCTACCAGATCAGCCGATTCATCGACCTTGCTTTTATCGGGGAGCTTCCGGACGGATCGCTAACTTATATGGCAATGGGCGACCGGTGGAACCAGCTGCCGCTCGGCATTATCGGCGTCGCATTGGGCACTGCAATCCTGCCCGCGCTTTCGCGCCATATCTCCAAAAGCGAGGACGACGAAGCCAGCCGCCTGCAATCCAACGCGATTGAACTGGCCATGCTGCTGACAGTGCCATGCGCGGTTGCGCTGTTTTTTACCGGCACGGCATTCGTACAGACATTCATGCAAGGTCAGGCCTTCACGCCTGAAGACGCAATCGTCACCGGCATGGTGGTTAGCGCGCTGGTGATCGGCTTGCCCGCCTATGTGCTGGTAAAGGTGCTCACCCCCAATTTCTTCGCCCGCAAGGATACACGAACGCCTGTTATCACCGCGGCATTGGCGCTGCTTGTGACCGTGGCGCTCAATTTCGCGTTTATCTTCGGCATGGGCCTGGGCGTTGTCGGCCTTGCCCTTGCGGGGGCGATTGGTGCCTGGGTCAATATCGCCTGCCTCACCGCGATCCTTGCAAAGCGCGGATATTTCCGCCTTTCCGCCCGTGTCGCGGGACGGCTTTTGCGAATTGCCATTGCTGCGGCATTGATGGGCGGCGCCCTCTATCTGCTGATGGGCCAGATCGCTGACTGGTTTACAGGTGACTTCCTGCAAAAGCTGTTTGGCCTTGCGTTGATCGGTCTTGTCAGCGCGCTGGTCTATGGCGCTAGCGGTGCAGCGCTTGGTATACTCGACAAGGCAACCGTCCTGCGACTAATGCGCCGCCAAGCTTGATACAGAAAGAATTTACATGAGAGTCGTCTCCGGCATCCAGCCAACCGGCAAACCGCACCTTGGCAATTACCTCGGCGCGATCCGCAATTTTGTAAAAATGCAGGACGATGCGCATGCTGCGGGCGGCGAATGCCTGATCTTCATCGCTGATCTGCACGCGCTTTCCATGCCGCACAATCCGGCAGAACTGCACGCCTCCACATTGGAGCTGGTCGCAACTCTGGTTGCTTGCGGGCTCGACCCGAACAAGGCGATTCTGTTCAATCAGGCACAAGTCCCCGCACATCCGGAACTGCAATGGCTGTTGAACGGAACAGCCCGCATGGGGTGGCTCAACCGCATGACGCAGTGGAAAGACAAGGCAGGCAAGAACCGCGAAAGCGCATCCATCGCCCTGTTCACCTATCCTGTGCTGCAAGCCGCCGACGTGCTGCTGTATCAGGCAACCCATGTGCCTGTTGGTGAAGACCAGAAACAGCATCTGGAACTGGCGCGCGACATCGCGCAGAAATTCAACAATGATTTCGCCAGTGAGGACGCGCCCGTCTTTACTCTGCCCGAACCGATCATCCCGCCCGAGGCCGCCCGTATCATGAGCCTGCGCGATGGCTCCGCCAAGATGAGCAAGTCGGACCCGTCGGATATGAGCCGCATCAACCTGTCGGACGATACCGATACCGTCATGAAAAAGGTCAAGAAGGCCAAGACAGATCCAGAGCCGCTGCCGAGCGAAAAGGCCGGATTGGACGACCGGCCCGAAGCGCTGAACCTTGTCAGTATTTACAGTGCACTGACCGGCCAGCCGATTGAAAGTGTGCTCGCCGAACATGGCGGCCAGGGTTTTGGAGCGTTCAAGCCGAAATTGGGAGAGGCGCTGGTGGAAACGCTCGCGCCGATATCGCAGCAGTTCAACACGCTGAAAGAAGACCGCGAAGCTCTCGATGCGATCCTTGCGCGCGGTGCGGCGAAAGCCCGCGAACGCGGCACACCCACGCTAGATGCCGTCTACAAGGCACTGGGTCTGGTGCGCGGCTGACATCACAATCGGATCAGCGACGTTCAAACACGGTTCAGCCCCCTGCTTTACACTCGCGGCGCGCGGTGACAGGTTATTTACCGACACCGAACGCCCGAGCGGGGTGGGGTTTGCGCCAAGGCGCATTCCACTCATGGAGGAGCGGGGCAATCGGTTCGGAAACAAAATGACGCGCCACCGCTTTGGCCAGTAATGGTCCGTCTAACAGGGTATCGCAAAGGAACTACCATGAACCGTCCGCTCAACACAACGCTCCCATCGAATGCAAATCAGTCTGAAGGCAAGCCCGCCTCGCGCCGGTTGTCGACTGTCGCGCTCACTCTGGTGCTCAGCACTGGCCTCGCTGCGTGCGCATCTTCTTTCAAAGCCGATGTCTCGCGTTTCAACGCCCAGCTGCCTGCACCTAATGGCAAGACATTTGCAGTGGTCGCCGAAGATCCAAAACTCGCGGGCGGTCTCGAATTCGCTCTTTACGCCGATGATGTCGCAGAAGAGATGACGCGCCTTGGTTATACGCAGGCAGCCGCGCCAGAGGCGGCAAACCTGCTGGTCCGGTTCGATTATGGCGTCGATAACGGGCGCGAACGTGTCCGCACAACTGGCGCAGGGTTCGGTCGGTCAGCCTTTGGCCCGTGGGGTGGGTTCGGCGGTTTCGGCTTCCGCCGCAACTTCGCTTTCGGGTTCTATGACCCGTTCCTCGCCGGACCGGAGGTGCGCAGCTACACCATCTACACCGGCGATATCGAGCTGAAGATTGACGATACGACGAATGGCGAACGTTTGTTCGAAGGCCGCGCGGAGTCGGTCTCTCGCACCAACCGTCTTCAGACGATTGTGCCCAATCTGGTCGATGCGATCTTCACTGATTTTCCGGGACAATCTGGCGAAACGGTCCGCATCACAATCCGCGAAGACGAAAAGAGCGTGCGCCGGACTGACTAATAGGATACGTTCTTATAAAATGACTGCCCATGGATGGGACGGAAAGGCGGCGCCAGGGGATCGGCGCTGCCTTTTTGGGTTCTGGGTCCGGCGTATGTGTGAAGCCGTTTAAAGCCCGGCAGCACCGCCAGTTGAACCAAAGCCACCTGAACCGCGCTCGGTCGCGTCCAATTCTTCAACTTCAAGCCACGCCGCTTGCACAACCGGCGCAAGGACCAACTGGGCAACGCGATCACCACGCGCGATAGAAAAATCTTGGTTGCCGTGGTTGATCAGCAGAACTTTCAGCTCGCCGCGATAATCGCTGTCGATGGTGCCGGGCGTATTGGGGACGGTGATCCCATGCTTGAACGCCAGACCTGAACGCGGGCGAACCTGAATTTCATAACCCTGCGGAATGGCGACTGACAGGCCGGTAGCGACCGCGTGGCGCGCACCCGGCTCAATCGTCACATCCTCTGCGCTGACAACATCCATGCCAGCCGCACCCGCAGTGGCATAGGCAGGCAGAGCCAGCCCTTCACCATGAGGCAGGCGTTTCACCTCAACACCGACAGGAGCTGTCGTAGGGACGCCTTCTGCGCCAGTTTCGCGGTTCATTCTGCGGCCTCTGCGGTAAGGGTTTCGGCAATACGTTTAGCAAGAGCCAGCGCCACTTCGTGTTTCGCCATCTTATCAAGGCTTTCCACCCCGTCCGCGCTGACTATGTGCACCTCATTGTTGTCTCCGCCCATCACATCTCCCGAAACATCGTTCGCAATGATCCAGTCAGCCGCCTTGCGCTTGCGCTTTTTCTTGGCGTTGTCGATCAGGTCATCCGTCTCCGCCGCAAAGCCGACGACCAATTCGGGCCGTTTGTCGCTGGCGGCCAGATTGGTGAGTATGTCCGGATTTTCTGTGAGCATTAATGCCGGCGGGGCAGAGCCGCGCTTCTTGATCTTTTCGCTCACATATTGGCGCGGTCGCCAGTCGGCTACGGCGGCGACCATCACGGCGCAATCAGCAGGCAGGGCTGCGCGCACGGCTTGATTCATCTCCGCCGCGCTTTCCACGTCGATCCGGTCGACCCCCTTGGGCGTCTTCAACGAAACCGGGCCTGCTACCAGAGTGACCTGCGCACCCAGCGCGGCTGACGCAGCTGCAATCGCAAAGCCCTGTTTGCCGCTTGATCGGTTGGCTATGTAGCGGACCGGATCAATCGCTTCCCATGTCGGACCGGCGGTAATCAGGACATGGCGACCGGCGAGAGGTTTGAAATCATCCGCCACATCAAAGCCGCCACTGCCGACTGCATCACCTTCATCGCTTTCGATGGCTTCAACACTGGTTTTGGCGGATTTCTTGCTCTTCTTGCCTTTCGGTGCCGAAGCCTCTTCGGGTGTTTCCTGTGGCGCGGCCTCGGGCTCTCCCTCTTCAGGGATGATCTCCGGCGCGGACTGGCGCGCGTTCACTTCGTGATTGATCGCTTCGGGATCAATCGGCGGCGCTGCACCTGCATCCCCTTTCTTGGCGAGCAATGGCCCGCCAAGATCCGGGTTGAATTCGATCTCTTCCTCTTCGCCTTCCAGCAATGCCTCGGCATCCTCGGGCATTTCGAGGTCCTGATGCTCGGCTTCGATATCCTCGGCGGACCGTTTCGCCGTGGAGCGCGGAATGATCTTGGACAGCAGTCCGCCCAACCCCGTTGTCGCCGCGCCTTCATCATCCGGTTCAAGCGCTTCGACGGAGTCGTTTGCGGCCACCGCTGCGACAGGTGCCACAGCCTCCGGCACTTCGATATCGAAATAGGCGGCAATTGCGCGCCATATTGCATCAGGTTCGGGCAGGCGGCCATAGCCGAACTCACCGCAGGCCATCGGGCCTTCGTCGGGATGCAGAACATCCACGCCCGCGCCTTTCAGGATTTCGACATTGCGCTGCGTCGATTCATGCTCCCACATGCGCACATTCATTGCCGGGACCGCCATGACAGGCTTGTCCGTCGCAAGGATCAAAGTCGTCGCCAGATCATCCGCAATACCGGCAGCCATTTTGGCCATCAGATCAGCCGTTGCGGGGCAGACAACGATCAGGTCGGCTTCGCGGCTTAGTTGGATGTGGCCCATCTCCGCCTCGTTCTTGAGGTCCCAGAGTGTGGTGAAAACCTGATTTTCGGAAAGCGCCGCAAGCGACATCGGGGTGACGAATTGCTGCCCGCCCTTTGTCACAACACAGGTGACATCGCCCCCACCCTTTCGGATAAGGCGCACAAGCTCGCACGACTTATAGGCCGCGATACCGCCGCCAACGACCAGCAAAACCTTTGGTGCAGCACCGCTCACTAGCTGCGTAACTCCCTCAAATGCGTGATCCGCAAAAGCCCGTCTAGCCGCGTCTAACAGCCGCGCCAAGCCTAGGTTTCCACTGGATGATGATGGTTAAGATTAGACTTATGAGAGAGCTTACCCCTCGCAGGCAAGATTTGGGTTGAGTGAACGGCAGACCGCGCGTCATAAAGGTTAGCGAGAGGGGATGTTTCAATGATGATGGTCTTACGCGTCGTGCTGGTTCTGGGCGGTCTGCTGCTGGCATTTATGGGGTTCGGTTTTCTTACGGACCCGGTCGGCTCGGGCGCGGGCTTCGGCCTCGCAGTGGAAGGAACGCATGGAACGACTTCCATCCGCGCCGACATGACGGCCTTTTTCGGCGTTGGCGGGACGTGCTTCATCTGGGGGGCGTTGGCCAAGCGCGGCGATCCTCTGATCATCGGCGCTGCACTCATGCTGGTCACGCTGGCCGCGCGGCTTGTATCACTGGCAATAGATGGAAGTTTCGAAGGCTATATCGTGCCAATGGCGGTGGAGGCTGTGCTAGGCGTTCTGGGCCTGATCGGCGCCAAAGCGCTGCCCGAAAAGACTTAAAGCAACCCTGCGATAGTCAGGCCGTAGGCCGCGCCCGCACCCACAAGCCCGGCGAGGAGATAACCCCAGAACCCGCTGCCCGAACGCTCCTTGCGGTCGGTCAGTAGCCTAATTTCCGGCAAGGGCGGTGCTTCAGGGGCGCCACCTTTCGGCGGGAATTTGTCTTCGATACGCCGCACCAGATCAGGCACACGCAGCAGGGTCTGCGCGTCTTCCTTGATCCGCTCGGCCACTGCCGCCTCCGGCCCCAGTTCGTCGCGAATCCAGCTGCGCACGTATGGCGCGGCGGTGTCCCACATATTGATATCTTCGTTCAGCTGCGTCGCGATGCCTTCGACCATCACCATGGTTTTTTGCAGCAACAGGAGGTGTGGCTGAGTCTGCATGTCGAAATCGCGGGTGATCGCGAACAGACCATCCAGCATCTGACCGACCGACAGTTCCTTGACAGGTTTGCCTCGCATCGGCTCCCCCACGGCACGCAACGCAGTCGCGAATTCGCCGACCGAATGGTAGCTGGGCACATATTGCGCTTCGAAGTGGATTTCAGCGACGCGTTTGTAATTGCCCGTTGTCAGACCGTAGAGAATCTCTGCAAGCCATTGCCGCGCGCGCCGGTCGATCCTGCCCATAATGCCAAAGTCGATGGCAACAATGGTGCCGTCATCTTCGACGAACAGATTACCCTGATGCATGTCAGCATGGAAAAAGCCCGCACTGATCGCCTGCGTAAGGAAGCTGATAACCAGCTTTTCCGCGATCTTGTTCAGATCATGCCCGCGCGCAGCAAGTTCGGCCGTGTTGCTGATCTTGATGCCATCAATCCATTCGATGGTCATGATGCGGCCATTGGTCAGGTCCCAATCGACCTCCGGGATACGGTAGCCGCCAACGCCTGACATTTCCTCCGCCAGCTCCGATGCCGAGGCGGCCTCTCGCCGCAGGTCCAGCTCAGAATTGGTCCAGCGTTTGAAGTTTGCGATGGTGAGACGCGGGCGAAGTCGCGAAAACTCGCCCCCCATTGCCTCTACATGGGCGGCTGCCCATTCATAGGTCTGCACATCCTTGGCAAACTTTTCACGAATACCCGGGCGCAAAACCTTGATCGCTACCGTCCGCCCGTCGAGCGTCACACCCTTATGCACCTGAGCAATGCTGGCAGCGCCAACCGGCTCGGGATCGATTTCGCTGAACAGCTCCTCGATCGGCCGATTAAAGCTTTGTTCGATAGCGGCACGAATTTCAGAGAACGGCACTGGCGGCAGGCTGTCCTGCAGGCTGAGCAGGTTATTCGCCGCTTCCTCTCCGACAAGGTCGGGACGTGTCGCGAGCGATTGACCCAGCTTGATCGCAGCGGGGCCGATTGCGCGGAATGCACCTGCGTAGTCGGGCTTGCCCTTTTTGCCAGTGAAGGTCGCGAGCCGCGCCAGCTTTGCCAGTCGGCGCACTGGTGCAGGTGCGTTCACATCGTCTTCGATGCCCACCAGCGCACGGCGTCGCGCCAGCGTTACGCCCCATCGGCCAAGCCGGACAAGATGAATTGCAGGAGAGGTCATAGAATGATGCCGCGCGTGTGCGCCTTTGCAATCCCGATCAGATTTTCCAGCCGGAATAGATTGAAACCGCGCCGCCCAGAATGTTCTCGTACTTCGTGTTCACGAAGCC
>JAXHVK010000074.1:0-14074 GCA_034211135.1 Pseudomonadota bacterium
GACCTTGATGGCTAAGGTGTGATGCTTTGAGCAGTATCCCGCAAATCCTTCGTATGGCGCGTGCCGGTAATCCGGTGCGCGCCATGCAAATGTTTGAAAATGCTGGACTTGATCTAGAGCGCGGCGATGCCAGAGCGCTGACGTTGAAGGGGCGATTGCTAAAGGATCAGGCAAAACAGCTTTCTGGTGCGGCGCGGCGCGATGCTTTTGTGCAGGCCGCCAATGCCTATCAGGCGGCCCATCAGCAGGCGCCTTCGACTTACCCGCTGATAAATGCTGCGACGCTGGCTTTGCTCGCCGGTGACGAGGGGCATTCGCAGGTTCTGGCCAATCAGGTGCTGGAGCTGTTGCGGCAGGACCCGGATGAGGGGGAGACACCCTATTGGCGCGAAGCGACGCGGGCAGAGGCTTTGCTGCTGCTCAGACGCGAGCAGGCGGCGCAAGACGCGCTGGGCGACGCGATTGCAAAGCTGCCGGATGCGCATGAAGACCTTGCCGCGACCATCGGCCAGTTTGAGCGAATCCTCGATCTGCGCGGTGGCGAGACGGCGTGGCTTGAGCGTTTCCGGCCACCTTGTTCATTGCATTTCAGCGGCTTGATCGGGCTTGACCCTAGGGCCTCCGGTTTGGGCGAGGGGATAGCGCAGGCGCTGGATGCGCAGCAGCCCGGATATGTGTTTGGTGCGCTGGCAGCGGGTGCGGACATCATGATCGCAGAGGCCGCGCTGGAAAGAGGCGCGCGGCTGCATGTTCATCTTCCCCGACCTGTCGCCGACTTTCGGGCGCTGTCGGTTGAGCGGTTCGGCGCAGACTGGGCCGGTCGCTTCGATGATCTCATTCACGAGGCCGAGGAGGTCGATGTGCTGGCACCGTCTCCGGGTAGGGAGCAGACAGGTTTTCCGCTTGAGATCGAGATGTCGACCCTCGCCGCGATGGGTTGGTGCCTTCGGAAAGCGGGGACATTGCATTCGAAAGCCCACGCGCTTTCCATCGGCGCGAAAGGAGAGGCGGTGAGGCCGCATTTGCGCCAATGGCAGCGGGCAGGGCAGCTATTCATCCTTCTGGAAACGCGGCGGAAAACCGATGCGGCATTGCCGCAAAGCAATCTCGAAGATACCGTTCCAGCTTCGCGTGTCGGCGGTTTGCTCGCATTTGAAGGGGCGGATTGCGACGCGGATCAAGCCGCCCTCGAAGCGGGTCTAAGCCGGGTCGAGGCGGGGTCGAGGTCCGTCTATGCCGGGCAAGCCGGTGCCTGCATTGAAGCAATTAGTGCTCTCCAACAAACCATGCCTGAAGTGAGATCGGGGCTGCTCATTGACGCCTTTGATTGTTTGAATTTGAGCAAGGCAGTGATTGAGCGGGTGCAACGGTTGAGCCAGTCGGTTGACGGCGGCGGCTGTTTTACGGATCGCGCCTCCGCCCTGATTGCGCATGTTGTTGCGCCTGATATCTCGCTTGAGGAGCTGGGCGAGTTGCGCAGTCTGGAAGGGCCGGTTCCCCTGTGGTCTGTTTCGGCTTGAGCGCGTCTATTCAATCAGCTCTTCGAGCATGGCCCGCGATTTGATCGTCAGCCTTTCGCCATCGCGTTCGATGATACCGCGCCGTTCCAGCTGGCTCATCGCGCGCGAGCCTGTTTCCCGCGTGGTTTGGGCAGACAGCGCCAGCACGGATACAACCGGCGGGGGGCAGATAATGTCGGCTGCGCCTGCTGAGCGGAGAAGCTCCTGATAGAAACGTCCCGAGGCTGAAAGGGTGACGCGGGTCGCCAGCCTGTCCAGCACCACGAATAGCTGGTCGGAGTAGATGCGCGCCAAACCGCGCGCGATATCGGGTTGATCCTCCAACAGCATTTGCAGGCGTTTGGCGCTGACTGTCAAAGTGATCGCATGGGTGTTGGCATAGGCATCAAAGGGAGAGAGGCGCTCCGGTTCATATCCGCCGACAAGCTCGCCCGGCCCGAAGGCGGAGATGATCGTCACCTGCCCTTCTGCAGACATGGCGCGCAGTTGGATTATCCCTTCGATAATCAGCCAGACCTGATCGCAACTCTCACCCTGATAGGTGAGGCAGGAACGCGGCTGGAATTGCGTGATCTGCGCCGCACGCGCGAGCGTTTCTGCTGATGAAACAGAGCAGCCAAGAAAGCCCGAAAGCAGGGATGTGCGCTCAGACAGGTCCATTATTCGTGCGGCCCGATTTCCCCAAATTCTGCGACGACGAACGCTGATCAAACAACCACGTTTTCGCGCCGGATGCAAAATTTTCCTCGCTTGCAGCCGCCGATCGTCTGATCGTAAAAACCGATTATTGTCTGCATTTATTCCAAGTTCAGCGATTGAGCCTGTCGCGCTATCGGATCGGCACGGGAGGGGAAACCCGAATAAATTCAACTGATCGTCAGGAAATTGAAGATGCAACGCAAACTTCTAACCGTGCTTGTCAGCGCAGTCTCTCTAACCGCTGTTACCGCCGCTCACGCGACGCCTCCGGGCTTTGGCGGACGTCCTGAAAGCACGCGCACAACAGCGGACAACGAACCGCGCCCGAATGATTTCTGGTGGCCGGATGGCGTTGACCTGACAGAGCTGCGCAAGAACCGCTACACCGCCAACCCGCATGGCGAAGACTTCGATTACGCAGCCGAGTTCGCCAAGCTCGACCTGGCCGAAGTGAAAGCCGATGTCGCCGATGTCCTTACCACTTCGCAGGACTGGTGGCCGGCGGACTATGGCAGCTATGCCGGTCTGTTCATCCGTCTCGCCTGGCATAGCGCAGGCACCTATCGCGGCGGCGATGGTCGTGGCGGTTCCGATGGTGGCCAGTTGCGTTTCGAACCGCTCAACTCATGGCCGGATAACGGCAATCTTGATAAGGCCCGCCGCCTTCTGTGGCCGGTAAAGCAGAAATACGGCGCAAGCCTTTCCTGGTCTGATCTGATGGTTCTGGCGGGCAATGTCGCGCTCGAAAAATCGGGCTTCAAGACCTATGGCTTTGCCGGTGGCCGCGCCGATGCGTGGGAGCCTGAGCTAGTCTATTGGGGGGCAGAGCGCAAATTCCTGACCTCCGACAAACGCTATAAGGACGGTAAGCTGGAAGAGCCGCTGTCCGCATCCGAGCTGGGTCTGATCTACGTCAACCCCGAAGGGCCCGAAGGCAATCCGGAAATCCTGAAATCGGCAGAGCAAATCCGCACCACTTTTGGCCGGATGGGCATGAATGACGAGGAAACCGTGGCGCTGATCGTGGGCGGTCACACTCTGGGTAAAGCCCATGGCGCGCGCAAGGCAGCGGAATGTGTCGGCCCCGAACCGGCAGCAGAAGGCGTTGAGAAACAGGGTCTTGGCTGGGAAAACAAATGCGGGACGGGCGTTGGCAAGGATGCGACGACCAGCGGTCTTGAAGGGGCTTGGACGGCAACTCCGGTGGACTGGAGCAACAATTATATCGAAAACCTCTACGCCTTTGAATGGCAGCAGACCAAAAGCCCCAGCGGCGCCACCCAGTGGGAACCGGTGAACGCGGACGAGGCGAAGTTCGTCCCTGACGCATTCGAGGAAGGCAAGTTCCACGCGCCGGTGATGTTCACGACCGATCTCGCGCTGCGTTACGATCCTGAATATGGCAGGGTCACCAAGAAATGGCTCGAAAATCCGGGCATGATGGACGACGCCTTTGCCCGTGCATGGTTCAAGCTGACTCACCGCGATATGGGGCCGAACAACCGCTATGTCGGGCCGGAATCGCCCAAGGAAGCGCTGATCTGGCAGGACCCTGTGCCCAGTGCCGATTATGCCGCTATCAATGACAGCGATGTTGCTGCTCTGAAGGCGTCCGTGCTTGCAACCGGCCTCAGCAATTCGGAACTGGTGCGTGCGGCATGGGCGTCTGCCTCGACCTTCCGCGACACCGATTATCGCGGCGGTGCCAATGGTGCGCGTATCCGCCTTGCCCCCCAGAACGGCTGGGAAGCGAACTCTCCGGCGGAGCTTTCGAAGGTGCTGAGCGCTCTCGAAACGGTTAAGAGCGATTTCAACGCCAAAGCGAACGGTGGCCGCAAGGTTTCCATGGCGGACCTGATCGTGCTGGCAGGCAATGCGGCAATTGAGCGCGCAGCGGAGCAGGCCGGTCATTCTGTTACGGTGCCGTTCACTCCGGGCCGCACTGATGCGACGGCTGAGATGACCGATGCTGAAGGCATGGAATTGCTGCGCCCTGCGGCAGACGGTTTCCGCAATTACCACAGCGACCGTGCGCGTCTGTCACCGGCGAAAATGCTGGTCGACAAGGCTGATACCCTTTCGCTGACAGTGCCGGAAATGACGGCACTTGTCGGTGGTCTGCGTGCGCTCGATGCCAATGTCAGCGGTGTGAAACACGGTGTGTTCACCGATCAGCCGGGCGCGCTGACGAATGATTTCTTCGTCAATCTGCTCGACATGTCGACCCAGTGGGCGCCGGTTGAAGGTGAAGAAGGCGTGTTCGAAGGGCGTGATCGCGCCAGTGGAGACGTCAAATGGACCGCGACCGAGGTTGATCTGGTGTTCGGCTCCAACTCCGAACTTCGCGCTGTTGCGGAAACCTATGCCTTTGATGGTGCGGAGAAGACCTTCGCCAAGGACTTCGTCGCTGCGTGGACAAAGGTCATGGAACTCGACCGCTTCGATGTGAAGTAAACCGCTAAAGGCTGCGACCGGGCGCGGGCCGTCCGGTCGCAGCTTTGCTACCCTCTGATTTGGTTTCCCCTCTCCATGATGAACCGCAGGCATGCCCTTGCCACAATGGGCACTTTTACTCTGGGTATGGCCGCAAGCAATCTGCGCGCGGCGACAGGGTATGAAATTCAGACGCTGACCCGCGATCCGGCCAATCCCGACCGGCGGATGCTGTTTTCGCCGAACATCCTGAAAGTGCCTGCCGGTTCACGGATCACTTTCACGCCGACAGATCCGGGGCATAATGTGCAGACGACGCCGGGTATGCTGCCCGATGGCGCGGCAGCGTGGCGTTTCGGTTTTGGCAAATCGGGGTCTGTTACGCTCAGCAGTCCGGGCTTTTACGGCTATCACTGCATGCCGCACCGTTCGATGGGAATGGTAGGACTGATCATCGTCGAAGGCGCGGGCATGAAGGCCAATCTGGCCGCTGCCAAAGCAGTCAGGCAACCGGGTAAGGCGGGCGCGGTGTGGGCCGACCTGTGGGCGAAGGCAGAAGCGCTGGTCTAGTCGAAACCGTCAGTCGGGATGCCGATGGTCATCACCGGATCGCCTTTGCGCATGGACGGGCCGCGTTTGCCATACAGCGCATATCCGTCAATCGGAGCGATCACACGCTGCACTTCCTTTCCAGTGTAACCGCGGATGACACCGATCAGGTCACCTTTAAAGACATAGCGGCGATCAGGATCGACCGGATAGAACAGTCCCGAATGCGTCGCACGCGCAGAGGTTGAGCTTTCGAAAAAGCGGACAGGCGGCGGCACTTTCGTCAGCGGCTTTGCAGATATGCCAAGAATGCTGAGCGCGTTCTTAACGCCGGTTGCAACCGCGTCCGCATGTTCTTCCTTGCGGCTTCCGTTCTGGCCGATCTCTACCAGCACAGTCGGAATGCCTGCGGCGACGCCCTGCCGGTTGAGGGACCGGCCGGTATCAACCTGCTCTTGCGTGTTCATCGAATAGCGAACGACGTTGGGAAATCCGAAACCCTTGGCGACTTTCAGCGCAAGGTCGAAATCGGTTGCCAGCGGCCCCCCATAGGCACCCGTAAACGCTTCAAGATATTCACCTGCGTCACCGCTGTGCAGATCGAGGAGGAAGTCTGCCCGCGCGACCACTTCGCGAGAGAGCTTGTCGGCGATCCTTTGCGTTGATGTGCCATCCGGGCTGCCAGGGAAGCTGCGGTTGAGGTTCTTTCGGTCAATCGGGTTGAAGTGCGGCGTGCGGTATTCAAACGCGGGAATATTGGCGACGCGCACCAGTATGAGCGTGCCAGAAAGGTCTTTCGGATTAATGCTTTCGGCAAGCTTTTCCGCGGCAAGGATGGATGCAAACTCGAACCCGTGCACGCCTGCGACGGCGGCCAGAACGGGCCCTTCTTCATCGCCATGAAGGATAGTGACAGGGATGAACGTATCCGGCTCACCCTGTGCGCCTGTGATTTCCAACCGGATGTCTGCGCGCGTGCCCGGGGCGATGGTGTTTCCGTCAATCTCGAAAGCTTCGGGTGGCGCTGCAAAGGCCGATGGAGCCGCGATCAGGCAAAATAGGACTGCAACGGCGCGGATCATGCGCGGGATCATTTCTTCTACTTCTCCAAAGTCTGCGGAGCATAAGCGGGCAAACCGTCCAGAAGTTCCGCATCATAGGGTTCTTCGGGGAACATCAGCGGATAGTAAAATGCGCGCAATTCACCGTGATATTCCCGCACGCGATCTTCATATCCGATCATGGCGCGCGCATCGGTACCGGCCAGTTTTTCGAAAGACCGTTCAACCAGTGATGTCGGGGACACGAAGGCTGCCAGTCCGGCTTGCGCATCGCGTGCGCGGCGTGCGTCGCGATATTTCTGTGCCAGCGGTTCCACCACCTGATCACCGACTTGCTGGAATGCGTAATACCATTTCCACTCGAAACCCTCCTCGCCGATTTCCGCATGGTCGGCATAGGCGGGATGGCGTTCGACAAACGGGTCCATCGTCGCCTCTTTGGGCAGATCCCACGCATCATTCACCGTTTCGCGCTGAAGCAAGAGGATTTCCCCGCCATCGGGGACAGGGTTTGCAGCTTCGATAGTCGCTTTCGAAACAGCGGGCACGACGATGGCCAGAGCCAGCCAGATGCCGATCAGCGACGTCAGCAGAACCGACGGCGATGCATCAATGCGGCTGACAAGTTCAACGATCAGCCACCAGACCAGAAGTGATCCGATGACGATGCCGCTCGCCTGAAGGGTCAGCAGCGCGGAAGTGCCTTCGATAAAGGAGCCAACCCACAGGGGAATTAGCAACAACATGGCAAGGGCAGTCACGCGGACCAAAGCGCGCGGAAGCCATAGCGACCGCGGCGAGCCGGCTGTCGCGACCAGCAGATCATGCCTGCGCATGGTCCGTTCCGATGCGCGCAGATCGTACAACAGCAGGATCAGCAATAGTGGCGCAACCGAAGCGGCGAGAAAGGCAAAATCGAACCGCCCGACAAGGCCGAAATCCGCATTGCGAGTATCAGCTTCGTGGATCTGCCCTTCAAGAGCGAGCATCCTGACACGATGTTTCCACGGGCTGCTGTCACGCTGTCCCATAGCTGCGAAAGCGAAATCGGATGGCGGCGCATAGGTCAGGTGAAAGGCGTAATAGGCAGCACTGCCCCAGTCGGACTGCCCTTCCAATGCATTGGCGCGATCAGCAGCGTCTTCCTTCACCAGAGTCGCGATGGTTTCGCGCTGCTCACGCACTTCCGAAATGCCGAAGGACACAGCAACCGCCGACAACACAAATGCCAGCAACAGCCAGAACAGCGCGCCGCGATCTTTGATAAGGAAGCGGGCTTCGCGCGATAGATTGCGCAACATTACAGCCTGACCCTCCGCGCGGCGATAAGGACAACTGATCCCGCGACCATCAACCAGGCCAGCAGGATAGACAGCGAAACCAGCGCCCGGTTCACGCGCTGCCCGGCGCTATCGGGTGTGAAGCGAAATTCATCAAGCGTCTGCCATGCATCGGATGAAATGCGCGCAAGTCGCGATGCCTCTTCACCGGCATTGCGGTTTATGTCGAGTGCGTAGTCCAGATCGGTCACGTGCTTTTCATTCAGGGCCTGCACAAAGCCAAAGCGCAATTCTTCGCTTTCGCGTAGAAAACGATGATGGGTGGCGAGATCGGTGCCAGCGAGCGTTCGTGACGCGGAACTGATAGCGATTGTGGGCGATGCGATGCCAAACAGGCCAAACATGCTGGATTGGCCCGCTTCCTGGGCCATGCGCTGTTCCGCATATTCATTCAGCAGGTCAGTCAGTTCCGCCTCAGAATAGGATGCGACATAGCCGCGCCAGTTGATCGGCAGCTCTTCAATTGTTTCGACGCCGTACTGGTCCAGTACCTGCGCCTGCAATTGCATAAATGCGGGATCGGCTGCGTTATGGCCATCGCCCAGCTTGCGCTGTTCGGCCAGCATGACAAGATCGCTTTCAATCTTGCCCGGCGCATCAATCGCGGCACTGCTGGCGTTGACAGCAAAGCGCGGCACGATCAGCGCGGCAAACAGCCAGACAAAGATCAGCGCACCCAGCGATACCGATCGCTGTTTCAGCAGGATTGAGGCGCCCAGAACCACGGCACCCCACACGCACAGATAGATGAAATAACCCGCGACCAGCGAAGCGGCGGCCAGCGCACTTTCGCCAAGGCTGACCGAATAGAGCGCCACGCCGAAAAGCGGCAGCATGAAGAAGGCTATCACGACCAGCAAAGCGGTTGCTTTACCAAGAGCCAGTTTCGTGCCCGACTGTCCCTGTGCCAGCATAACGGCAAGCGTGCCGCTTTCCCGCTCTCGCAGGAACATAGCGTGCCCCAGAACGATCAGCAAAAGCGGCAGGAGCAATTGATACAGGCTGGCCGGCGTCAGCGCCGCAAACCCGCCAAGGTCTGCCGCTGCCTTGGTATCAGCGAACATGGCGGTGTTCTGGCGGTGCCCTTCCAGAAAGATCGACTGGCCCGTGACCGCGTCCACGCCCGGTTCAAACACGGCCAAAGGCGGGGGCGGGCGGAAAGCATAATGGCCGTAATGCACCATCCGGTGCGGATGGCGATCCGGCTGGGAATAGAAGGTTTCTTCGGCCGCGCGTTGCTGTTCAATACGCTGCGACTGTTCATCGGCGACCCTGTTGACTGTCAGCACACTGGTCGCCGCGATCAGTACTGCGACAATCAGCGCCGCTGTCACCACAACGCGGGACCGCAGCCACAGCCGCCATTCCTCGCGCGCTATCCGCGTGATCGTGCTCATCCAGCCTGCCTTTCGGCAAAGGCTGCATGAACAGTCTGTGTGTCGATGCGGTTGCCATTTTCAGCGGCGAAGCTGCCGACAAGCTTGCCCTTGCGCAGCAGACCCACGCGGTCCGCCACCTGGCACGCGCCATAGACATCGTGCGTCACCATCAGCACGGTCTGGCCACCTTTAGCCAGAGCTTTTACCAGATCGTGGAATTCATCAATCGCGACCGGATCAAGGCCGGATGTCGGCTCATCCAGCAGCAGGATCGGTGTTTCGCGCAAAAGCGCCAGAGCAATCGCGGTCTTCTGGCGCATCCCTTTCGAATAGGATTGCAAACGGCGCCTGCGCGCCTCTGCGGGCAGGGCAACGCGGTCCAGCGCGGCATCGACCTGCGCCTCGCTGGCGCTCTTTCCTGAGAGGTCGAGGAAATAGTCGAGGTTTTCGTAAGCCGACATGTGCCCGTAAAGCGATGCCGCCTCGGGCAGATAGGCGATGGACGAACGCGCTGCGGCGACGTCTGCCCCGACGCTTTGACCGTTGACGAGAGCCTGACCGCCCGAAGGCTCAAGAAAGCCGAGGAAAGTCAGCAGCGTGCTGGACTTACCAGCGCCATTGCCGCCCAGCAGTGCGAAAATCTCACCCTGAGCGACCGAAAAAGAAACTCCGTCGAGAACAGCGTTTCCTTCGCGAACCAGAGAAAGCGATCGTGCTTCCAAAGGTGATGTCATTATTCAAATTCCCGAAGTTCAGAAGCTGTAGCGGGCCGTGGCACGGAATGTGCGCGGTGCGCCCGGCTGCACCCAGACATCAGCGAAAGAGTTGGTGTAGAAGGTTTCGTTGAACAGATTGTCGACATCTGCGCGGATCACGAACCCTTCAGCAACTTCGACTTCGCCGAACAGGCGCACCGTGGTGTAGGACGGCAGATCGAAATCGAAACCGGCAAAGCCGTTGCGAGAGCTGACATGCAGCAGACCGCCGCCGATTTCCGCCGGCACATTGGCAACGTCGAATTCCTGACTGGCCAGCACGCTGAGCTGATGATCCGGTGCGTTGATCAGCGGGTCGCCTGCCTCGATTGTCGCACCAAAGCCGCTTTCGTCCAGCGTCGTGGTCAGATATTCGGCATCGGTATAGGCGTAAGACAGGTAGAAGTTGAAGCCGCTTTCGAAGGCGAGATTGGCGTCAAATTCCAATCCGCGCGAACGTGCTTCGCCTGCTGTGAACAGGAAGAACCCGGCCGCTGTTGCGGCAGGACGGTCATCATTGTTCAGGATGTTGCTCTGATCGACCTGGAAGAATGTCAGCGTGATCAAGCCATCTACGCTGTCCGTATAGGCACCAAGATCAAGCTTTCCGCCGAATTCGAAGCTTTCGGTGATGTTGGGCGCAAACTGGTTGCCTTCGAAATCGGAGCCGGACTGCTGGCGGAAGCCTTCGCCATAGGATGCGTAAAGGCTAAGCCCGTCGTCGATCTGGTACACAGCGCCCACTTGCGGAGAAAAGCGATCCGACTTTGAAGAGGCCGTGGTCGCTGGAGTGGCGCGCAGATTGGTCAGATCCTGTTCGAAATCGTCAAACCGGCCGCCAATACGCAGCTGCAGCTTGTCCGTGATTTCGATCTGGTCCTGAATGTAGAAACCAAAGCCTTTCAGCACCTCTTCGCGGTCGGTGTTCGGTCCCGGCGTCGGGATCGGGAACTGGCCGTAAACGGGATTGCTGGCACTGAGCGAAAGATAGGTTGCCGGATCTAGCAGCGAGATATCGGCATCCGCCGGCACGAACGGCGGGCGGAAGCGGAGGATGAAGAGGCTGTTTTCAAACCGGTCATAATCCGCGCCGAAGATCAGGCGGTGGTTGAGCGAACCTGTTTCGAATTCTCCGGAAAGCTCTGCACGGGCGACGAAATAGTCGGAATCAAAATCGCGGAAACGGAAGAAGCGCGTGATCGTGTCGCCATCGCGCAGATACAGCTGGCGGCTTCCGAAATTGTTTTCCGATGCGTTGCCCACCAGTGACGTTTCGCGGTAGCCTATGCCGGCAAGAAGGCTCCAGTTATCGGAAAAATCATGCTGGAGTTCGAACTGGTGGCCGGTCGCTTCGGTTTCGACGGGGCCATCGCCGGGCTCGCCGGTAAAGGTGCGGCGCGGGCTGAAGCCGAATTGCTCGGAAAAGATCGCACCTCGGTCAAAAGGGATATCCTGACTGGTGTATTCGAATTCATAGGTTGCGCGAGTATCTTCGCCCAGATTGGCCGTGATCGACGGGTAAAAGCCGAAACGCTCCGTCTCGACGGTTTCGCGGAAGCTGCCCGCATCTTCGTAAAAGCCTGCAACACGCACGCCGACATTGTCGCCCAATGTCGTCTGAAGGTCGATATCGCCGCGATAGAAATCGAACGAACCGCCTTGAAACTGGATGTAGCCTGAGGTTTCAAATTGCGGTCGCTTGGTCACAAGGTTGATCGTGCCGCCCGGCTCGCCGCGACCGTAAAGCGCGGAACGCGGGCCTTTTAGCACTTCGACCGCTTCGATGCCGGAGATATCGCGCGGGCCGCCAAACCCGCGACCGGCGTTAAATCCGTTGACGAGGTAATTGCTGGGCAGGTTGATATCGCCGGAGAAACCGCGAACCGAAAACGCATTCCAGAGTCCGCCGAAATTGTTCTGGCGGGCAACGGAAGCTGACAGATCCAGCGCCTGATTAAGATCAAGGGCATTCGCCTTGCGCAGCAGTTCTTCGTCCAGAACCTGATCGACCTGCGGCACTTCAAGAGCTTCGAAATCGCCGCGATATGCGCGCCGGTCGGTCACGACGATTTCATTCTCTGAAACGGCGCTTTCTTCGCTGGTTTCGTAATCTTGCGCCACGGCTGGCGTCGTGATGGCGCTAATCGCGATCAGAGAAGATGCGGTGAGCAGTCGATTGAATTTCATGTTTTCGGACCCGTCCAGTTTTCAGTGATTTGTGAAAAGTCGATAAAAATGCGCGCCAGCCAGAAGCATGGCCCCCGCCACGGTCGGGATGGTTTCGTCGAGGCCAAGCGGTTCGGCGACGAGAGCAAAGATGAGCGCGAGGATGCCCGCGGATGCAGGAACAACGAAGGAGGCTGATCGCGCGGTTTTCGCTGTAATGACTGCGAAAATGGCGGCCCCGATCGCGAGAGAAGTGAACAGCCAGTGTATCCACTCCGCTTCAGCGAATTGCCCTAACAGCGGCAATCCCACAGCGATTACCGGCAGGATGGCGCAATGAACTATGCAGATAAAACTGAATCCGATCGCTGCCTTGTCGACCCTTGCTGCATCGATCACGTTCAACATGCTCCGAAAACGGTAGTGAGATTGGCGCAACAGTTCTGGCCCCCGCGGCCCGGTCAAAAATTCTGGTTTTGACACAGCAGCCGCACCGCGAAAACTATCACGTTACAACATATCATCGCGCTAATCGAAGGGGGCGCGGTTTGTAAAGCACTTTCTTGATGGTCAGGCAGTCATGGTGAAGCATTGGGAGTGCCGCGGCTTCATGCGCCTTTATGGCCTGTTTTCCTGCCGGTGATGTCCAAACCAAAAAAACTTTGAACCTTTTGCGTAACCGCCGCCTCTAACCCAGCGAAACCCAACAAATGGCGCCAGTCGCGTCATCGCATAGGCAGGGGCGCTACAATTCGTATGGAAGTGCTTGAGAAGCGCGCAGGAGCCGCCGCAGAGCGAGACGATCATCTGATCGAACGTCTGCGCTTGGGCGATCTGGACGCGTTTGAAGCATTCTACAAAGCGTATCGTCCCAAGCTGAGGGGTTTCATCCTCAATATCGTCTCCAACGAGGAGGCCGTGGATGAAGTGTTTGATGATGTGATGATGGTGGTCTGGAAGAAAATCGCTGACTTCGAAGGGCGCAGCAAGCTGTCGACCTGGGTGTTCAGCATAGCCTATCGACGCGCGCTGAAAGAACGCGGCAGGCGCGTCGAAGTCGAATACACCGACGAAGTAGCCGCTGCCGAAAACGCTGAAAGCGAAGCGGAGCAGGAAGTCGCAGCAGGCCGCACCAGAGGCAGGATCAAGGCTGCTTTGTTTAAACTGCCACCGGATCAGGGCAGCGTGGTGCGATTGGCGTATTTTGAGGGGCTGAGTTATCGCGAAATCAGCGCGATCATGGATTGCCCCGAAGACACGGTGAAGACCCGCATGTTCCACGCACGGCGCAAGTTGAAAGCGGCTCTGGGCGGAACATTGGCGGATTGGATTTAGGAGCAGGGCAATGGCAAATCGGAAGAATGACATGCCACTGACGGGCAAGCCGCAAGACGATGTGGCCGATACAGACGCTTTGCACGATCATGAGCGTGTTGACGCCATGATGCCGTGGATCAATCGCGATGCTCTGGAAGACGAAGACCGCGATCTGGTTGATGAAAAGCTGTCTTCGTCGCCCGCTTTTCAGGCCAAGCTGGCGCAGGAAAGCGATCTTGCCGCGGCGCTTGAGGAAATCGCAGTAGAAGAAGCCGAAGAATGCGAGGCGGATGCCGATGCAGCTTGGGCGCGGTTCAAGGCAAGGCTTCCCGACGAAAGTTCTCCCGTGCCTGAGGATACCTTCCCTGAGGCACATCCCCTTCCCAAGACCCGCGCGACCGGCACGGTCAGGACGAGCGCATGGCGACAGTTCCGGCTGCCGCAGACCGGCGTGGGCTGGCTTGCAACCGCGCAGACCGCTGCGCTGGCCGCGCTCGCTTTTGTGTTCGTCTCCGGTCAGCTTGAACCTGCACCGGACGAATACAGGCTGCTCAGCTCTGATGACCCTGCGGGGCAAGCGCCAGCGGGCAATATTGTGGTGATATTCGATCCTGCGGCAGATCAGGCGGTGATGCAGGCGCTTCTGACACAGGCTGATGCCCGCATCGTTGATGGCCCGATGGCGAAGGGGGGCTATGTTCTGCGGATCGGGAATGACAATCTTGATGCGGGAATGGCCATACTTCGGAAAAGCGAGGCAATTGGCATGGTGAGCGCCATCAGGAACAGGACTGCGCGAAACAGGATCATTGAACCGGCTCCGCATCCAGTCGCTGCACCATGACAATTGCCTCG
>JAXHVK010000075.1:0-14061 GCA_034211135.1 Pseudomonadota bacterium
ATCACCGCTGGCGATACGCTCAAGACGAAAGAACAGGAAGTCGAATACACGGTAGGCCGTCGCAAACGCACGAAGAAGGTCCAGGCGCTGGACTGGACGCTGGGGCCGGGCGCTGCGCAGTTGAAAGAGGCGACGGGCGCGGACTATGCCATGTTTGTCTTCACCAATGATGCCTATGGCGATGGCGGTCGCAAGGCAGCACAGGCTGTCGGCATGCTCGGCTGTCTGATCGGTGCCTGTGTGATCGTCTCTTCGGGTGTGCATGTCGGCTATGCCGGTCTGGTCGAGTTTGAGACGGGCAATATCGTCTGGTTCAACACCGATCTTTCGATGGGCGGTGATCCGCGCAAGGAAGATGGCGCGGAAAAGCGCGTCGGCCAGTTGATGGAAGGCTTCCCGCTGCGCGATGGCTTCGCTGAAGAGGCAGAGTGATCGCAGCAGGCAATCGACGCTGACAGGTAGAGGCCATGCTCAGGCGGCTTTCCCGATCCAAAACCGGGCTTTCCATGCTCACACTGGGCGCCGCCATGTGCGCCGCCCAGCCGGTTGCCGCGCAAGCTGTCGAAGCCCAAGAGGCAGAGGCAGGCGCAGGGGCAGCCCCCGCAGCGCAAACGGTTGAGTTCGAAGGGCCATACCAGCCCACTGATGAGCTTGAACGCAGCCTGTGGCTGCAAATGGACGAGTATGAGCGCACGCTCAAATCCTCCAAGCAAGTGATCGATGATCCGCAGCTAAACGCCTATATCCGCGCGGTGCTGTGCCGGACTGTAGGGCCGGAATGCGAGTATATCCGCCTCTATGTCCTGCGATCACCGCAGTTCAACGCGACCATGGCGCCCAACGGCGCGATGACAGTGTGGTCAGGCCTGCTGCTGCGCGCCCAGAACGAGGCGCAGCTTGCAGCGGTTCTTGGCCATGAATTTGCGCATTTCAAACGCCGCCACAGCCTGCAACTGTTCCGCAAGGCGAAGGAAAAGAGCAATGCAGCGGCATGGCTTGCCTTTACCGGAGTGGGGCTGCTCTTCTCGGTCGGGATGCTCAATTCGATCTTCAAGTTCTCTCGCGAGATGGAAGAGCAGGCGGATATTGATGGCCTGAAACTGATCGCGGATGCGGGCTATGATGCAAGTCAGGTTCCGCTGATCTGGGAACAGCTTCTTGACGAACGCGACGCCACTCTGGAAGCGCGCGGTCGCAAGAAGAAAAAGCGCAAGATCAAGGCTGGCCTGTTCGCAACGCACCCACCCAGTCAGGCACGCGTAGAGTATCTGCAAGCCGCCGTTGCCGAGCTGGGGCAGGTCGATGCGGATGCGGGCGAAGAGGCGTACCAGCTTGCGATGAGCCGCTGGTGGCCGCAATTCCTCGACGATCAGCTCAAGATGAATGATGACGGGGGCAGCAGCTTCCTGATCGACAGCATGGTCAATGCCAATGGCTGGACGCCCTGGCTAAGCTATGCGCGGGCCGAATTCCACCGCCGCCGCGGTGATGCCGGTGATTTTGACACAGCCATCGGCCATTACTCCGACGCGATAGAGCGGGGCGGGCAGCTGCCCGAATTGTGGCGCGGGCGCGGTTATGCGCTGCGCAAGGCTGGCCGCAAGGAAGAGGCTAAGGCCGACTTTCGTGAATATTTGAAACGCGTCCCCGATGCACCTGATCGGGCGATGGTAAGCATGTTAGCAGGAGGGGTATCATGAAGAAGATTTTCGCCGCACTGGTCGCAGCGGCGCTGGTCGCTGTTCCGGCAGGCCCGGCACTAGCCAAGTGGAAACTGGTCGAGAAGGAAGTGGCCGCGAAAGTCGCGAAAAGCGACATGCTGGTCACGCCGGGGATCGACTGGAACCGCCAGACCAGCCGCCCGGTGAAGCAGGGCGAGACCTGGACCCGCGACGGGGTAAACCTGAACGAGCTTTACCTTGTGGCGGGGTTGCCTGCGGACAAGACGCTGTACCGCGATGTGAACAAGAAAGAACGTCCCCTGCCAGCGCTTTCATCCAGCATGGACCTGACAGAAATCCCCGAATTTTACGAAAGCTCCACCCGTATCGTGCTGAATACGTCGGTGTTCGAGATTACATCGGTTGAGCCTGCCCAGATGGGCGGCAATGACGCTGTGAAGTTCGAATTCCAGTATTCGGTCGAAGGAAGCCCGCTTGAGCGCAAGGGCATGGCAATGGGCACGATGGTGGGCGGGAAGCTCTACCTCATCAGCTTTCTCGCGCCTTCCACCTATTTCTTCGACCGCGATCGAGCCGAAGTCGAAGCCATCATGGCCAGCGTTCAGATCTGAACCGGTCGGGCAAAGGGCCAATCGCTGCCCCGTCTGACAAACGAACAAAAAGGCCGCGGGGATCATATCCCTGCGGCCTTTCCGTTCGCGTATGCGCGAAGCGCTTAGGCGGTTTTGGTGCCCGTCAGCGGCATTGCGCCGAATGCGCCTGCGTTGACGTTGCCTGCCAGCGTGTCACCTTCGATGGTGGCTTCGCAGTCCAGCTTCATCGGCATCGGGACGGTCATGTTCATTTCCCAGGTCAGGGTGTTGCCGTCGACCTTGCCGTTTTCAACGTCCATGGAGCCCATGCCGCCAGCCATGTTGCCCGAGAAAGTGCCGTCGCCATTGTCGACAATGGTGAAGGTGCCGGACTGGTCGCCCATCGGGCTTTTGACGGTGGTGGTGTAAGAACCTGAGTGTGACATGGTATTCTCCCTTGGAGTGAGTTGTAGGGTTTTCGAATTCTGCGGCCACCCGATCAGGAGGCCTTGGCTCGCTTGTTTACACGTGTGTCAGTTGGACTCAACCACATATCGGCGCTTGGCATTGGCTTCGATATCGTCGCTCCAGAACCGCACAGGCTTCAATTTATGGTCCACAAACAGCTGCATCTGGTCGGTGTAATGCGGGCTGTCTGGCCGTGTCGTAGCGGCACCGAATGGCTGGATCGACTCCGAACGCACGCGGCTGCCATCCGTGGGCCATTCCACCCACTGGATAAAGCTATCCCCATGTACCAGACTAAGGCGACCGTCTTCGTCCACTTTCCACGTCGTCGCGGCGCGCAAAGTGTCCGATCCGCCGTCTAAGGGCAGGTCCACATCGCCTTGCCGCAGGCGGACGAGTTCGGACATGGGCGGGTCTATCCGGCCGAAATGCGTGTTGAGGTGATCGACCGATTCCCGCAGCAGTTCGGCGATGTCGGGGCTCTCTTCCGCGTTCTTGTTCTGATACTCCGCTGACATGAAATCGCGGATCATCAGATAGGCGAGCGCGTCTGCCGGCCCCTTGCTATCGGCGGTGTAATCCCATTGCAGCATCAGATCGCGGGCTTTGGCAAGATCGCCTTCAGCCTCCATGCCTTCAAGCGCGGTCATCATCGTGTCGATATAGCCGACGCGTTCGTAGGCGGTGTCGTATTTGATCCGTTCCAGTGTTGCACGGTCGAGCGTTTCTGCTTCGGACAGTAGCTTATACGCGCGGCGCGAACGGTTGGTCTGCTTGCGCTCAATACCCAGCACGGGGGAGAAATCCTCCGGCTTCAGATCGCTGCCTTCACCTGCTGCGGTGAAGGGTTCGTTATTGGCATTATAGAGCCAGCCTGATGCCGGATTGATGACCTTTGGAATCTCCGCATAGTCCACCGCGCCTTGCCAGATCAGTTCAGACCGGTCGCCATCAAGGATACCGCGCCAGTTGGCTGCAACATCTTCGGGCCGGTCAGGGATTGCGGCATTATAGACATAGGCGATGTTTCCTTCTTCATCGGCATAGATGAAGTTGGTCGAAGGGATAGCCATGCGGCTGATCTGTGCCTGCCATTCCTCCAGCGAAGTCGACTTGTTCAGCCGGTAATAGGCATCAAGCTGGTCCAGCTGGCCGATCCCGCCGTAACGGATCGCGAAAAAGCCGTTTTCATTCTCGATCACCGGCCCGTGCTCGCTGCGCAGCACAGCGCGTGGCACTGGCAGGATGACAGGGCCGAAACGCACGGGCAGGATCACATTGGTCCGTTCCAGATCGCGCCACTCGCCGTCCAACTGATACTGGGTGTTCGCATCATTCATGGTGAGTTTGTAGATATCGACCATGTCGGGCCGGTTGACCGTGTTGGTCCAGCCCAGATGCTCATTATGGCCGAGGAAGGGGAAGGGCGATCCGGGGAAGTTCGCGCCGGTAAAGTGCCAGCCTTCCTCGCTTTCAACCGTCAGTTCATACCATGCAACGCCGCCTCTTAGCGGTTGGTGCGAATTGGAAATCAGCGTGGTCGGCCCGCCCGATTTTTCCGGAGTGACCGCCCAGGCGTTCGATCCCAGCAGGCCGGCATCTTCGCCCCATGGCAGGGGATGCCCATCGCGATAGGCGGTTTCTTCGCCAGTCTCTTCGCGGGTCTCTGCGCCAGTCTGACCTTCGCCTTGCTCTGTATCGCCTGTCTGCGATCCTTCGCGCGGGAAGCCGGGGATGTCCGGCCCGAATTCACGCCGCAATTCGGTTCCTTCGACCAGCGGGCCGATCACATTGCCAAGGCCAAAGAAGAATGGCTGGCGCAGGGCAAAACCGGCTGCCACATCCTCTCCGTTCACAGGGAACAGGTTGGCCAGCTTCAGTTCTTCGGGGTTCTCTTCGGCGTATTTGTTCAAGCCGGAAGCGTACGCTTCGAACAAGGCCCGCGTGTCTTCCGGCAATCGGGGGTATTCGCGCTGCGCGGTGCCGCGTGCATCCAGCAGGTGATAGACATAATCGAAGGTCGCGCCTTCCTCACCCGCTATCGCGCCATAGCGACCGCGCGACATGGCGATCACGTCCTGAAGGGTGAAGAAATCGTCTTCTGCATGCGCAATCGCGACGCCAAACGCGACATCGGCATCGGTCTTCCCGCGAATGAAAGGCACGCCGTATTCATCACGCAGGATTTCCGCTTTGTAAGCGCGTTTCGGCGGGTTTGCCCCGGCCTGCGCAAAGAAAGGTTCCCACGTGGCAAGTGTCACGAATGCGATGACGAGCAGGGCAATAACGCCCAGCCCGATCCCTTTGAGCCATTTCATCTGGCTGTCTCTCCCCGTTTTATTATGCTGGACAATTGCGGGGCGGGGCGGGCAGGTCAAGCCAAACGCCACAAGTGTGGAAGAGGCACTTGCATCATGCGCAAGAGAACCCACCTAGTTGAGTAACACACCTAAGGGGTCTTATCGGAAATGAATCTCGACAAGTTCACTGATCGCGCAAAGGGTTTTCTCCAGTCCGCGCTGACTATCGCCATCCGCATGAACCACCAGCGGATCACGCCGACACATATTCTCAAGGCTTTGCTTGAGGATGAAGAGGGCATGGCCGCAGGCCTGATCCAGCGCGCTGGCGGCGAAGCGGCACTGGCGGTTAGCGCTGTGGATGCAGCTCTAGCGAAAATCCCGGTTGTCACCGGCGGCGGCGCGCAGCAGCAGCCGGGGCTGGATAACGATGCAGTGCGGGTTCTGGATAGCGCGGAACAGCTCGCCGACAAGGCAGGCGACAGCTATGTCACGGTTGAACGGTTGCTGACTGCGCTTGCCCTTGCGCCGGGGGTAACAGGCGATGCGATGAAGGCGGCGAGTATCACTCCGCAAAGCCTCAACGCGGCCATCGAAGACCTGCGCGGCGGCAAGAAAGCGGACAGCGCCAATGCGGAAAGCAATTACGATGCGATGGAGAAATTCGCGCGCGACCTGACGCAGGCGGCGCGTGATGGCAAGCTGGACCCTGTGATCGGGCGAGACGAGGAAATCCGCCGTACCGTCCAGATCCTTGCCCGCCGGACGAAGAACAATCCTGCGCTTATCGGAGAACCGGGCACGGGTAAAACCGCGATTGCCGAAGGGCTGGCGCTGCGCATTGCCAATGGCGATGTGCCTGACAGTCTGAAGGGGCGCACTTTGATGAGCCTCGACATGGGTGCTCTGATCGCAGGCGCGAAATATCGCGGAGAGTTTGAAGAGCGGCTGAAAAGCGTTCTGGACGAGGTAAAGAACGCGGACGGCAATATCATCTTGTTCATTGATGAAATGCACACGCTGATCGGGGCAGGGGCCAGCGAAGGATCTATGGATGCTTCAAACCTGCTAAAACCGGCTCTGTCGCGTGGGGAACTGCATTGCATCGGCGCGACAACTCTCGATGAATATCAGAAATATGTCGAGAAAGACCCCGCGCTCCAGCGACGGTTCCAGATGGTCTATATTGACGAGCCGACCGTTGAAGACACGATCAGCATCCTGCGCGGTATCAAGGACAAGTACGAGCTGCATCACGGCGTGCGGATCACGGATGGCTCGATTGTGGCCGCGGCAAAGCTGTCCGATCGTTACATCCAGAACCGTTTCCTGCCCGACAAGGCGATCGACCTGATGGACGAGGCGGCTTCTCGCATCCGTATGGAGGTTGAGAGCAAGCCGGAAGAGATCGAGGCGCTCGACCGTCGGATCATCCAGTTGAAGATCGAGGAATCCGCGCTGGAGAAGGAAGACGACGCCGCGTCGAAAGACCGGCTGGAGAACCTGCGCAAGGAACTCGCCGAGCTTGAACAGGAATCCTCCGAACTCACGACCCGCTGGCAAAACGAGCGAGACAAGATCGAAGCCGAAGGCAAGATCAAGGAAGAACTGGACGCAGCGCGGCTGGAACTGGAACAGGCGCAGCGGTCAGGCGATCTCGCCAAGGCCGGAGAGCTGTCCTACGGGACGATCCCTGCTTTGGAGAAACGTCTGGAAGAAGCCGAAGACCTCACCGAAAACGCGCTGCTGCGTGAAGAAGTGACCGAGGAGGACATCGCTTCTGTCGTTAGCCGCTGGACGGGCATTCCCATCGACAAGATGATGGAAGGCGAGCGTGAAAAGCTGCTCGAGATGGAAAGCATCCTGGGCAAACGGGTGATCGGGCAGGTCCCTGCAATTGAAGCCGTGTCGAAGGCGGTGCGCCGTGCGCGGGCCGGTTTGCAGGACCCGAACCGCCCGCTGGGCAGTTTCCTGTTCCTCGGGCCCACCGGTGTCGGCAAGACCGAACTGACCAAGGCGCTGGCGGAATTCCTGTTCGATGACGATCAGGCGCTGGTCCGCATTGATATGAGCGAATTCATGGAGAAGCACTCCGTCGCCCGCCTGATCGGTGCGCCTCCGGGCTATGTCGGCTATGATGAAGGCGGCGTTCTGACCGAAGCGGTGCGGCGTCGCCCGTATCAGGTGGTGCTGTTTGACGAGGTGGAAAAGGCGCATACCGATGTCTTTAACGTGCTGCTTCAGGTGCTTGATGACGGGCATCTGACAGACGGGCAGGGGCGCAAGGTCGATTTCTCGAACACGCTGATCATCCTGACATCGAACCTTGGCAGCCAGCATCTTGCCAATATGCCCGATGACGGGAAGGTCGCCGATGTCGAAGACGCCGTGATGGATGTGGTGCGCGGTCACTTCCGGCCCGAATTCCTGAACCGTCTGGATGAAATCATCCTGTTCCACCGTCTTGCCCAGGAGCACATGGCCCCCATCGTCGCCATCCAGGTGAAGCGCGTGCAGAAGCTCTTGAACGACCGCAAGATCACGCTGGACCTGACCGATGCCGCGCTGCGCTGGTTGGGCCGGGTGGGTTACGATCCGGTCTATGGCGCTCGTCCGCTCAAGCGTGCGGTGCAGCGCTATTTGCAAGATCCGCTGGCTGAATTGTTGATCGAGGGCAAGGTAATGGACGGTGCGACTCTGGCCATTGACGAAGGCGACGGAGAACTGCGGATCGACGTCAAAGTGTGACGATTCTGCTCGATTCTCTTGTGCTGCGTTGATGTTCTTTTGCGCTGCCTCGCTGTGACGTTGTTACGTAAAGCGTGCCTTGTTTCGTGCAAGGCACGCTTTATTGCGTCTGCGAGCGTCAGCAGCAGAACAAAATTGCAAAACCCCTTTCCTGTCTGTGGGATTAACGCAACAGAGCCGTGAAAAGTGGCTGATGGCTACAAGCCTCTTTGACTTCAAAATTTCGCTATTGCACAAAACCGTCATCGCAGGGGCTAAGTCGCGATTTCCATATGAGGGGCGCAACGACACCATTGGGGGGTGTCGGGGTGTTATATGGCGTGACGAAGCTTCGGTTGTCGCAACTGGAGTAGACATGAAAAAGTTTCACACTCAATCGATGAAGGCTCTTACCTTCTCAGCATCGGCCATCGCGCTCGTGATGGGTGCTCCGCTGGCCGCACAGGACCAGGCAGAGCCGGAAGAGCAGGTTGAAGAAGAGGAAGAGGTCGATATCACGACCGGCGCCTCCGGCCAGCAGCAAGGCGAAGGCCGCATCACTGTTACGGGTTCGCGTATCGTTCGCGATACCTACTCGTCCATTTCGCCCCTTCAGGTTCTCAGCACCGAAAACCAGCAGGCTGTTGGCGCGTTCGACCCCGCGCAGATTCTGCAGCGTTCGGAAAGCGCCGCCGGTCAGCAGATCGACGCAACCTTCCAGGGCTTCGTTCTCGATAACGGCCCGGGTTCGCAGACGCTGAACCTGCGTGGCCTTGGTGCAGACCGTACGCTTCTGCTTTTGAACGGCCGCCGCCTCGCACCTGCCGGTGTGGAAGGCGCCCCGACTTCGCCGTCGCTGAACCTTATCCCTTCGACCCTGATTGACCGCTATGACCTTCTGCTTGACGGTGCATCGTCGGTTTACGGTTCGGACGCTGTTGCCGGTGTGGGTAACCTTATCCTGCGCAAGGACTTTGACGGTCTCGAGCTTCAGGCAAACGGCAACGTAAACCCCGCTGGCGGCGGCGATGACTACATCGTCAGCGCAGCATGGGGTATCAACCTCGACCGCGGTTTCTTCGGTATCGGCGCTGAATATGCGTTCCGTGACGAAGTGCAGCTGCGCGACCGTGACTTCCTGTCGGGTTGTAACACGCACCGTGAAATCGATCAGAACGGCAACGTCCTGACCACTGGCCTTCGCGACAACGCAATCGTCCGCAACCGTACGCCGGGTGTGACAGTTTCCGAAAGCGAATGTAAGATCGCCGGTATCTCGGGCCGTACCTTTATCCCGTTCACCCGTCTTGGTTCGGTTTACTTCCCGGCCAATGGCAACATCGCCAACATTCCGGGCCTCGGCTTTGGTGAATCCACCAGCTTCGCCGGTACCGATGTTGACATTGACGGCGACGGCATCCGCGACGTTGACTTCCAGAACGTCAACACCAACGCGGCCAACTTGGATCAGACCTTCATCTCCGAACAGGAACTGGTCAACGTCTTCGCCTATGGTGAGTACACCTTCCCGGGTGAGGCAAACATCACGCCGTATTTCGAAGCGAACTACTCGCGCGCCGAAATCCGTCTGCCGAACACCGGTATCCCGCAGGCATTCCCGTCTGTTCCGGATCTCAACCAGTTCAACCCGTGTAACTTCGTGACCGGCAACGGTGTCGACTGTCGTGCGGCTGACAACGCCTTCCAGGCAAGTGTCGATGGTGCAAACGCACCTGGGCCGCTTTCGACCGGCTTTGCGCTCCCGATCGTTCCGATCACCGCCATCCGCGGCGATCGTAACAACGTCGACATTCTGCAAGAGCAGTATCGCGGCGTTCTTGGTGTTCGTGGCGACCTGCCGTTCATCGGTTCGAGCTGGACCTTCGACGTTTCGGGTGTGTATTCGCGCTCCGAAGGTCAATCGACCCGCTTCGGTATCCGTGAAGACCGTCTTGCCCTGTCGCTGGGTCTTGACCCGACGGCTGACTATGATGGCGACGGCATTGTCGATAACAATGGCGACGGCATTGCCGACGATTATGACCAGGGCCTCGACGTCTTCGGTGCATTCGGTGATCCGCAGTTCATCGGTGAATGTAACACTGCCGGTCTGGCCAACCCCGGCCTCGCGCCGTCTGACCTGAGCCAGGGCTGTGTTCCGGTGAACCTGTTCGCGCCCAGCGTTCTCACCGGTGCAATCGGTGATTTCGCAACCCAGGCAGAGCGTGACTATCTCTTCGGTGTCCGTTCGTTCGACACCACGTATGAGCAGATCGTCATCAACGGCTTTGTCACTGGTGACCTTTTCGAACTGCCGGCCGGTCCGGTTGGTATCGTGCTTGGTGCGGAATACCGCGAAGATACCATCGATTCGAACCCGAACTTTGTCGCATCGAACGGCCTGTTCTTCGGCTTCTTCGCTGATAGCGGTGCTTCCGGCTCGCGTGAGATCAAGGAAGTCTTCGGTGAACTCGACTTCCCGCTTATCGCTGGCGAAACTCTTGTTGAAGAGCTGAACGTCAACGTTTCGGGCCGTCTCACCGATGACGAGTTCTACGGCACGAACGGCACCTTCTCGCTGAAAGGCGGCTGGCGTCCGGTGGCACCGCTGCTGGTTAAGTTCAGCTACGGTACCTCGTTCCGCGCACCGAACCTGCGTGAACTGTTCCTCGACAACCAGTCGGGCTTCAGCAACGTGTTCGACCCGTGCTCGGTGCCTGATGATGCCTTCATCAACGGTGCGTATGACGCATCGCTTGATACGCGTGACCAGTTCGTCCTCGACAACTGTACTCGTGAAGGCCGTGACCCGACCACTGTCGGTATCGACTCCGAAAACCTCGGTACGTTCCGTACGCCGAGCGTCGAAGTCACCTCGGGCGGTACGTTCGATCTCGATCCGGAAACGTCGCGTTCGATCACCACTGGTTTCGCTTTCGAAGAAAGCTTCCCGAGCGGTTTCGAATTCGCGTTCAACTTCAACTACTACGACATCAAGCTGAAAGACTCGATCATCGAGCCGAGCGTTCAGTTCATCGTCAACGACTGCTACGGTCGTGAAGATGGTACGCGCAGCCAGTTCTGTGATCGTATCGGTATCGAAGTTGGCGATCGTCAGCTGATCTCGGATGTCTTCCAGGGCTTCCTCAACCTCGACCAGGAATCGGTTCGCGGTATCGACCTCAACGCAACCTTCGCGAAGGATGTGACGATCGGTGGCGAACTGTTCGATGTCTCGCTTAACCTGCGTGCCAACCACCTGATCGAACGTTCGAGCCTCTTCACTAACGAAGACGGTTCGATTGAAGAGGAAGATTTCGCAGGTGAGTTCGGCTTCCCGAGCTGGACCGGCCGCGCCACAGTCGCCATCGACTGGAGCGATTTCCGCCTGACCTGGCAGACCCGTTACATCGGCGATGTCGAGCAGGATCCGGAAGGCATCGACCCGTTGGATGACGCATTCGGTAACGAAGGCACCGGTTTCTTCGGCGATACCTGCCTTGGTGCGGGTACTCCGAACGTGGCTGGCGACAACATCATCTGCCGTGACGTCGGTTTCGCCGACGAGTGGTTCGAGCACACGATTTCGCTGCGTTGGGACAATGGCGATTTCCGCATCATCGCGGGTATCACCAACCTGTTCGACAACGATCCGCCGCTGATCGACACCAACGAAGTGTTCGGCATCTCGAACGTTCCGATCGGTAACGGCTACAACCTCGACGGACGCGAGTTCTTTGCTCAGGTACTTTACCGTTTCTAAGCAAGAACCGCTCGATTGAGCGAAAAAAGGCGGCCTCCGGCACTTGCTGTGGGGCCGCTTTTTTGATTTATTGTATGTATGCGACCCGCCTGGAATGGAGGCTGGGCGGGGCGTTTATTCCAATGCGAACATTAGGGAAGAGTCGCTCATGAAGTTTTTGAAAGCACCCGCACTTGCGGCACTCGCCGGAGTTTCGGCGCTGGGCCTCAGTGCCATCGCTGCCCCCGCGGATACGCAGGCGCAAGCGCAATCCGGACCCTCCGTCCCTGTTGACGTCTGGGCTCTTCGGACTGTTGTGAACAATGTACAGGTTTCGCCTGACGGGAAGCATATCCTTGTTCACAAACTGGAAAATCGCGACGGCGATTACCTGCTGGAAATCTATTCGACGGATAACCTGTCGCAGCCGGTACGTCGTCTGAACGCCGGTAAGATGGAACTCATCAGCGCCAACTGGGTGAGCAACAACCACATCTTTGGCTCTGCGTGGCAGATCGTTCGCAACCGCGTGAACGGCCCGGAAGAGGATGCGCGCAGCTATAAAGGCTTCCGCTACAACCTCGAAAAGAACGAATTCAACACTGTTGACGGTAATTTCGGCATCGTGAACACGTTGCCCGCAGAGCCAAACAAAATCCTGATTTCGACCGGAAACGCTATTCCTGATTCGAGCGGCGTCGATCCGTTTGAGGCCTTCCGTCCGCGTTCGTACTACAAGTTCGATCTTGAAACCGGTTCGCGTAACCTCGTTATCAAGGGCACGAGCAAATACGGTGCTATCGGTTTTGACGGCGCAGGCAATCCGCGCACCGCGCGCGGCTTTGACCTTTCGACCAACACACTGAAGCAGTATTTCCGCCGCCCGGGCGAAAGCAGCTGGACGCTGTGGGATGAAACCGATCAGGACGATCACAGCCAGCTGTATCGTATGCTGAGCGGTATTCACGGCCTCGCCGGCTTCAAGGAAGGCGATCCGAACGCAGGCTACATCATCGATAACCGCAATGGCGAAGATAAAGCTGCGCTGTGGGAGTTTGACTTCAACACCGGCACGGTCGGCGAGAAGATCTTCCAGGCAGAAAATGCCGACGTTCTTGGCGTCCAGACTCACTCGATCCCCGGAAACAACAAAATCGTTGCCGCGATTTATCCGGGTGAGAAATACGAACGTCACTGGTTCGACGAGGGCGAGAAGGCGCTGTACGAGGCTCTGGAAAAGCAGATCCCCTATGCGCATCAGGTCTCCATCTCGAGTCGCTCGGTCGATGGTAAGACGATGATCGTCCAGAACCGTGGTCCGAAAGATCCGGGTTCCTTCTGGCTTGTCAAAGACGGGAAGATGGCCAAGCTCGGCAGCCGTAATCCGCTGGTCAATCCCGATCAGTTGAACGAAGTCCGCTACATCCGGTTCAAGGCTCGCGATGGCCTGGAAATCCCGGCCTATGTCACCATTCCGAAGGGTGAAGGACCGTTCCCGCTGATCGTTCAGCACAATGGCGGACCGCACGTGAATGGCGTCGTTTCCTATGACGAAATGGGCCAGATGCTTGCCAATGCAGGCTATATGGTCGTGCACCCGGAAAACCGGATTTCGACCGGTTGGGGGCAGAAGCACTTTGATGCAGGTTATGGTGAGCACGGCCTCGCCATGCAGGACGACAAGGATGATGCAGCCAAATATCTGATCGAACAGGGGCTGGCCGATCCGGATCGCGTTGCGTTCTTCGGCTGGTCTTATGGTGGCTATGCGGCGCTTGTTTCGCTTAGCCGCGAAGAGCAGATTTATCAGTGCGCGATCGCTGTTGCGGCTGTGGCTGACCCTGCAAAGGTCTATCGTCTGCGCAGCCGTGGTCGTAATACGTCCAAGGCGATTGATGATTGGGCACAGCGTCGCGGTATGATCGGTATCAACCCGATCAACGAAGTCGCGAAGGTCAACATCCCGCTGTTGATGGTTCACGGCGATTTCGACCGCCGCGTGCTGTACTTCAACTTCAAGGACTACAAGAAAGCCTTCGAGAAGGCCGGTAAGACCGGTCAGTTCGTGACGCTGAAGAAAGCGGACCACTTCTCGAACACGCTGATGTTCGATCACCAGCAGCAGCTTTACACGAAGATGCTCGACTACCTGCAGAACGATTGCGGGCCGGGTGGTCTCTAAGACTTTCGCCTGAGGAGGCTTTCGGGCCTCCTCGGAGCACACAAAAAGGCCGGGTAGCGCGCTATGTGCTACCCGGCCTTTTTGTGTGTCTTCAGGCCTGAATGGCCGCTGGGCGAATGGGGGCGCTAACCTATGCGGCTGCCGCGCACTCCCTTACGACCGTTCACACGAATCCAGTATGTGCCCATGCTGGCAGGTTTGAATTCGACGCTGTCGCCCACCTTGGGCGCGCGGAAGCGCACTGTCCGGCCTTTCATGCGCCATTGGGCATTGCCATCCTCAATCCAGAAGACATATTCTTTCCCCCCGACATGCCGCACACGTGTAATGGTTGAGGTGAGGGTTTTGATTTCTTCCTCATCACCACCGCCAAACAGCGCGATCTTCG
>JAXHVK010000076.1:0-14026 GCA_034211135.1 Pseudomonadota bacterium
AGCAATCTGACCATCGGTTATATGCATCCATTTTATTGGTTTGATATCTCCAGATCGAGTTTCAAATGCACTCTCTTCAATTCCTGTTGATGTCCCTCCGCCGGTTGCGGGCGGGGTAGGGCTGGATCCACCACCACCGCAGGCAGTCAGCGAAAGCGCGAGGACAGAGGCAAGGGTTGCGGCGAAAGCGCCGGTGCGCGATGGGGTGCGAAATGACATTAAGTAAGCGACTCCGAAACGAAAATGTTGAACGTTTCCTCCTGCTTGGCAGCCTGCAATAAAGCGTTCCGGCTTGCAATGCGGTGAGGCAGATTCGCAGCCATGTCGTTGCAAATGTGCCCGCCAGAACAACAAAACTTGTCAATCCGGCTTATTTTAACGGTTTTTTCCGCAGAAATTAGGGGCAAACCCCCTTGGTAAGCCTCGCCCCGTGCGCTTCATCCCTTTAGCCTCCCTAACAAATGGACCAAGAAACCTATGTCTGACTTTCCTGACTGGCTCTCTTCCGCTCTGCCCGCTGCGGCGCGTCACCCCGGCCTTGCCATCGCGGCGCTGGGGGAAAAGCGCACGTTTGAACGCGGCGGTTTTTCACTGACCAGCCCGGCTTTCGGCAAGGGCGAAGAACTCGACCCGTGCTTTACCGCGCAGGAAGAGGATGCCGTTGCACCGCCGCTGGAATGGACGGCGCCGCCTCCGGGTAGTCAGGAACTGGTTGTCATCGTCGAAGATGCCGCCAGCGAAGGCGACAAGCCGCAATGCCAATGGCTCGTCTGGGGGCTTGCCGGCCAGCGCGGCAAACTGCTCGAAGGCGAAGTGCCGCCGCGTGCAGGAAAGAACGCCGCTGGCAATTCCGAATGGCTTTTGCCGAACCCGCCAGTGGGTGAAACGCGCCATTACGTTTTCCAGATCTTCGCCACCGATCTGCCGCTCACATTGATGCCGGGCGCCAGTCGGGATGAACTCATCGCTTCAATCAAGGGCTTCGTCACGGCGAGCGCTGTGCTCTACGCGCCGTTTACGGGCACCCCTGAGGAAGATGACGACATCGACTTTGACGATGATGATTTCGAATAACCTGCCATAACCATAAGGGAGAACTAAAATGGCAAACGCACTGCAAAAGCCGGTCCAGCTTTCGAGCGAGCTCGAAGCCGTAATTGGCAAGGGCCCGATGCCGCGTTCGGAAGTGACTTCGAAAGTGTGGGAATACATCAAGAAGCACGACCTGCAGAAGCCGACGGACAAGCGCACCATCGTTCCTGATGCAAAGCTGGGTTCGGTCATCGGCACCGAGGAAATCTCGATGTTCAAGATGACTGCTGCGGTTTCCAAGCACCTTACCTAAGCCGCGTTTTCGCCGGCTAGAGGCAATGGTCAGCGGCGCGCGATGCGATAGGCTCCGCGCCGCTGGCTGATTTCCTCACCCTTCCATGACAATCTGACTTCGCCGGCGGCCAGCAGCGCATCGGCTGCGGCGTGCACTTGCGGCATGAAAGCGCGCCAATCTGTAGGGCCGCTAGCCGAGCTTGCAGCGATCCGCTTTGCCGCCTCGCTGGGACAGATTGTTTTACCTGCTCCGCGCTGATCGAGCAGGGCCATAATCGCCTGATCGCCGCTTTCGATCATGTGCTCACGGGCTACTTCCGGCGCAGGGGAACGTCTGCGCACCACAGCGCCAGCCAGATCACGATCGGCTGAATGATCATGCGTGGCACGTGATAGCCCAGCCCCAGCCCTCCGTCAGCGCGCGCCATGTCCATCGCGAAGTGGTTGATATTGGCAGGCCACACGCACAGCGCATACAGCGCAAGACCAATACCTGCGGCTTGCCGCAATGGTTTCGAGAACGGTTGCAGCAAACCGATTGCGCCAGCGATTTCGGCAATGCCGGTCCAGAACACCACCGCTTCGGGAAAGGGCACCCAGTCCGGCGTGATCGTCAGGAACGGTTCGGGCCTCAAGATATGGGCATACCCGGCATAGGCGTATAAAAGCCCCAGTAACCAGCGAAGCGCAATTTTGAGGATCCTCATGCGCCCGGCTCCCATCCTGCTTCTGCCAGCGTGAAACCTGCGAAATCGAAACCGGGAACAACAATACAGGTGACAAGGGTGTAGCCGTGCACGCCTTCTCCTTCGGCCAGAGCCTCTGCAGCCTGCCATGCGCCTGTGGGGACCAGCCCCTGCAAATGTTCTCCAGCGCCCACGTCGCCGCCCAGTCGGATGGTTTCGACGGGGCTGGCATCGCTTTGCGCTATACGCAGGTTGAGCGGATCGCCGCCTTGCCAGACCCACATCTCTTGTGCGTCAACCGTGTGCCAGTGGCTGCGCTCTCCACTCGCAAGCAGGAAGATAATGCCTGTCCCGCCGGCGCGGCCATCGCCGCGATCATCCGACCGCCATGTTTCGCGATACCATCCGCCTTCGGGATGGGCGGTGAGTTCCAATTGCCCGATCAGAGTGCGGGCGCTATCCGTTAACGGCACTTGCCAATCCCCTCTGGCGGCTTTGCGTGTCGCCTGATGCTGTAACGGGAGTTCTTCCAATGATGCAACACATCGCCCTGTCATCGCTCGCTGCTATCACGGCCGTTCTTGCAGCTGCTTCGGTTGCGGCACAGGAAGCCGAAGCGCCCGATCCCGCGCTGCAAGCGGCCGAGGCGGCTCTGGATGCAGCGCCCGTGTTCGATGGCCATAACGACGTGCCGTTCCAGCTGCGCGTGCGCTATGCCAACCAGATCAACAGTTTCGATTTCGGCGATACGAGCGATGCCGATGCCGATCACCCCAATGGCCGCGAAATGCACACTGACATTGGTCGACTGGCAAAGGGTAAGGTCGGGGCGCAGTTCTGGTCCGTCTATGTCCCCGCCAGCCTGCCAGAGCCGCAGGCCGTGCAGATGACGATTGAGCAGATCGACGTGATGAAACGCCTGATTGCTGCCAATCCCGACAGTCTTCAATATGCCGAAACCGCGGACGATGTTGAGGATGCGCTAGCTGCCGGAAAGGTGGCTTCCTTGCTGGGCATGGAAGGCGGGCACTCCATCGGTTCAAGCCTTGGCGTGCTGCGGCAGATGTATGCTCTGGGTGCGCGTTATATGACGATCACGCATTCGCGTAACACTCCGTGGGCGGACAGTGCAACCGATGATCCCGAACACAGCGGCCTGACCGATTTCGGCAAGGACATCATCCGCGAGATGAACCGTATCGGTATGCTTGTGGACCTCAGCCATGTCAGTGAAGCGAGCATGATCGACGCGCTGGACGTGGCAAAGGCTCCGGTGATCTTCAGCCATTCGGGCGTGCGCGCTGTGAACGGCCATGCCCGCAATGTTCCGGAGAGCGTGCTGCAACGCCTGCCGCAAAATGGCGGTATTGTGATGGTGGTTGCGCTGCCGGGCTTTCTGAATGAAGAACGCCGCAAATGGTACGCCGCGCGCGAGGCGGAAGAGGCGAAGCTGAACTCGCTGTTTCAGGGGCAACCGAGTGTCGTCGAGGCTGAAATGGCCGTTTGGGACGATGCAAATCCCGAACCGCCGACGATGATTTCGCATATGGCGGATCATATCGACCATATTCGCAATACAATCGGCGTTGAATATATCGGTATTGGCGCTGATTTTGACGGAATGCCGTCTGGCCCGGTCGGGTTTGAAGATGTGGAAGGCTATCCCAAACTCTTCGCAGAGCTGGTGCGGCGTGGATATTCGCAAGCTGAGCTGGAGATGATCTCCAACCGCAATGCCCTGCGCGTGATGCGTCAGGCCGAAGCCTTCGCCGCCAGCCAGCGCGGGATGCCACCGATAGAAACGCGGCTTCCCGAAACACCGTAAATGCCTGCCGCCCCTTCGCGCGCTGGCTTAGTCGTCTTCGGCTGTATCAGGCAGATCTTCGCGCGGGGTTGAGGCCATATCCTCAAGCTCTTCTTCGGACATGCTTTCATACATCTCCACCGAGGCGCCCTGAAGGTCGGATTTGTTCTGTTCTCCGCGTTTCGCAGCGAGAGCAGCCCCGGCGGCTTGTTGTTGAGCTTTGCTGGTAGCTTTCATGGTCCGGCCTTTCGATCAGGAATTCGCTGCGGTGAGTTCGCTGCCCAATTTGAGCACTTCCGCACCGTCGTCTTGCTTGATCAGGTAGGCGGGATTGTCACCATCGCCATCACGGGTGACTTCGGTTCCGTCCAGCGTGCGCGTTACTTCGCGTTCGAACCGCTCGGCAATCTGGCCTTTCGCCGTGCCGTTGCCCCAATTCCATTCGACATATTGGTCGGTCTGGAAACTGTTGGAATTGCTCATGCTTTGCTCCTGTGTGTGTACAGGAAACCAATGAGCGAGGGGGCCCGCCTGTTCCGACGGGCCCTGATATAATTGTCAGCCCCAAAGCGCCGGAATGATCCACACCGCGCTCATCGCGATGACTGCCAGCAGCAGGCTGAAGCCGAGGATGTAGCGCAGGATACCAGGCGTGCTGGCTGCGCGTGCATCATCGTCTTCGATATGGATTGGTTCTTTATCAGTGCTCATGGAGACCCCTATTGCATTTGGTGTCAGCGTTCCCGCCATCTTACATATACAAGCAACCAAACCGCAACGTGTTCCCGGAAACTTAGTCGCGCAGAAGCTCGTTAATGCCTGTTTTGGAACGGGTTTGTGCATCAACTGTCTTCACGATGACAGCGCAATACAGCGACGGGCCCGGAGTGCCGTCGGGCAGGGGCTTGCCCGGAAGCGATCCCGGCACAACCACAGCATAGGGCGGCACCTCGCCGCGATGGATTTCACCGGTCGCGCGATCAATGATCTTGGTCGATGCGCCAAGATATACGCCCATCGAAAGCACCGCGCCTTCGCCAACGCGGACGCCTTCGGCCACTTCTGCACGCGCACCAATGAACGCACCATCGCCGATAATGACGGGTTCCGCCTGAAGCGGTTCAAGAACACCGCCAATGCCTGCACCGCCTGAAAGGTGCACATTCCTGCCGATCTGTGCGCATGACCCGACAGTCGCCCAAGTGTCGACCATAGTGCCTTCACCGACATAGGCGCCGATATTGACGAAGCTGGGCATGAGGACTGCGCCTTTGCCGATAAAGCTGCCACGGCGCACAACGGCACCGGGCACAGCGCGGAAACCGGCTTCGCGGAAACGGCTGTCACCCCAGCCGGCGAATTTCAGGCTGACCTTGTCAAATGCCGCTTCGCCCGCAGAGCCGCCTTCCATCACGCGGTTGTCGCGCAGGCGGAATGACAGGAGCACGGCCTTCTTCAGCCACTGGTTCACTTTCCATGTGCCATCGCCAACAGGCTCCGCCACGCGGGCCTGACCGCTGTCCAGCAATTCAAGCGCATCGCTGACTGCATGGCGCACTTCATCACCCGGCGTGATGGAGTCGCGATTTTCCCATGCGGCTTCGATTTGGGTGATCAGCTGCTCAGTCATAAATGCTCCGTAACCGGCCCATTTCGGTACGCATAACCTCTTGGGCCTCGTGTAAACTTAACGCGTGGCTAACCATGCAGGCACCCGCAGATTCGACCTTTTCCGCGTTTCGGTCGCGCTGAACCCGCGCGACGCGATCTAGGTATTGTTCTGGTCTGACGGGTAATCGGACGGTCGTTCCGCAACGCTCATAAGGAGCCTGTATGAAAATGGAACCCTCGACGCAAAGCACCTCCCGGACGGAAATGCAGTCCGCTCAGGTTATTCCCGCAACAGACACCAACGCACCAATAATCTGGAAACCGGTTGTCGCAGCACTGGCATGTGCCACATTGGCCGCATGTGGGGGTGGTGGTTCCAATGGCACCACGACGATCAGCTCCACGCCGACCCCTCCGCCGCCTCCACCCCCGCCGCCACCGCCGCCGCCTTCCTCCTCCGCGGGCGAAGAATTCGATACGGCAGAGTTCCAGCGGTCTGACGGACCGGCATTTCACGGTGCGGATGCAGCATGGGAACAGGGCGCGACAGGGGCGGGAGAGATCATCGCGATCGTCGATTCAGGCATAGATATTGATAATCCGGAATTCACAGGACGCATTCACGGCGATTCACGCGATTTCGGCGGCAATCGCGGGATTGATGCCGAAAATGACCATGGCACGAATGTCGCCCTGATCGCGGCAGCGGCGCGCAATGACAGCGGTGTTGTCGGTGTGGCTTTCGATGCCGACATCCTTGCTCTGCGAGCAGATTTGTCCGGTACTTGCGGTGCGGATACGCCGCAGGATTCATCGCTTGGCTGCCGGTTTTCCGACAGCGATATCGCAATGGGGATCGACCAGGCGATCATTTCGGGTGCGACAGTCATCAATCTCAGCCTTGGTGGCGGTGCCGCATCGCAAGGGCTGCGCGATGCCATTACCCGCGCAGCCGATGCAGGCATTGTCGTCGTCATCGCGGCCGGGAATTCTGGCGACGGATCAAATCCGGATATTCCCGGCGATCAGCCCGACCCGTTTGCCTCTGACGCGGTCAATGCGGGCAATGGCAATGTCATCATCGTCGGATCGGTGAATGAAAACGGCGAGCTTTCCGGCTTCAGCAACCGCGCCGGCAACTATGCCAGCACATTCCTCACCGCGCGCGGTGAACGGGTTTGCTGCGTTTATGACGACGGCGAAGTCTTCGTTGAAACAACCGCGAGCGGCGATGAATATGTCACGCTGATTTCCGGCACCAGCTTTGCCACACCGCAAGTCGCAGGCGCGGTTGCCCTGTTGGCGCAGGCCTTCCCAAACCTTGACGGCACCGAGATTGTCGAAATCCTGCTGGATACTGCCCGCGATGCCGGTGATGCCGGAACGGATGCGGTTTACGGCACCGGTATTCTGGACATCCGCGCTGCGTTCAACCCGTCGGGTAAGACAAGCGTAGCGGGAACCAGCAACCAGATTGCACTTGCAGGCGATTTCGGTGTCGGTTCTGCGGCGATGGGCGATGCGATGAAAGGGGCGAGCCTGTCGACGGTTGTTCTCGACCGGTATGACCGTGCCTTCAACGTCGATCTGACAAGCAATGCCGATCAGGCCGGTGCGCGGGTTCAGCGCCTTCGCGGGGCAGTAGAGCGCGGGACGATCACTCGTTCTACTGTGCAGCCGGGCTACTCTGCCGCTGTGACAATCGGAGAGGGCGACAAGGCTGCAGGCCTCGGCTGGGTGCGCAATTTGCAGCTCACCCCCGAAGAGGCGCTTGGCGCCCGCGTTCTCGCGGCCCGTGTGGTGGCCCGTATCTCGCCCGAGACGCAGATCGGCTTTGCAATTTCGCAAGGCGCGAAGGGGCTGGTCGGTCAGCTGCAAGGCGCAAATGGCGCAGCCTTTTCCATCGCTCCGCGTGCAGGCGGCGATATGGGCTTTACCGACAGCAGCGATGTCGCGCTCGCTGTCCGGCGCGAGTTCGGCGCATGGGGACTGACGCTGTCGGCAGAGCAGGGGCAGGCGTGGATCGGCGGTAATCGCCGCGTTGCAGGCTCTATCATCACGCAGCAGGAAACCCGCCCGACGGCGACTTTCAGCCTCGCCGCCGATCGCAGCTTTGGCCCGTTCGACACCAATTTCGCGCTCACATGGCTCAGCGAAAGCGGCACTCTTCTGGGCGGACATTTTGACAGGGCGCTGGGCTTCCGCGGTGCGGATACGATGTTCCTCGACTGGGAAATCAGCCGCCGCTTTGGCGCATGGCGCGTTGGCGGAGCGCTGCGTTATGGCCTCACCCGCCCGCGCAGCGACGGCCTGATCGCCAACAGTTCGAGCCTGCGCACCGACGCATGGTCGTTCGACCTCACCCGCAGCGGCGTGCTGGGCAACCGCGATACGCTGGGTCTGCGCGTAAGCCAGCCTTTGCGTGTGAACGGGGGAAGCATCGACTTCGACCTGCCGGTCGCTTGGGATTACGCCACTGAAACTGCCATTCTGGGGCGTCAGAGCCTTAACCTGTCACCCGAAGGGCGGGAGGTTATGAGCGAGCTTGCCTGGGGTTCCCCGCTGCTGGGCGGATATCTGCGGGCAAGCGCCTTCCACCGTCAGCAACCCGGCCATATTGCCGGATCGCCTGACGATGTGGGCGCTCTGGTCAGCTATAACGCGGCGTTCTGAACGCCTATTCCGGCATTCCGGCATCGCGGGCGAACATATAGGCGCGCTCCACCAGCGGAGCGACGCGGTCGCTCATAGCCTTTGCGTGGGCGCTTGATGCGGTGCCATCAATGACCCGTTTCTTGATGCCCTGCATGATCCCGGCGAGGCGGAACAGGTTATAGGCAAAATACCAGTCCATCGGCGGCACAGGATAGCCGGTGCGCGCAACATAGCGTTCGACCGCTTCCTCGACTGTCGGAATGCCCAATTCACCAAGGTTCAGACCCAACAGGCCAGCACGGCCATCGGCAGGCTGGAACCAGTTGAGCATCAGATAGCTGAAGTCCGCAATCGGATCGCCCAGCGTAGAAAGCTCCCAGTCAAGCACGGCGATGATGCGCGGCTCCGTCTTGTGAAAAATCACATTGTCGAGCCGGTAATCACCATGGACGACCGAGGATTCATGCTGCGGCGGGATGGTTTCAGGCAGCCATTCGATCAACCGCTCCATTTGCGGCATATGCTCTGTTTCGGACAGCTTGTATTGCTTTGACCAGCGCGCGATCTGGCGAGCGCAGTAATCGGTGGGCTTGCCATAATCGCCAAGCCCGATTTCTGCCGGTTTGTTCAGGTGCATATCAGCGATGGTATCAATCAGCGCGTGATAATGTGCACGCCGTTCGTCCGCCTCCATCCCCGGCAGCGCTCCGTTCCAGAGCGAGCGGCCATCAGCCATGCTCATCACGAAGAACTTCGATCCGAGCACTTCGGGATCTTCGCACAGACCGTAGGTTTTTGGCACGGGGAAGCCGGTGGGGTGAAGGCCTGTCATCGCGGCATATTCGCGGTCCACAGCGTGCGCGGATGGCAACAGCTTGCCAAACGGCTGGCGGCGCAGGACGTAATTCGCACCCGGCGTTTCGATCTTGTAGGTCGGGTTTGACTGGCCGCCCTTGAATTTGGTGTAGCTGATCGGGCCTTCGAACCCTTCGACATTGGCTTCAAACCATGCCGTCAGCGCTTCCATGTCGAGCTTGTCTTTATCAGACACCTCGACCGTGCCGACCATTTCCTTGTCGAAATCAATTTCCATCAGTCAAACACCACCACACTGCGCGCGGAATGCCCTTCGCGCATTTTGTCAAAACCGGCATTCACATCTTCCAGAGCAATGCGCTCTGCAATGATCGTATCAAGGTCGAGCAGACCCCGCATGTAAAAGTCCACCAGACGCGGCAGATCGACGGGAAAGTGGTTCATGCCCATGATCGCACCCATCAGCTTCTTGCCGCCCAGCAGGTCCATCGCGCCAAGGCCGACTTTGCAATCAAGCGGCATCATCCCGAGGACAACCGCCGTGCCGCCACGGCGCAGCGATTTCACGGCGAGATCGGCAGAGGCCTGACGGCCCACCGCTTCGATGCCCCAATCGACCCCGCCGCCGGAGATTTCCATGATCTGCTTCACAGCATCATCGGCCATCGCATCAACCGAATGCGTCGCGCCGAGCGTTTCTGCCAAAGCACGCTTTTCAGGCAGTGGATCGACCGCGATGACCTTACCCGCGCCGGCAATCTTGGCCGCGTTTACTGTCGCAAGCCCGACCCCGCCGCAGCCAATCACTGCGACGCTTTCCCCCGGAGTGACGGCGCAGGCGTTGAAGATCGTGCCTGCGCCAGTTGTCACCGCACAGCCGATAATCGCAGCGCGATCCAGCGGCATATCCTTGTCAATCGAGACACACGCGTTTTCGTGGATCAGCATCTGCTCTGACAGCGAGGAGAGATTAAGCAACTGGTTCATCGGCGTGCCATCGGGAAGCGTCATGCGCGGGTCGGCACCTTTGGGGCGACGCGTCGCACCGCCAAGGCACAGCGCCATTCGGCCCGTGACGCAAAACTCGCAGGTCCCGCAAAACGCGCTGAGGCAGGTGACGACATGATCGCCCGGCTTCACCGTTCGCACTTCCGAACCGACTGCGCGCACAACGCCCGCTGCTTCATGACCCGGCACCAGCGGCAAGGCATGCGGGTAAGCACCGTCGATAAAGTGCAGATCTGAATGGCACAGGCCACAGGCTTTGGTGTCAATCAGCACTTCGTGCGGGGCAGGGTCCGCATATTGGACCTCGCCAATCACCAGACCTTCGCCCGGTTGTTCGAGAATGGCTGCTTTTGCCATGACCGTCTCTCTCCCCTCGAAAAAAAAGGGCGGCGCGGAAAGTCCGAACCGCCCCCTTGGTATCGTATCAGCTAACCAAGCGGCGAACCGCTCAGCGCGTTGCGCCCATGTCGCCAGAGCTCATGCCAGCATCTATGGATGCGACATTCTTGCCATCGCGCAGGGCGTTGGCTGTCGGGCCGGGCTCGGGCGCGTGCTTGGCAATTTCCATACGGGCGATGGAGCGTGCGTGCACTTCATCCGGGCCATCCGCGAGACGCAGCGTGCGCTGGTGGGCATAGGCATTGGCGAGGCCGTAATCGTCGGACACACCGCCGCCGCCATGCGCCTGAATTGCATCGTCGATGATCTGCAGAGCCATGTTCGGCGCCTGAACCTTGATCATGGCGATTTCCTGCTTTGCCGCCTTGTTTCCGACCTTGTCCATCATGTCTGCGGCCTTCAGGCACAGCAGGCGGGTCATGTCGATATCAATGCGGGCACGGGCCACGCGCTCTTCCCAGACGGAATGCTTGTAGATCGGCTTGCCGAAAGCTTCGCGTTCCTGAATGCGCTTGCACATCTTGGCCAGCGCTTCCTCCGCAACGCCGATAGTGCGCATGCAGTGGTGGATGCGGCCCGGCCCAAGGCGACCCTGCGCGATTTCAAAGCCGCGACCTTCGCCCAACAGCATGTTGGTGGCCGGAATGCGAACGTCCTTCAGTTCGATTTCCATGTGGCCATGCGGCGCATCGTCATAACCGAACACCGGCAGGTGGCGCAGGATGTTCACGCCCGGCTGATCGAGCTCCATCAGAACCATGCTCTGCTGCGCGTGTCGCTTTGCCTCGAAATCGGTCTTGCCCATGACGATCGCGACTTTGCAGCGCGGATCGCCTGCGCCTGATGACCACCATTTGCGGCCGTTGATGACATATTCGTCGCCATCGCGTTCAATGCGGGTTTCGATATTCGTCGCATCCGAAGACGCGGTATTCGGTTCCGTCATCAAGAACGCCGAACGGATTTCGCCATTCATGAGCGGGCCGAGATAGCGTTCCTTCTGCTCCCGCGTGCCGTAACGGTGGAACACTTCCATATTGCCGGTGTCCGGCGCGGAGCAGTTGAACACTTCCGATGCCCAGCCAATGCGGCCCATTTCCTCTGCGCACAGCGCGTATTCGAGGTTGGTCAGACCGGGTCCTTCGAATTCGAAGGTTTCGTCAACATGGTGATGGCTGTCATTGCGCGGGGGCATGAAGAGGTTCCAGATGCCCGCTTCCTTGGCGAGCTTCTTCTTGTCTTCGATGACCTGAATAACCTTCCAGCGATCACCCTCTGCATCCTGTGCCTTGTAAGTCGGAATGTTGGGGCGAATTTCCTTCTCAATGAAGTCGCGGACACGGCCTGCCCAATAGGCCTGGCGTTCTGTCGGTTCAAAATCCATCGGGGTGATCCTCTCTCGTCAGTATTTATTTGCTACTGGTTCCAATTGGCATGACAGCGCCGCTACGCCAACCGCTGATTTTGCAATTTGGTTTGTTTATGGGGTGATTGAATGGCCATCCGGGTCTGCGTTTACCGCATCATCGATCGGGTCTGACCTGTCATTTCCGCTAGGGCCTCTTGCCTCTTTCGCGGCCACACGCGCTTCGTGATCCTCGCGCGAAATGGGAAACCGAGCAAGCCAGAATGCAGCAATGCAGGCCATGACCAAAGATGCCACCATGTACAGAATCGCCAGTCGCGACACCACTTCGTCGCTGACCTGATCCTGCGGAGTGCCCGGCTCCAGCCCGACCAGCGAGATCAGCAGACCCGTCAACAGGATCCCGCCGCCGGTCGCGCATTTCTGCACCAGCCAGTTACCGGAATAGAATGTGCCCTCTGCCCGTTTGCCGGTGCGTTCCTCAAACGCTTCGACAATTTCGGCCACCATCGAGGTCGCGGAGATGATCGAGACAATCCCTGCCGTATTGCCGAACAGCAGGAAGGTTAGCACCATGCCGGTGGAAAGCGTGCTTCCAGTTTCGGGCCACGAACCCGCCAGAAAAAGCGCGTAGGGCGTGAAGTAAACGGCTGCGCTGACCAAGGCCGCAACAGCCGCCGTCGCAGGCTTGCCGAAACGCTGGTGCAGCGGCCCGACAATGACAAACATCAGCACAACCGAAAGGAACAGGACGCCGGGATAAAGCTGGAATGCGGTGTCCGTGAACTGCCAGATATACAGGTTCACATATTGCGTGATCGAAAACGTCATTCCCTGCCCGACATAGGCGGCCAGACCACCCAGAGCGAAGATTACGAAAGCCTTTTCCCGAAATGCATCGAAAATCTCTGCGAAAGCGCCGCTGAGGGAAAAGGGCGGCGGTTTGTGTGCGGGGCGCTGCGCCACGATCCGGTGCTGACCTACCGCCGACCCGATCACTGAAAGCACCATGGCGACCGCACCGAACAGGCCGTACGCTGCGTATCCTTCAGGCTGTAATTGCGCCTCTGGCGTGGGCAGGAAGACGAAAAACGCCATCACCATCATCATCAGACCGCCAAGCCAGCCTGAAAGGAACCGGAACCGGAACAGCGTTGTGCGCTCGACATAATCGTCGGTGATTTCGGGCACCAGGCTGACAGAGGGCACCTCGCATGCCGAAAGAAGCAGCCTCACCCCGACGGCAAGCGCGACAATCTCCCAGAAACCCGGCGTGCCGGTAATCGGGGGCGACCACAGCATCGCCCAGGCAAAGGCCAGCGGGAACGGCGCAATATAGAGCCACGGCAAACGCCTGCCCCATCGCGTATAAGTCCTGTCGGAAAGATGGCCGATCAGCGGATCGACCAGCGCATCTATCATCAGCGCAGTCGCGAGGGCGGCGGATACGACCCACGCCTCAACCCCCAGCACAAGGTTGTAGAACGGCAGCAGGAAGAAGGAGAAACCTCCATCCTTCACGCCGAACGCGATGGCACCCGAACCGTTGACCAGTTTCAGGCCCAGCGGCAGTTTGCCTTTGACGAAGCTCATGCGCTCTCTCCCGGAGCAGCGACGAACCGTGCGAATCCCGACACAATTTGCTCCCCAACTCTGGCGCACAGCGTAGGGCAGCGCTTGCGTGCGTCAATGCCACTTGAAGTAAGGCTGCGGGGTTACGCTACGGCATTGGTGGGCGCGCCTGTGATTGCCCAAATCTTCGCAAATCGCCGCTTGCCCCGAAGGCGACATTTCCCATAACGTAAGCGTCAAGTGAGAGCATAAATTGAGAGAGGAGTCGGCTGTGACCGATCTTGAAACATTCCGCGCAGAAGCCTGCAGCTGGCTGGAAGCCAACTGCCCCCCCGAAATGCGCGAGCCTGTGCGCGATGACGATGATGTCTACTGGGGCGGCCGCAACGCCACCTTCAAGAATGATGCGCAAAAAGCATGGTTCGAAGCGGCCCGCGACAAAGGCTACACCGTGCCATCATGGCCCAAGGAATATGGCGGTGCCGGCCTAAACGCTGCCGAAGCGAAGATCCTGCGTCAGGAAATGAGCCGTATCGGCGCCCGTCCGCCGCTCAGCAGCTTTGGCATCTGGATGCTTGGCCCTGCGCTTTTGAAATTCGGCACCGAAGGCCAGAAACAGCGTTTTCTCAATGAAATCGCGCGCGGTGAAATCCGCTGGTGTCAGGGCTATTCAGAGCCGGGCTCAGGCTCCGATCTCGTTTCGCTCCAGACTTTTGGCGAAGACAAGGGCGATCACTGGGTCGTCAACGGCCAGAAGGTCTGGACATCCTACGCCGACAAGGC
>JAXHVK010000077.1:0-13430 GCA_034211135.1 Pseudomonadota bacterium
GGCCGCTTCCTCGTCGTCGGTTTCCCAGCGGGTATCGCAAAGATGCCGCTGAACCTGACCCTGCTGAAAAGCTGCGATATCTGCGGCGTTTTCTGGGGCGCATTCACCGCGCGCGAACCGGCCAAATTTATCGAGCAGGTGAAAGAGCTGTTCGCTCTTATGAAAGCGGGCAAGATCGATCCGCTGGTTTCCGAAACATTCCCGCTTGATCGTGCGGGCGATGCCATTGCCAAGCTCGAAAACCGTGAAGCGGTGGGCAAGCTGGTCGTAACAATGGATTGATAGGGATTGCAGGGCGGATGGCGCTTGCCGCCCGCCCTGCTCCATCCTATTTCGGCTTCAACAGTTCTTTGGAAGGGATATCATGACCGACTTCAATGACCGCCAGCGCGCTGAAGAAGCCAAATTCGCCTTGGATGGCGAAATGGCCTTCAAGGTGGCTGCACGCCGCAACCGTCTGCTGGGCGAATGGGCCGCCGCCCTTATGGAACTCACAACAGAGGAAGCCGAAGCTTACAAGAAAGCGGTTGTTCAGGCCGATTTTGAAGAGGCAGGCGATGAAGACGTTATCCGCAAACTGCTCGGCGATCTCACCGCCGCCGGAACAGACATTGGCGAAGCTGATATCCGCGCAAAGCTCGACGAAATGGCTGTCGAAGCAAAACGCCAACTGATGAGCGAGAGCTGATCGCCATGCCAATGAAAGGCGAAGACATCATTTCCGCTATCGAGGCGGAGCTGCCCGGTGCAGTGGTGGAACTGACCGATCTGGCGGGTGATGACAATCACTGGGCCGCGCGCGTCACAGCCCCGCAATTCGCAGGCAAGACCCGCATTGCCCAGCACAAGATGGTCTATGCGGCCTTTGGCGAAAAGATGGGTGGAGAGCTCCACGCCTTGCAAGTGACGACGGTGGTTCCCAAGTGAACTGGCAAGGTGGATATTCCACCAGATACACACACTCAAACAGTTAAAGGCCGCATCACCATGGCTGATATCAACGAACGTATTACCACCCTTGTAGGCGACAATGACGTCGTCCTGTTCATGAAAGGCACGCCCCTGTTCCCGCAATGCGGGTTTAGCAGCAAAGCCGTAGCTATCCTCGATCATTGCGAAGTAGGCTATGAAAGCGTGGACGTGCTTCAGGACATGGAAATCCGCCAGGGAATTAAAGCATTTTCTGACTGGCCGACCATCCCGCAGCTTTACGTCAAAGGCGAATTTGTCGGCGGCAGCGATATCATGATGGAAATGTTCGAAGCCGGTGAACTTCAGCAAATGCTGACTGACAAGGGCGTCGAAAAGCCAGCCTGAAAACGGCCAGTTCCCAAAGGGGGGCTTATGATTTGCTTGAAAGCCGCTTCGGACCATGTCCGGGCGGCTTTTTTGTTGGGTGAATGAATGGCGCCACTCTTCGCCGCATATCCAAAAGAAAAGCCGCCTTGCGGGACCAATCGCAAAGCGGCTTTCTTATCACGGGGAGGCAAGACCAAGAGACCAGGAGATGGCTTGCCTCGTTTTGAAGACCACGGGGTCTGATTATCCTAATGCACCCCCTGTGCCAAAAATGAAAAATCACGGTTTTCCGGCATGCTCCATGGTTAACGCGATCACTGCGCAGACGCGAATGTAAAAAGTCCCGACACATTTGCCCGCTTGTGTACCCAGTATCTTTCAATTGACGCTTGGCTTTGGTGCAGCTTCGCGTCACACAATGCACCAATGGCAGACAATTCAGCAGCTTCGACAGACGAGACGGCTCGGAAAGAAGCCATCCCCGCGGCGACCATCATTATTTTCCGCGATTGCCCCGATGGCGGGCCGCCGGAAATCCTGATGACTGTACGGTCCCGCACCATGGCCTTCGCCGGAGGGATGGCGGTTTTCCCCGGCGGGCGGGTCGATCCGGCGGACTTTGCATTGGGACAGCAATTGGCAGAAGGCGCAGGGCTTGATGCAGAGGAAGCAGCTCACCAAATCGCCGCCGTGCGCGAAACTCTGGAAGAAACCGGACTTGCCCTTGGCCTGTCAGGCACGATCAACAGCCAAACCGCAGCAGCAGCGCGCATAGAGCTGGAGGAAACGGGCGAGCTGGCGCCGGTGATGGAAAGCTATGGCTGGACGCTCGATTTCGACCAGATCGTGCCCTTCGCCCGTTGGTTTCCCAAGAACGAAAACCTGTCGCGCACTTATGACACGCGCTTTTACCTTGCCAATCTGGGCACCGGCGATGTTGATGTTTCCATCGACAACTCGGAAAATACCAAATTGTTCTGGACGAGTGCGCAGGGCGCGCTGGAAGCGGCAGAACGCGGCGAGATAAAGCTGATCTTCCCCACCCGCCGAAATCTGGAAAGGCTCGCTCTGTTCAGCAGCTTTGCCGAAGCGCGCGCTCAGGCAGAAGCAATCCCGGTCAAGACGATAATTCCCAAAGTGGAAACGCAGGATGGCAAGCCAATGCTCACCATCCTGACTGATGCGGGTTATCCGGTCACAGCCGAGCTTCTCGAAAGCGTGGCGCGCGAATAGAGCCCGCGATTAACGGCGGGCAAAGTACCGGCGGTTTTCCTTGAAACTGACGACGCGATAGCCGCGCTCGGCCATTTCCTTGCGATAATCATAACGCGCATCCGCGATTTCCCGGCGGTATTCCTCATGCGCATCGCGCCGGTCTTCGGCGTCGGTCGCACGGCGCAGATCGCTGCGCAATTCGCGCTTCGCCTCGCTGATATCAGTCTTGTAATCAACCCACCATTTATTGGAATCGTTGTTGGGAGAAATCCGAAGACCCCGATCGCGTTCGACAATGATGGGATGCGCGCTGACACTGGCTGGAAGCGCAACCGGCGCGAGAACACCGGCAATTACAGCGATGGACAGGGCTGAACGTAGCTTGATCATGATCGGAAACCTCCTGGGGCGTTGGGTGGGTGCCTGTTCGAGATTTACGGGTCTGCGCGCATTATTCTGAACGCAAGCAGACTGGGTTTGTCAGATGCGCCCCGCCATCTGCGAACGGTGCGCCAGCATCGGTGAAGCGATAAACGGATCAGGCTGCATCGATAAAGCGGGCATCCGGATGCTTTTCCAGCAATCGGTTAAGCCAAGCTTCCCGCTCAGCTTTTGCGACACATGCGACGATGCAGCCGCCAAAGCCTCCGCCGGTAAGCCTTGCTCCGATCGCGCCCAGCTCAACCGCGCTTTCAACCAGAGCGTCAATCTGCGGCACAGACATTTCGAAAAGGTCCCGCATGGAGATGTGGCTGTCATTCATCAATTCGGCAAAGGCAGGCGCATCATTGGCCTGCATCGCGGCGACAGCCTTTTTCACCCGCTCATGTTCGGTAACAGTATGCAATGCGCGGCGTTTGACGACCGGGTCTATCTCTGCCGCTTCTACCGTTTCACGATCCAGCAGGCACAGATCATCAGTACCGAAATACGCCTTTGCCGCGTCGCATTCGACCTTTCGTTCCGCATATCTGCCATCGGTCAGTTTGCGGGTCACGCCGGAGTGGATGACGGCAAAGTCATACCCGCTAAGCAAAGGCACAATGTTCCAGTCCAGCGTCTTGGTATCAAGCGCCATGGCATTGCCAGGTGTGGCAAGAGCAACGGCCAGTTGGTCCATGATCCCGCAGGGGACACCCAGAAAATCATTCTCTACCCGCCGCGCGGACAGCGCCAGATCGACATCGCTGATATCACTGCCCGCACTTGCCCGGGCAGCCTTCAATACGGCAACGATCAGGGCAGCGGACGAAGACAGGCCCGCACCATGCGGCATCGTTGAATTGATCGCGATGTTGGCACCGCCCGATAACAGGCCCAGCGCGACCGCCACTCGCACCGCCCCTACGCTTGGATCAGACCATGATCCGTCGGCTGCATCGCCGGTTTCGCGCGTCTGATCCTGTTCGTACTGGTTGGACGCAACGCCGATGATGTTGTCTGCCCGTGGCTCCAGCGAAACTTCAATCCCGATAGAAAGCGCGGCAGGCAGCACCATGCCTCCATTATAATCGGTGTGCTCGCCAATCAGATTGACGCGGCCCGGAGAACGCGCGGTGAAGGTCTCAGCCATTTCGGGCCTGCTTTCTAAGAGCATCGACAGCGTTTTCAGGCATCACATCAACAGTGAAAACGCCCGTGTGCTGTTCAACAGATGCGAGGTATTTGACCCGCCCCGGCGCGCGCAGAAGCGGGTAGAACTGGACGGTGAAATGATAGCCGTCACAACCTGATCGCGGCGCAGCGTGAAATGCCAACATGGTCGCAGCGGGTTGTTCGAACAAAGCATCATAACGGCGCGTCATCTCGCCAAGCCAGTATGCAAGCCCGCTTAGCTCTGCATCCGTGCAATCCCACGGGCCTGCTCTGGGCTGAACAGGCGCAATCCATGTTTCGAAGGGGAAACGGGCAAAGCGCGGGACAAATGCGGCAACCCCGCCGCTTTCCCCTAATCCGTATTCGGGCATGGAGGTGGCGATTTCCGATGCGAGGTTATAGCCCCCTGCAAACGCATCAATAGCCCTCTGCTGGATTTCAGGCACGCGGTTGAAGGCGTAAATCTGCCCGTGCGGATGATGCAGGGTGACGCCCACTTCATCGCCGCGGTTTTCAAATGGCAGCACATATTCGCAGCCAGCTGCGAAATGGGTCGCATACCGATCAAGGATCGCCGCCACCAAAGTCTCCCGCCGATCCTGCCCCAGCGAATGCAGACTGCCATCCGCATCTGGGGCATAGACGACAACATCGCAGGCACCGACTGCCGGTTCGCTCTCGATGCCAGCCAGTTTAGCCGCATTGGCAGCGCTGGGATGGAAAGCGGCAAACTTGTTTTCGAAAATGGCGACTTCGAAATCAGCAAACGGTATCTCTGTCTGCGGCCCGCCTTTGGTTGTGGGGGCAAGCGGATCGTCTGCGGCGGACGGTTTGAATGTCCTGTTCTGCCGATGAGCGGCGTACACATTCCATTCCTGCCGCAAGGGATGCCGCCGCAGCTCTCCGCCCTGTGCGATGGGGTCCGAATCCTCGCTCTGCACGGGCAGATTATGCGGCGCATTGCCGTAAAGGTGCAGCATCCGGCCATCGGCCTTGCGATGATCGCGCCGGTAAGTCGGCTTTCCGCCGATCACGCGCTGTAGCGTCACATTATCCATTGCCGCGCCTGAAGCTCCCTGCTTCGATTCAGTCGATGGCAGCCAGATGATAGAACATGCCCGTGTCAGGGAATGTCAGCGGCGGCTGCATACCGTGCTCCATAAGCGCCGCGCCGGAAAATACCATTCCTTCGCCCAACAAATCAGCGCTATCGACGATAGAGGGGCTGCTGATCGAAGGATTGACCAATGGCCACACCATCCGGACGCGATACGATCTGGCAGGGTCGAGCCCTACGAAACGCATGCGTTTCGGCAGCGTCGCCAGCTCGGTTTCAAGCTTTGAATAGGAGAACAGCGCCTCCCCCCTGTCCGGTGCCACACATCCGATAAAGTTGGAGCAGTCAGAGCTGGGAAGACGCCAGAACGTGCCCTGATGGATCAGATCGCGATGCTTCTTGTACAGCGCAATACCGGCCTTCAGCGTGGCAAAATCCTCTGGCGTTTCATCGCGCAGGTCCAATTCCATGCCCATATGGCCGAACACAGCGCTTGCGACGCGCAGGGACATGGACAGTTCTCTTCCCGTGATGTGGCATTTGCGCGGGCCGACATGATTGCCCAGCACACGCAGCGGGAAGAAATGCGACGCCCCGCGCATGATCGCCTGCCTCTGGCGCGCGTCGTTATTGTCCGAGGTCCAGATGCGGTCCGCGCGGCGCATGATGCCGTAATCCGCCCTCGCCCCGCCGGAAGAACAGCTTTCGATCTCAAGCTCAGGGTGCGCAGCGCGCAAGCGGTCAAACAGCCGATAGACCGCCAGTGTTTGCTGATGCATCACCGCACGCCCACCCGAACCCGGGTGGCTGGTGTCACGGTTCATGTCCCATTTGATGTAGGCGATACCGTACTCGCTGACGAGCGTGCTGATCTTTTCGGCGAGGTAGTCGAACACTTCGGATCTGGTCAGATCCAGCGTCAACTGGCCGCGGAAAGGCACCTGATCGACCCCTTTCGCTTCCAGAACCCAATCAGGATGCGCGCGATACAGATCGCTGTCTGGATTGACCATTTCCGGCTCGAACCACAGACCAAATTCCATGCCGAGCGCTTTGACCGTATCGACTAACCGGTGAAGCCCCTTGGGATAGACATCGGGCGAAACCCACCAGTCCCCCAGCCCCGCCGCATCGTTGCGGCGCCCACCAAACCAGCCATCATCCAGCACAAAACGCTCCGCCCCTACTTCGGCGGCGGCTTTGGCGAGTTCGATCAATTCGTCTTCGTCATGATCGAAATAAACCGCTTCCCATGTATTGTAATGCACCGGGCGCGGTTTTGAGAGGCTGCGCGGTTCCATCACGCTTCCCAGCAGATATGTGTGGAAAGCCTGAGAGATCGCATTTGTGCCGCCGCGCGAATAGGCGACGAGCAATTCGGGCGTCTCGTAAACCTCACCCAAGGCCAGCCGGATTTCACCGGGAAACAGCATTTCGCCAGCCTGCATGACGCTGCGATTGTCGGAATGGCGATCAATCCGCAGGCGGTGATTTCCACTCCATGCGAGATGGAAGCCCATGGCATCGCCCGCTATTTCTGTGGTTGCGGGCGTCGTCAGATAACCGCCGGGGAACACGTCATGGCTTGTGCGTCCGGCCTTGTTTTCGCGAACGATGCTGCCTTGAAATGCGTCGATTTCCTCGATGTGAAATTCGCCCGACCACCGGCCTGTGAAGCTCTGGAACCGCGAAAACCGCTGATCCAGCGGCAGGCACAGCGCTGCACACCAGTCGAGGTTGAAAACGCCTTCGGAAAGGTTCTCAATCCGCGAGGATGTGCGCAAAATACCGGTTTCAGGATCAATCGCGAAGAAGTGGGCAGAGGCGATCCCGAGTTTATCGTCGCGGCAGTGGATCGTCAGCGCGTCCGCCCCACCGGTTGAGACGTCGACGACGCGGAAGTCAGGCGCCCAGTCAAAGCCGTCGCGATGCCCCAAGAACCCCGATGGGCCGGTGATGCCAGTGGAAATCTCGTTCAGCAGCGACCCGCCCTGATGCACGGACGCGCTGCCCGGTGCGTGTTGCAAGCCGGAAAGGGCCGCCAGCTGTGCACCGTCCACTCCGGCCAGATCGAGGCCGGAATACACTATCACCGGACGCTGCCCGATGGTTGCATCCACAATCAGAAGCACGCCTCCCGCGCGCAGTTCATGATAGCTGGCTGTTGTGCTGGCCGCCTGGCTTGCGGCAAGTTCCGAACGGTCTCCACGGCCAGACGGCAGTGATCCCTCGGGCAAGTCCGTCGGCATGGACGCGCTTGTGTCGGTGTGCTGGCGTGTATCCATGTCAGCCTTCTCGGTCATCCAAACTGTCCATGCCTGATTGTTCCCCATCCCTTTTGATGCGGTGCATTATTGAAGATCACCGCTTTGGCGTTCAAGATCACTTCATTTGATCCACTATGTGAAGTGCAATTTTGGCGCGGCATGAGTTTTTTGGTATCCATTGGCAACACAGCGGGAGAGACAGGGCGTGTGGGAAGAGAAAGTCTATAAACAGAATATGCACCTTTCGCCCATGGGCGGCATACGGATTGCCTGTTTCCTGACGAATGGCGTGGGGGTTCTTACCGCCCGCCGGACGCTTCCGCATTTCACTCTGGTCTATGTTACCCGCGGGCACGGGGAATATCGCGACGAGACCGGCGTCCGGCAAGCAGTGAACGCGGGCGACGCCATCCTCGTTTCACCGGGGGTTGAGCATTGGTACGGGCCACCATCGGGCGAAAGCTGGGATGAATTCTACCTCGTATTCGAAGGGCCTGTGTTTGATCTGTGGCGCAGTCAGGGCTGCCTTGACGCAGAGAACCCCGTGATACCCTTGCACCCAATGGATTTCTGGCGCGACCGCATCCTTCAACTGATCGGGGGCGCGCGTGCTTCGACCGAAAGCGAATTGCTGCGCGAAACGGTAAACCTGCAGGCTTTGCTCGCCGATATCGTTCAGGCGCGTGCGGAAGATATGGTGGACGATATCGCATGGCTGGGACAGGCCAAGCGCGCCATTGCCCAAACCATGGACGTTCGAATGGCCGCTGCCCAAATGGAGCATTCCTACGAAGCGTTTCGCAAACGCTTCCGCAAACTCTCAGGCCGGTCGCCGGGACGGTATCGAACCAGTCTGCTGATGGAGGAAGCGTGCGATATGCTGACCAATCCGAATGTCCTGCTGCGAGATATATCGGAGCGCCTGGGCTATTGTGATGAATATCATTTCAGCCGCCAATTCAGCAAAACAGTGGGATGGTCACCATCCGAGTACCGCACGCGAATAGCGAAAGAACCATCCAAATTGGAGGATTTGGGAACCGGAATGGACTAAACCGCGCAGACCAAATCGACAGCGTTGCAGAATTGTGACGCTCTCACCCCGACAGCAGCGAATGCGGTAGGTCATTTCCCAAAAAATTCATGCTGGTCCATTCCACCTATGGAATTCATCCGCATTGAGGGCACTCTTCTGTCAGTGGCTGGGTAACAAGCCGCATTAAAGAGAGCTTCGCAACAAACATATGGCGCGAAGCAAGGCTAAGGGAGAGAGCCGTGTTGTTTTCCAAGCGGGCCGTGCTGGCCCAATCCGCTGCGCTTTGCGCAATCGCCGTTTCCAGCCCCGCCATCGCGCAGGATGCTGACAGCCAGACTGCCGAGGGTGAAGACAACGTTATTGTTGTCACCGGTTTCAAGAAAAGCCTTCAGGACTCAATCGACCTCAAGCGCAACAGCCCTGCGGTGGTTGATGCGGTATCAGCCGAAGACGTTGGCAAATTCCCCGATCAGAACGTCGCAGAATCCCTCCAGCGCATCACCGGCGTTGCGATTGACCGTTCAGGCGGTGAGGGCCAGTTCATCACGGTCCGTGGTCTGGGGCCTGAATTCAACGCGGTCCTTCTGAACGGTCGTACTCTTGCGACAGACAATGACGGACGCGAGTTTTCGTTCGACGTCCTTTCATCGGACATCATCCAGACTGCGGAAGTCTACAAATCATCGCAACCCGGCCTCCAGTCCGGCGGCATCGGCGCTGTCGTCAATGTGACAACAGCCAAGCCAATTGATCGCCTGGGCTTCAACGCATCCGTATCTGCCGCTACGATCTACGAAGATCTGAGCGAGGAATTCGGCGCTGACATCAGCGGGGTTGTCTCTTGGTCGAACGGCACAGTGGGCGCGCTGTTCGGCGCGTCCTATAACAAGCGTAACGCCCAGATTGATCGCAACCTCACCAACGGATTTGCCCTGCGCGAAGGCGATGCCGCAATCTTCGCACCGGAAAGCTCAACCGGCCTGACCGATGCGGACATCACCACCCTGCCCGCCGGTTCGCGTGTGCAACAGCAGGTGATCTTCAGCCGCGACGTGCAGGATCGTGAGCGCCTTACCCTGAACGGTGCCCTGCAGTTCCAGCCTTCGGACAGCCTGCTGGTGACGATTGACGGTCTCTATTCGAAGTTCGAGATCGATTCATTCGACACTCAGTTCTCCGGCTTTTTCAGCCCGCCATTCATCGACCCGCAGATCGACGCGAATGGAACGGTAACGGCGTTTAGCCGCCCGAGCATTGATTTCCAGGACCGCAACCCGGCCATCGCCGCGCAAGTGGGACTGTCGCAGAACGACAACGTCCTTACCTCCAATAATCGCGAGGCTGAAACCTATGCGATTGGCGGCAATGTGGAATTCGACGTTAGCGACCGCCTGTCATTTGTGGCCGATGTTTCCTACTCCAAGGCCACCCGCGATGGCACCAACCCGTTTGTGGTTCTGGGCGCCCTGGCCCCGACATCACCGCTGATTGAATCGACCAGTTCAAGCGGCATTTCGACAATCACCAACATCAACACCGCCGATTTCGTCGATCCGTCGATTCAGCGTCTGCACTTCGTCAACGTCAACCGCACGATGGTTGATGATGAGGTGTTCGAAGTGCGCCTTGATGGCGAATGGGAAGTGGATGCAGGCCCGCTGGAAGCAGTGACATTCGGCGGACTGTACACCGACCGTACCAAATCGCGTGACCTGTTCGACAACTTCGCCGATCCCGGCTTCGGCAGTCTGACAGCGGCGCAAATCTTCTGCGCCTATTGCGGATATACCGTGCCGTTCGACACTTCGATCCTGAGCACATTCTCCTTCGACGGCTTCCTGAACGGGGTCGATGGCGCAAATACCGTGCCTCCGGCAATTCTCAATTCGACCTTTGCGCAGGCATTTGGTGAACTGAACAATCCGGCCAACATTCAGGACCCGAACCGCACGGGCGGCAACACCGCCGATCTGCTGGCCTACCTGAACAGTGGCGGTCTTGATCCGGTTCTTGGCATCTACACGCCGTCCTTCAATCCCGGTGGCAGCTTTGCCGTCGATGAGCAGGTTTATGCCGTTCACTTCAACACGCAGTGGGGCGGAGACTTTGGCGGCGAACTGCCCTGGTCGGCCAATATCGGCTTCCGCGTAGCGTTCACGGACACGGTATCGAGCGGCATCAGCCAGCCGGTTGTCGAATTCCGTGAAACGCCGGGCGATACCCAGCTCGAAGTCGTATTCGGACAGGCAACCACGATTTCGGTGCCCAATGACTACGTGAACTTCCTGCCCTCGGTGAATTTCAAGGTTGAACCGTCAGATGATACCGTTCTGCGTGTCAGCTATGCGCGCACTGTTACGCGGCCCACGCTGACAGCTTTGGGCGTTGCCAACACCTTTAGCGGCCGTTCGAATGCGCCTCTTAGCGGTGGCGGCAACCCGCTGCTCGAAGCGTTTGAATCGGACAACTTCGATGTGTCGTTCGAATGGTATTTCGACGCGCTGAGCTATTTCAGCGTTGCCGGTTTCCACAAGGAGCTGGGCAATTTCATCGAAACATCGACCCTGCCGGTGACCAATACCGTCATCTTCCCGGCCGGAAATGGCGGGCGCACAGCGGATGAAGCGGTGCAGGTGACCTTCCAGGACACCCGTCAGCGCAACGGCCTTTCAGGATCGATCACAGGGGTCGAGCTTGCCTTCCAGAAGACGTTCGACAACGGCTTTGGCGGCATTGTGAACTACACCTATGTCAGTTCCAACCGTGACAATGCGCCGGCGGGCGATCTGGGCTTTAACGGCTTCACACCGCACACGGTGAACCTCACCGGATTTTACGAAGGCGACCGTCTCTCCGCGCGTGTTTCGTACAATTACCGCGACGGTTTCCTTGTTCTGGGACAGGCTGAATTCAGCGAGCCGCGCCAGCGTGAAAGTTTCGGCCAGCTCGATTTCTCGGCCAGCTACGAACTGACCGATCAGTTCCAGGTTTTCGTCGAAGGCCTGAACGTGCTGGGTGAAGACACGCGTGACTTCTCACGCTTCCCGAACCGTTTGCTCACCTATGAGCGCACGGGCGCCCGCTACACCGCAGGCGTTCGCGCAAAGTTCTAAACCCCAAACAGGGTGGCAACGGGCGGCGGGCATCTCTTTCTCAGTGAGATGTCCGCCGTTTCTTTTACAGGGCTCTTGCCCTGTGCGCCGGTCCTTGGAAGATTGCGCGCGACAACCAGTGCCCGTGCGGCACTGTGGAGAGGGATAATTTAATGGATACGACACAGGCGGCGGTCTTTCTGGCCATCACCGCGCTCATCGCTTTTGCAACCTATCTGCATTGTCGCGGGAAGCGTGCAGAAGGCGATGGCGGCAAGAGCGACTACTTCCTCGCCAATGGCGGGCTGTCCTGGTATTTCGTTGCCGGTTCGATCACGCTTACCAACCTTTCCACCGATCAGCTCGTGAGCATGAACGGCAACCAGATGCTGCTGGTTGCATGGTGGGAGCTCGCGGCGGTAGTTGGCCTATTCATCCTCGCCTTCGTATTCCTGCCTGTCTATTATAAGAACAACTGCACCACCACGACTGAGCTGCTGCAGAAGAAATACGGCGACAAGAATATCCGCGCGCTGATTTCCTTCCTTTTCCTTGCGGGCAATCTTTTCATCTTCCTGCCAGCCATTCTGTATGGCGGATCGCGGTTTTTCCTCTCGCTGCTGGAACTGGATGGCGGGCTGGACAACATCATGCTGGTTTCCGTCATCCTTGCCGTGATTGGCGCGGCCTATGCCATTTTCGGCGGGTTAAGGGCGATTGCGGTTTCGGATACCTATTCGGGTGTCCTTATCCTCAGCCTCGCCTTGGTGGTCGTCTTCCTCGCTCTGAAAAGCATCGACTTTGACCTCAGTGGCGTCCCGGCAGAACGGCTTACACTGGTGGGGGACAGCAGTTCCGATATCCCGTGGCACACGTTGCTGACAGGGATGATCTTCATCCAGACGTTCTATTGGTCGACCAATCAGACAATCACACAACGCGCGATGGCATCGCCCACCATTAGTGAGGCACAAAAAGGCGTGATGGCTGCCGCTGCAATCCGATTGCTGATTGTGCCGGTCATTGTTGTTGTTCCCGGCATCGTCGCTTTCAAACTGTTCGGTGATGTGCCGCAGGATGGCGCGTACGGGATGATCGTGCGCTCCGTCCTTCCGGGCTGGCTGTCTGGCGCGTTCGCAGCGGCGCTGTTCGCGGCTGCATTGACCAGTTTCAACTCCATCCTGAACGCCAGTGCCGCGCTGTATGTCTGCGACTTGCACGAACCCTATGTCGCCAAGCCGAAGAATGTCGCGCGGCTCGGGGCGATTGTGTCCATTGTCATGAGTGTCCTTGCCCTCGCGCTGGTTCCGTTTTTCGCCAGTCAGGAAAGCCTGATCAACACCGTCCAGACACTGTACGGCCTGTTGTCCATGCCGATCCTTTCGGCGTTTATCGTCGGTCTGGTTTTCAAAGGGGTGGAAGCACGTGCCGCGATGATCGGAGTGGTCAGCGGCGTCATCTTCTATGGCTTCTGGGCGGCCCCGCTGGACTGGGTGATCGCCGCGCGCGTGGGCGCGATGGAGGCGCTCGGCACGCAAGCTCTGCTTGGCGTCCATTACATCCACTGGATGGCCTGCACGCTGATCCTCGCGGTGGTCACATCGCTTCTGGCGAACAAGCTGATCTTTGGTGGCAACATCACAATCGCATACGGATCGGATGAGGCCGAGGCGCAAACTGCCTGACTGCAGCGCCCTTTACACCCTTCGGCAAATGGCCAGCAGGGCGCGTCGCATTTCTTAAATCATGCGGCGCGCCCGGCATCATTACACGAACTGAGACGACGCATTTTTGATTTGCTCTACTCCGGCAGCTGTTATCCAGACTGCATGAGTAAGAGCACCCAATGAACGAAGCGGATCAACTCG
>JAXHVK010000078.1:0-13285 GCA_034211135.1 Pseudomonadota bacterium
TTCAGCGGGAAGCCGGGCGGTGACCATCCGATGATCCGGTCAACCGGTCCGCCAAGCAGCAGCAGACGATCCAGTGCGAAATCCACGCCCAGCCGATAGGCGAGAGAGCGGGGCGCGTGGCCATCGGCTGCATCGCGGTCTGCCGCGCTAACCAGACGTGCCCGCTGTGCTTTTGACAGGCGCAGGCGTGCAGCGACTGTTTCGGCCACTTCGCTTAGCGCAGGCAGCAGCGCGGCCAATCGGCGCAGCGGGTTTGCCGCAATACCGGCGGCATTCTCTGCCGCGATCAGATTGCCAAGCGCCTTTACGTGAACGGGGCAGGTTTCGGGCAGGACAACACCCAGAACGCCCCGCTGATGCATGCGCGCGATGGTTGCCTGCGGATCGGGCAGGGAGAGCAGTTTGAGCAATTCGTCCGCGATGCGTTCTCGGCTCAAACCCTTCAGCGTTTCCGCCATGTCGGAACAGGCCTGCTCTGCCTGCGCGTCCAGCTCCGCGCCAAAGCGTGCCTGAAAACGATAATATCGAAGGATACGCAGGTGATCTTCGGCGATACGTTCGCGCGCATCACCGATGAAGCGCACCGTGCGCGCATCCAGATCAGCCAACCCGCCGAAATAGTCCGTGATCTCTCCCGATACGGGGTGCGCATACAGCGCGTTGATCGTGAAATCGCGCCGCGCGGCATCGTCACGCCAATCGCTTGCAAAGGCGACGGTTGCGCGCCGCCCGTCGGTTGCAACGTCTTTGCGCAGGGTGGTGATTTCCACCGGACCGCTTTCAAACACAGCCGTGACAGTCCCGTGGTCAATGCCGGTCGGGACCGTGCGAATGCCAGCCTTCGTGCACAGATCAATCACCGTATCCGGCGTATGAGTGGTTGCGCAGTCCACATCGTGCACTTCCACCCCCAGCAACGTATCGCGCACAGCGCCGCCAACCCAGCGCATATTGTCCGCACCCAGCGCAAGCGTCAGCAAAGCGAGGTCATCGCGCTGCGTCCAGAGTGCCGTGGGAAGATGCGTTGTCATTGCGGTTGGTCGAGTTTCTGCGTTTGCGTTTCTGTGATGTCTGGCGCGCCGTTAGTCTGCCAGCGCGTGCACATCAATGCGCCGCGACAGATTGAGAATAATCGAAGCGGTCACGCCCCATATACGAAAACCCTGATAATTCATTTCGTAGTAGCCTCGCATCGCGCCTTTCCAGAACACTTCCTGATGATCCCAGTTTTCGCGGTTGAGGACTAAGGACAGCGGCACTTCGAACCATGCCTCCACCTCGTCAGGGCTTGGGACCAGCGGCAGATCCGGCGGGACCACACCCAAAACGGGTGTTACGTGAAAGCCGGTGCCGGTCTGGAACGGATCGCTTGTCCCGATGACGCGGACCTGATCGCGGGGCAGGGCGAGTTCCTCCTCCGCTTCTCTAAGAGCGGCGGTGATCGCGTCTTCTTCCCCGTCAAGCTTCCCGCCGGGAAAGGCGACCTGACCCGGATGATCGCGCATGGATCGCGGGCGCTGGGTCAGCAAAACGCCGGGTTCTTCGCGATCGGTAACTGCGATAAGCACGGCGGCGGGCGTGGCGCGCCCGTCGGACAGGTTCGCATCGCTGAGCAGGCCCGAAAGCTCTCGCGAATGGCCCGTTTCAAACAGAGCCGTAAGCCGGTCGAAAAGAGCGCCCAAGCCGCCGCCTAACCTGCCGCAATCAGGGAAAAGATCGCCCCCTGACTTGTCACCAGCCAGTCATCGCCGCTTGTCTCCAGCGCTATCTGGGCGAGTTGGTTATAGGTTGAACGGTTCAGACGCGCCTCACACCCGCGCCGCACGTGCAGATAGATGGCAGGCGTTTCAGGATCGCCGGCAACGCGGATGCCGTGTTCCGGCCCTGCGACAACCAGTTCATCCGTATTCAGGCGAAATGCGATGTCCGAACCTTTGCGTTCGCAATCTGTCGCGATGAAGGCTGCATCGTCTACTTCGATATGAAGCTTTTCAAACGGGCTTAGCAGCCAGTGCGCGCCGGTATCGTCACGGGTCAGCAGACCGGAAAAGGCGCGGACCATCGCCGGACGGTGAATAACGCCGCCTTCGTGATACCAGGTGCCATCCGCCGCGATCCGCATATCGCTTTCCCCGATAGTCTTCGGGTCCCAGTTCTCCAGCGGAGGCAGCTTTCGCGCGGCGACCTGCTCGGCAATCTGGGCAAGGGTCAGTTCGGCAAGATAGGGAGGCGGTTCATATGGCATGGTGGGATAACGTCAGGCCGGTTTGCCCGGTTCCGGAGCATCTTCAAAACCCTGCCACGGCCCCAGCATACCGGTGGCTGGCATAGCGGAAAGGGCAGGGCCGCGAGCCAGCAGACGTTCGGGCTCATACGGGCCTGGGCAGCCCCAGCCGCCTGTCGCGGCGGAGGAAAAGCCCCAGCGGCCATAATAGTCCGCATCGCCGATCAGCACCTGCACAAACGGCGTCTGGCCGTCTGCCGCCAAACGCTTTTCCGCGTCGATGACAGCGGCCATCATGCCCTGGCCAAAGCCTTCTCCCTGCCGTTCAGGCAGGACGGCGACAGGGCCGACCATAATCAGCGGCACACCGCGCGCATCTTCATCGAACAGGCCTACGGGCCAGCACTGGATCGTGCCGACCAGCATGTCCTCTTCGTCCAGAGCGGCAAAGCTGAGCGCGGGCAGCCAGTCCATCCCTGCGCGGATACGATAGGCGGTCCGCGCGTGGCGTTCATCGCCAAACACGCGGTCGAGCAATTCCTCGATCATCGCTTCGGGAACAGCGGTGAGAGGGATCAGGCTCGCGCTTGGGTCTGCAACAGGTGGATTTTCGGGAGGATTGGCCATGGTGGAAGGCCGCTTAAAGAGAGGCGCACCGCCGTGCAAGCGGCTCAGCGGTGCGCCCTCTGGATTTTGGCGACGCTCTAAAGCGCCGGTGAAGCTTTACATCGAAAGTTTCAGCACGCGCCCGCCTTCGCCGTCTTCGGCAATCCAGATGCTGCCATCGGGCCCTTGCTCGACAGAGCGCAGGCGGTTTTCGAATTCGTGGCGTGCCAGTTCCGTTGCGGTGTCACCGTCCAGACCCACACGCACGAGCGCCATCGTCTTGAGACCGGCGATCAGCGCCTGCCCTTTCCACGGGCCGAACATGTCGCCGGAATAAATGATCATATCGCCCGGCGCGATTACGGGCGTCCAGTGGATCGCAGGCTTGGTGAAGCCGTCATCTTCGGTGTGGGCGGGGATCGGATCGCCATTGTAATTGTCGCCATAGGAACGCGTCGGCCAGCCGTAATTGTCGCCCTTGGCAACCAGGTTCAGTTCATCACCGCCAGCAGGGCCGTGCTCGACATCCCACAGATTGCCCTGCGCATCGAAAGCCATGCCAAGGATATTGCGGTGCCCGTAGGACCAGATTTCCTTCGTCACGCCATCCTTGTCCGCAAACGGATTGCCGGCGGCGGGTGTCCCGTCGAGGTTGAGGCGCACGATCGAACCGAGCGTGTTGGTCATATCCTGCGCAGGCGTCTGCTTCTGACGATCACCGCTGGCAACAAACAGATATTGTTCATCCGGCGAAAACTGCATGCGGTGCGAATAATGGCCGCGGCCCGATACCTTGGGCGCCTGACGCCAGATCACTTCCATGCCTTCGATGGCGCACTCACTCAGCTGCGGGCAGGAAAGCGATCCCTTCGCCACGGCTGCGCCGCGATTGCCGCCTTCGCCCATCTCGGCATAGCTGAGGTAGATCGTGCGGCCCGACAGTTCTGCATCGGCTTCGCTTTCGAGGAAGGCGATATCGCCAAGGCCACCCTGACCGCCATAGGCAACTTCGGGTACGCCGCTGACGGTGAAGACTTCGCCAGATCCCGTATCCATGAACTTCAGCGCGCCCGCTTTCTCCGTCACGGCAAGGATCGACTGGCCGGGAATGAATTCAATCGCCCAGGGCTGGTCAAATTTGCCCATTTCCTCGGTCGTGAATGCGACTTCGCCGCCAGTGGCTGCGCTGCTGTCCGCATTGGCAGAGGCGGTTTCCCCACCTTCCGTGTTCGCGCAGCTTGCGAGCGCGAGAGCGGGGAGGGAAAGTGCGATGGTGAGTTTGGAGAAATGTTTCATGTCAGGGGTAACTCCCATGTTCGACAATAGTGCCGCCCGTTTTGTCATCGGTGTCGATGAAGCCGGGCGCGGTCCGCTCGCAGGGCCGGTTGTCGCCGCCGCCTGCGTATTGCAGGGCGAGATACCCGCAGGGCTGAACGATTCCAAGAAATTAACGGCCAAGCGGCGCGCAACGCTCGACGAAAAGCTGAGGGCGGGAGATCACGCATTCTCCATTTGCGTTGTCGAGCCGGAGGAGATTGACCGCGTAAACATCTTTCAGGCGACGATGCTGGCGATGACGCGCTGTGTCGCTGATCTGGTTGCGCGACTGGGCGGCGAACCCGAAGAAGTGCTGATCGACGGCAACCAGACCCCGCACAATCGCTGCCCCGAATGGCGCTGGCAGGCGCGCGCCATTGTCGGTGGCGACGGGAAGGAAGCGGCAATCAGCGCGGCATCCATCCTTGCCAAGGAACACCGCGACCGGCTGATGGTGGCCGCTGCGAAAGACCACCCGCATTACGGCTGGGAACGCAACAAAGGCTATGGCACGGCGGAGCATATGGAGGCGCTGCGCATCCACGGTCCCACTCGACTGCACCGTCAGTCCTTTGCGCCCGTTGCACAGGCGGTTTTGCTCTGATGCCGACTGTGCCCTAAGCGCAGCAGCAATATGTTCTACGCGATTCTCTTGAGCCTGATCGGGCTGGTCGGCCTGGCCGTTGGTGGTGAACTGCTGGTGCGGGGCGCTGTCGGCATCGCGCAGAAGCTGGGCGTATCAACATTGGTTACGGGGCTGGTGATCGTCGGCTTTGCGACATCCATGCCTGAAATGGTGGCAAGCGTGCAGGCTGCGCTGGCCGGTTCGCCAGAGATCGCATGGGGCAATGTTGTCGGCTCAAACCTCGCCAACACCCTGCTGATCCTTGGCGTATCGGCAATAGTTGCGCCGATTGTGCTGACAGGCAGTGGCAAACGCGATGCCTTTGTGGCGCTGGGCGCGACGCTGATCCTGTGGGGCATGGCCGCTTCGGGCTATGGCGCGCGCTGGATCGGGCTTGCGCTGCTGGCAGGGATTATCGCCTATATCATCTGGCGCTATTTCTTCCCCGGCGGTGCGCAGCTGGAGGACGAAGGCGAAGACGCCCCCGGCAATGGCTGGATTGCGACCGCATTGTTTGTAGCCGGACTGGTCATACTGGTGCTGGGCGGGCGCGCGCTGGTTGATGGCGCGATCCAGCTGGCGACCATTTTCAAGGTGCCGGAAACGGTTATCGGCCTGACGGTTGTGGCTGTTGGCACATCCTTGCCTGAACTTGCCGCCAGTATCGCAGCCGCCCTGCGCGGCAAATCGGGGCTGGCGCTGGGCAATGTCGTTGGCTCCAACATCTACAACATTCTGCTGATCGGCGGCGTCACCATGACGATCGCGCCAGCGCCGCTGCCGTTAAGCCTGGCCGGTGCACAAATGGCGCTGTTGACCGCCAGCGCGGTTCTGCTGCTGACGCTGTTGTGGAAAGCAAAGAGCATTGGCCGCCTGCTGGGCGCGTTGCTGACGGCAGTATTTGCCGGGAATGTCGTTCTGGTTTTCGCCTGATCGCCGCTAGCCGGAAAAAACACCGCGAATTCGAACAGCTGAGTCTTTCGAGTCACACCCCTGCATATCGAGTCCCGCGATTCCGTGCGGACTCAATATCTTGTGCCGTTCTCTTATCGTTCCGCTCTAAGTGCTGTGCCGCTTACCCCGTGGTAATCGCCGCTTCCCCGAATTGAGTTCTTGACGCGGAGTCCTTGTGGACTCATGCCTGTGGATAAGTTTGGCGCGCTCTGACTGCGGGGCGCATTTGCGGAGACATAAAGTGGGCGTGATCGAGACAACCAAGGCGCGGACAAAGCGTGCAAAGGCAACTGCGGTTGATACCCGTGCGCTGCTGCCTGTCGGCCAGATCCTGAGCGGGGACTGCGTCGAAGCGATGCGTTCGCTGCCGGATAACTCGATTGACTGCGTCTTCGCAGACCCGCCCTATAACCTGCAGCTGGGCGGTGACCTTAACCGTCCCGACGGCAGCGAAGTGGACGCGGTTACCGATCACTGGGACCAGTTCGACAGTTTCCGCGCCTATGACGATTTCACCCGCGAATGGCTGACAGAGGCGCGCCGCGTGCTGAAACCGGATGGCGCGCTGTGGGTGATCGGCAGCTATCACAATATCTACCGCGTCGGCGCGATCCTTCAGGATCTGGGGTTCTGGATCCTTAACGATATCGTCTGGCGCAAAACCAACCCGATGCCGAACTTCAAAGGCACCCGTTTCACCAATGCGCACGAAACCCTGATCTGGGCGAGCATGGGCGAAAAGGCGCGTTACCACTTTAATTACCGCGCAATGAAGACGTTGAACGACGAACTTCAGATGCGTTCTGACTGGGTTCTGCCGATCTGTTCGGGCGGGGAGCGTTTGAAAGAGGATGGGAAGAAAGCGCATCCGACGCAGAAACCCGAAGCATTGCTGTACCGCGTTTTGCTGGCGACGACTGAAACCGGCGATGTCGTGCTGGACCCGTTCTTTGGCACCGGCACTACTGGCGCTGTCGCGAAACGTCTGGGTCGTGAATGGATCGGCTGTGAGCGCGAAAGCTTCTATCGCGGTGTTGCGGAAAAGCGGATCGAGAAAGAACTGCCGCTGGATGAAAGCGCATTGAAAACGATGCAGTCGAAAAAGGCAGCGCCGCGCGTCGCCTTTGGCACTCTGGTAGAGAATGCTCTTATCCCGCCCGGGACCAGGGTGTTTGACAAGAAACGCCGCTGGATCGCGACGGTGCGCGCTGATGGTTCGCTGGAGATTGATGGCAAAATGGGATCAATCCACGGCCTTGGCAAGGAATTGCAGAACGCTCCAAGCTGCAATGGCTGGACTTTCTGGCATTATGAAAAGGGCGGCGAAGTGCTGCCGGTCGATGCCGCACGCCAGTTGTTCCTGCTCGCTAACGAGGATTGATCGCGACTACGGGCGCGCGCTCGATTGCGGCGCGCTGTCCTACTGCGAACCGCATCGCTATCGGCAGATCAGGTGAGGCGCGGCCGCGCTTGTCGTGTGATCGGAAATCGTGCGAATAGCGGGCGGTGATTATTCGCCTCAGGACCGTGTAACATGCGGTCCATGTCTGCCGGTTGAAGCAGGGAAAGCCGATCAATGACTGAAAGCCCCTATCTCCACCCCATCGCCTTTGCCTCAGGCCCGCAGGCAGAGGATGGCGCCGCGATCCGGCTGGGTGGAAGTCTGGTCTATGCCAGCCGCTTTGCTCTGGTTGTGCGTGAAGAGGGCAAGGTGGTCGAACGCCGCCTGTTCGGCGTACGCGATGCGATGAAGGTGCTGGCCGAGCTTGGCGGGGTCGAGGGGCGCGAGGCGGAAATGCAGTGGGAGAACCTGCAGAAATCGCATGCTCCCTTGCAATTGGGGGAGCGTACGATCCGGCTCGACCAGCCGCAGATCATGGGCATTCTCAACGTAACGCCGGACAGCTTCAGCGATGGCGGGGAGTTTCTGGATAAGCCGGAAGCAGGCAGGGCGCACGCCGCAGCCATGCTCGAAGCTGGCGCGGCAATCATCGACATTGGCGGGGAAAGCACCCGTCCGGGCGCGGCTGCAACATGGGAAGGTGACGAGATAGAGCGCACACGGCCCGCAGTCGAATACTGCGCTGCCATGGGCGCAGCGATCAGCATCGACACACGCCGCGCAGGCGTGCTCGAAGCGGCGCTGGACGCTGGCGCGCATATGGCGAACGATGTGTCCGCCATGCGCTATGACGGGCGGATGAGCGGGCTTGTCGCAAGCAACGCCTGTCCGGTGGTGCTGATGCATGCGCCCGGCACAAGCGATGATCTGCATGAAGGCGGCGAATACACCGACGTAGTGAGCGAGGTCTTCGACTTCCTCAAACATGCGAGGGAAAAGGCCATCGTCAGCGGCATAGCCGAAGACAAGATCGTGCTGGATCCGGGTATCGGCTTTGGCAAATCGCTCAGCGACAACCTCGCTTTGCTTAACGCACTGCCGCTGTTCCACGCGCTGGGCAGCCCGCTGCTGGTGGGTGCCAGTCGCAAACGGATGATCGGTGCACTTTCGAATGAAGAGGCTGCGGAGCATCGGCTTGGCGGGTCGATCGCCCTGCTGGCACGGGCGCTGGATGCGGGCGTGCATCTGCACCGGATGCACGATGTGCAGGACGCTGTTCAGGCGCGCAATGTATGGCGCGGTATGCGCGATGCGGCGCTGACGGATTTCAGCCACCTGCCAGCGGATTAGAGCCAGCACTTTCGAAACTGTCGCATTTGCGTCATGAGCACGCGGCATCAGCTCTTTGCAAGATACGACTCACAAAGGAACCCGCCATGCGTCGCACCGCACTCTTGACCCTTACCGCAGGCGCTGTTGCGCTTGGTTCTGCTTCGCTGCTGACATACCAGCACGTGCAGGCTTCGGAGCCTGAAAGTGTGGCTCTGACCTCGCAGGATCTGCTTGAGCCGTATTACGCAAAGCTGCGCGAAAGCGTTGAGATGCCGGTTGCGGGCGAGAACGCCACGCTATCGACCGACCTTGCCCTGACACGCGTCGCTTTCGGCAGTTGCAACCACCAGTCCCGCTCTCAAGGCTATTGGAGCGTGATCGGGAAGACAGACCCGCAAGCCTTCCTGATGATTGGCGACAACAACTATGGCGATCAGAACTGGTCTGGCGATGCCGCACTCACCACTTTGCGCAAGGCGTATGAAAAGCAGGCCAATACGCCGGAGATGAACGCCTTTCGCGCCGATGTGCCGATGATGGCGACATGGGACGATCACGATTACGGCATGAACGATGCGGGCGCGGACTTTGCCTATCGCGCATGGTCCGAACAGCTTTTCGAGACATTCTGGGGTTCGTCAGACGCAGCGCGTTCGCGGCCCGGCATTTACGATAGCCACATAATCGGCCCCGAAGGCCAGCGCACGCAGATCATCATGTTGGATACGCGCTACTTCCGGTCGAACCTTGAACGGATGCCCTACAGCTTCACCCGCCCTCCGCTTGGCCCCTATGTGCCCAGCGATGATCCGGCCAAGACGATGCTGGGCAATGCGCAGTGGGACTGGCTGGAGCAGGAGCTGGCCAAACCGGCCGATTTCCGCATCCTTGTCTCGTCAATCCAGGTGCTGACGGATGCCCATGACTACGAGGCGTGGGAGACGATGCCGCTGGAGCGAGAAAAGCTCTATGGCCTGATCGCGGGGCGCGAGGACAGCGGCATTGTCATGCTGTCAGGCGATCGCCATGCAGGCGGCATCTATAGCGGCGCGCCCGAGGCAGCCGATGGCGAAACCCTGTGGGAGCTGACCAGTTCATCGCTCAACTATTCGTTCAGCACAACAGAGCGGAACACCGCCCGTGAACCGGATGCAAAGCGGCTGAGCGACTTCATCTCCGAAGAGAATTTCGGCCTTGTCGATATCGACTGGAATGAACGCACCTTCACCATCACGCTGCGCGGTGCCATCGAGGGTGAAACCCGCGTGACCCGCACTGTCAGCTGGTAACGGCGTGTCGGAACGGCGGCTTACAGGGTGAAGCCGCCGTCTGACACCAGCACGTGACCGGTAATGTTCGATCCGGCATCGCTGAGCATGTAGAGGATGTTGCTGGCAATCTCCTCTGCGCTGGCAAACCTGCCTGACGGGGTGGTTGCGGCCATCCGCTGAATCGTTTTGTCACGACCGATTGCGGCGACAGACCGGTTGAAATCATCGCCTGTTTCCCAGATCGCGGTATCGACACCGCCTGGCGCAATCGCATTCACACGGATGTTCGCGCCCGCATTCTCCATCGCTGCGATGCGCGCCATATGCGCCACCGCCGCTTTCGAGATGCCGTAGGGGCCTACTCCGGGCACAGGCTTCACACCGGTTGTCGATGCGGTGATAACGGCGCTGCCGCCGGTATCCTTGCCACTGGCCTTCATCGCCCGCAGCGCCGCGCGCAGGGTGAGGAATGCCCCGTCAAGGTTCACATCCATGATCCGCCGCCATTCGGACAGCGACAGGTCCGCAATCGCACCGCCCGCACCGATGCCCGCGTTCACGACCGCGTGATCCAGACCTTCCAGCTTGGGCGCAAGCGCATCCCACAAAGCCTCATCCGCGACGCTGCCGATCACATGCTCCACTTCGCAAGTGTCCGGCAGATCAAGCGAGGCCAGACCCGCTTCGTTCACATCGTTGAGGAAAAGCTTGGAGCAGCCCCGCGCGGCAAGCGCCTTGGCGCAGGCTGCGCCGATCCCTGATCCAGCGCCGGTGACGAGCGCGATGCGCCCTGCAAAATCGTTAAGTGTATCCATGAAACGCGCGCTAGCTGTTCGGATCAGCGGCGGCAACTCAATATCCGGTGTCGACGCCCCAATCGCCTTCATCGAGGGAATAGCGCTCCATTTCCTCACGATCTTCTTCAATCGCAAGCATCCGATCCTGATGCGCAGACATTGCCGCATCGTGAGCGGCCATCTGGCGATATCGCTGGTTCAGGGAATACACCTCGTCAGCGTAGAGGGTGACGCTGCCGGATGGCGACGGAAACGTCATCCTTGCCCCCATTCCGCCACCGCTTGTCCCGTGTCGCGCGTTCAATTCATCCATCGCTCTCGCCATTATGGGGTCTGAAAGCGGCGCTGCGAGGCTGGTTTCCGCAAATGGGATGGTCGGGCCGGAGTGTTCCGGCGGGCTTACGATGTTGGCAATCTTTCCGATTCCGAAAACCGTAAGCGAAAGAACGACCAGGAAACCCATTCGAATTGCGAAATTCTGAAGCATGCGCGTCGCTCTTTACGCCGCGTTATCAATGCCCAGATCGCTGAGCTTGCGGTAGAGCGTGGAACGGCCAATGCCGAGCCTGCGGGCAACCTCTGTCATGCGGCCGCGATAATGGCCGATGGCAAGACGGATAACGTCCGCTTCGATCTCTTCCAGCGGGCGCAGATTGCCGTCGTCGGTGTACAGCATCACGCCGACGCCTTCCTGACGGGGATTGGTCTTCGCTTCCAACTCACCCAGCATTTCTGAAAGCTGCGGGAAGCTGTCCGCAGTCAGCGTATTGCCTTCGCAATAAACAGCGGCGCGGAACAGCACCGATTGAAGCTGGCGCACATTGCCCGGCCAGTCATAAGCGGCGAGCAGTGCTAGCGCGCTGTCGCTGACGGTCAGGTGTTTGAGGCCGGGTTGTTCACCGATCCTTGCAAGGAAATGCCGCGCCAGAGCCGAGATGTCGCCTGTGCGCTCTCTTAATGCAGGCAGAGTGATACGGGTCGCACCCAGCTTTTCGGCGAGTGCGGCGTTGAACTGATCGCCTTCTACCAAGGTATTCAGCGCGATATTGCTGGCAGAAATGATGCGCACATCAATGCGGAAACCGTGGGCAGCGCCAACGGGGCGTACGATGCCCGTTTCCAGTGTTTCCGCCAGTCGTGCCTGTACGGAAAGCGACAGACGATCGACTTCATCAAGCAGCAATGTTCCGCCATCGCAGTTCTGGAGCGCGCCGATCTGGCGATCAAACGCGCCGGGGAATGCATTGGGCTCATGCCCGAACAGAACCGATTCAACGGAACCGTGCGGGACGCTTGCGACATTGATGACCCGCATCGGAGCCTTTGAGCGCGGGGATGCTGCGTGCATCGCGCGCATGAGCATTTCCTTGCCCGTACCGCTTTCCCCTTCAACCAGGGAATGGGCATGGCCACGGGCTGCTTTCGCAGCTTGGGCAAGAGCGGTGCGGAAACCGGGCGCAGTGCCGATCATTGCGTCGAAATCGAGCGTGGCCGACATTTTTTCTGTCAGCGGGGCGAGTTCATCGCGCGGTGCTTCACGAGTGGTGACAGCGCGCAATGCCTCTAGCAGGCGATCAGGCGAAACCGGTTTGACGAGATAATCGCTTGCCCCTGCGCGCATTGCCTCAACCGCTAGCAAGGGGGATGCGCTGGTTGTCAGCATCAGGATCGGCAGCGCAGGGCGGCGTTCCTTCAATTCGCGGATCAGTGTGCAGGCATCATCGCCCGGAACCCATTGATCCAGCAGGATTGCCGACAATTGCATGCCCTCGCGCGTGCCAAGCATGGCAATCGCGGTTTCGGCATCAGGGGCAACAACCGTGCGCCAGCCATCGCGCGCAGCGATTGCCGTGATCAGCCTGCTTTGCGCAGGTTCATCATCGATTAGCATCACAAGTTGTGAATCGACTTCCGACATTGCCTAGCGTTAAGCCTCCCCAAAACCCCGGCGGAAACCGTCCCGGGTTGAAACGTCGGGCGAGAAATAGGGTAAGTGGGTAAAGACCAGATTAAGGCTGTCGCATTTGCGAGGGGGTTGAGTAGCCTGCCGCGCTTCGATACGGAACTTGCGCAAGGGGCGCAGGCGGAAACGCGCAACCTTTTCCCGCGTGCCCCGTTGGGACTCAAATATAAGGAATACCATCGCCATGGCGAGCGAAGATCTGGAACAAAAAGACCAATTGTACGGCGGGTTTATGTCGGTTCTTAAGTGGACAGTTCCGCTGATCGCTATCATCGTCGCATTTGTCGTAATGCTTATCAGCGGTTAAGCCGCCTGAAACTACCAAGTCGATGCAGCCCGCATCGCGTTAAGGGGGCCAATCTCACGTGAAAATCGCTGTTTTGAAAGAACGTGCCGAAGGTGAAACGCGCGTTGCCGCAACGCCTGAGACGATCAAGAAGTTTGCAGGGCTTGGCAATGATCTCGCGGTTGAGGCCGGAGCAGGGCAGACAGCAGCGATTTCCGACGAAGCCTATGCCGATGCGGGCGCGACAATCGGCGATGCCGCCAGTGTCGTGAAGGATGCAGACATCGTGCTCGGCATTCAGGCACCGGACCCGGCCCTGCTGAAAGGCGCAAAGCCGGGTGCATGGGTTGCCGCGCTGTTTGATCCGTTTCAGAAAGGCGATCTGGTTTCCGCATATGCAAAGGCGGGATTTGAAGCGCTTTCGATGGAATTCATGCCCCGCATTACGCGTGCGCAGAGCATGGATGTGCTTTCCAGCCAGTCCAACCTTTCCGGTTACAAGGCTGTGATCCACGCGGCTGACACTTATGGCCGCGCCTTCCCCATGATGATGACGGCGGCTGGCACG
>JAXHVK010000079.1:0-13148 GCA_034211135.1 Pseudomonadota bacterium
GTCCAGCGGCAGGTCGGTATTGTCGGGCCCTATCACCCCGCCAAGCTCATTGACCAAAGTCGATCCACCAACGCCAAAGCTGAACTGGCCAAGCACACGGCCCAATTCGGTATTGGTAAAGGTGATGCCCGAAGCCGTCAGCGCGACATTGTCGTCAATTGTTTCCTGATTTACGACAGATTGATCGAATTCAGGCATGGGTCTTCGCTCCGTGGCAACCATTCAGGACAAATACTTATTGCCTGTTACCACTTGAGCAATCGGCGGGCCAGTAAACTTCTTAAATCGAGAGCGCGAATAAAAAGAGGGAGACCTTAGTGAGAAGGCCTCCCTCAAGTTTAGGAACTCCCTTGACGAGAGCGCGGAGCATTTCGGTCGGGTCGCAAGTTGGATTGCTCCGCCTGATCCTTGTGCCTGCCCGCGCTGCTGAGCGCGCGTGACGGGCGTCACGCTTTCACAGTCCTTCCAAAACGGTTCCGACGAAAAGGCCGACAAATCCGTCATCCTTTTTGCTGTCATAGGCCAGCCTGACGCCGCCATTCAGTTTGCCCTTGGCGCTACGCAGGAAGTAGATCGGCATTTCCGCACCCCAATCCCCCGTTTCCGGATTAAGGGCGAGACGCAGTTCCCCGCCAATAGGGAAGTCGTCGATGTTGGTGTACCGAATGGCAGCAAACACCGTGGATGCGGTTTCGCGCTGGGGCGGGCCAAATGCGGCGGTGAAGCACGTCACGGTCGGATTGCCGCCCGCATCGGCCGGGCAGCGCGTCTCAGCCGTTGGCAGTTCAAAGTCCCGCTCAACCTCGGCACCGATCAGATAGGTGAGAGGTTTGTCGATCTGCGGAACATAGGTGATGGAAGAAGACAGGCTGAACACCGTCTTGTCCGCATCAATCTTGGCCAAAGTCACCGGATCGCGGTGGTCGAATGCCTCGCGCCCGACACTGCCCGCGATTTGCCAGCCGACATATTTTTGATTGCCCAGTTGATTGGTGATCGCCTGGAACATTTTCCTTTTCTGGTCTTTCTCGCTCTTAGTCCCGTATTTTTCGATCAGGGCACTGAATGAAAGGGCGTTGCAGGTCTTGCTCCCGTCGTCTTCAGGGTCGGGCTTTTTGTTATCGTCCAGGCACCGCGCCCGCGCGGGGCCGCTGAGGTTGATCAGCGTCACAACAGAAGGCCCGGCAAAGGGCGCGGGTTCTTGAGGGGCAACGATACTGCCGGAAAGCGCGATTTCTGCAGAATAGGCATCAGGCAGGCCCGACTGCGTGATGAAGCTGCCGCGTTTGTCGTCCTTGTCGAAAGGGGCGCTGAAGGAAATCGAGTATTTCGTTTCCTGAAAATCGTCCCAGCCCGAAACTGCGCTGGCGAATGTAAGCTTGACGGTTTCCCCGCTAATGCCGGATTCCACCTGAATACTGCTCGGCACCGGCCCGAAAGTCGGATCACCTGTTTCCGAACGGGCATCCACCGCTAGGTTTCTGCCGACTCTTTCCTTTTCAGCGGCTGCAAATGTGTCAAGCTCCTGCTCAAGCGCTTCGGCAGGGGACATATTTGATGTCGCAGCCGATTGCAGATCATTGGTTTCCCAGTTTTCCCATGGATCAGCAACTTCCTGTGCTTGTACCGGCGTTGCAAGGGCGAGGGCGGAGCACGCAAAAAGAGCGGCGCGAACGGTTTTGAATGTCGTCATCATCCGCCTCCTACGCCGTGAAGTACCGAATATCGGCATAGGCATAGCCAAGCTGAGTTTTCGGTCCGTTATAGTTCGCGGGAACGGCGATGTTTGCGACGGTTTTTGGAGGCGAAGATAAATCGCCGGGCTGCGTTTCGCATTTGAGCTTCGCGCCCCGCTCGCAATACATTTCGACATAGATGGCGTATGCTTGGCCCGGAGTGAGGTTGCATTTTGCGACAGTGCCTCCTGAAAGGTTGAATTTCAGTCGTTGGGGTTGTTGCCCGTCCGGAACTCTCCAGTTCGCGTCGAGCGGGCCGAAAAGCGCGATGCGGCTTTTCTTGACCCCGGTGGGTGTGCGTTTGAAGTAATGAAGCGGCATTTCAGACCTCCCTGTTGAAGTGACGCGCTTCACGATGATCGAACCGGCAGGACATCACGCGTGACCGGCATCACGCTGCGCCTGATTTCTGCGCTTCTGTGGAACCGGCGGGGCGCACCATCCGTTGAAAACCGGCGAGGGGCGGACCATTTGGACATATGATCTGAAAAGGCTGTGCAACGCTTCGCACCGCGCCCTTGACCAATACGAACATTTCAGGAACAAGCCCGCCGCATGTCTCTCACCAAGATTTCTGTCCGTGGTGCCCGTGAGCACAATCTCAAAGGCGTTGATATTGATCTGCCGCGCGATGCCCTGATCGTCGTCACGGGTCTGTCGGGTTCGGGCAAATCCAGCCTCGCATTCGATACGATCTATGCAGAAGGGCAGCGGCGCTATGTCGAAAGCCTTTCCGCCTATGCGCGCCAGTTTCTGGAGATGATGCAGAAACCGGATGTGGAGCATATTGACGGGCTGTCTCCGGCGATTTCGATCGAGCAGAAGACGACATCTCGCAATCCGCGCTCCACCGTCGCGACGGTTACCGAAATTTACGACTACATGCGTCTGCTGTGGGCGCGGGTAGGGGTGCCGTATTCGCCTGAAACGGGCGAGCCGATCACCGCGCAAAGCGTCAGTCAGATGGTTGACCGCGTGATGGACCTGCCTGAGGGCACGCGTGCCTATCTGCTTGCGCCGGTGGTGCGCGGTCGCAAGGGCGAATATCGCAAGGAAATGGCGGAATGGCAGAAGGCCGGCTTTACCCGTGTGCGGATCGACGGGGAGCTTTACCCGATTGAGGAAGCGCCTGCTCTCGACAAGAAATACAAACACGACATCGAAGTCGTGGTGGACCGTCTGGCGGTGAAGGACGGCTTGCAGACGCGTCTGGCGGATTCGTTTGAGACCGCGCTGAAATTGGCAGACGGGCTGGCCTATATCGACCTTGCCGATGGCGTTGTGCCGGGGCGTGAGGGTGAAGAGGCGTCGGGCGGCGCGATGAAGGGGGCGGGGATACCGGCCAACCGCATCGTCTTTTCGGAAAAGTTCGCCTGTCCTGTGAGCGGTTTCACTATCGAAGAGGTTGAACCGCGCCTGTTCTCCTTCAACTCTCCGCAAGGTGCCTGTCCGACATGTGACGGGATCGGGGAAAAGCAGCTGTTCGACCCGCAACTCGTCATCCCGAATGAAGGGCTGACGCTGAAGCAGGGGGCGGTTGCTCCGTGGGCGAAATCGAACCCGCCTTCGCCCTATTACATGCAGGTGCTGACCTCGCTGGCGAAGGCGTACGACTTTGACGTCAACACTCCGTGGAAAGATCTGGAGCCGGACCAGCAGCTCATCATCCTGCACGGCACAGGCGGAATGCCGGTGCAGCTGACTTTCAAGGACGGGCGCAAGGAATACACGGTCAACAAGCCGTTCGAAGGCGTCATCGGCAATCTCAACCGCCGGATGATGCAAACCGAAAGTGCGTGGATGCAGGAGGAGCTTGGCAAGTTCCAGACCGCGCAGCCATGCGAAACCTGCGGTGGAAAGCGGCTGAATGAAAAGGCTCTGGCGGTGAAGGTGCCCGGCGCCAAGGGGCCGACCGACATCGCCGAACCCACAGTGATGAGCGTCGCCGATGCGAAGGCATGGTTCCTTGATCTCGACAATCACCTGACCGATCAGCAGCGCCAGATCGCCCGCCCGATCCTGAAAGAGATCAACGAGCGGCTGGGCTTCCTCGACAATGTCGGGCTGGACTACCTCAACCTTGATCGCACCAGCGGCACGCTGTCAGGCGGGGAAAGCCAGCGCATCCGGCTCGCCAGCCAGATCGGCAGCGGTCTCAGCGGTGTGCTCTATGTCCTCGACGAACCCAGCATCGGCCTGCACCAGCGCGACAATGACCGGCTGCTGGAAACGCTCAAGCGGCTGCGCGATCTGGGCAATACCGTGATCGTGGTGGAGCATGACGAAGACGCCATCCGCACCGCCGATCACATCGTTGATCTTGGCCCGGGAGCAGGCGTGCGCGGCGGCGAAGTGGTGGCGCAGGGCACTCTCAAACAGATCATGAAGTCCAAAAAGTCGCTCACCGCCGATTATCTGACCGGCCGGCGCGAGATTGCCGTCCCGCAAGAACGGCGCAAGGGCAATGGCCACATGCTGACGGTGAAGGGCGCGCAGGCCAACAACCTGAGGAACGTCACCGCGTCCATCCCGCTGGGCACGTTCACCTGCATCACCGGCGTATCGGGTTCGGGCAAGTCATCCTTCACCATCGACACGCTGCACGCCGGCGCGGCGCGCGTGCTGAACGGCGCGCGGGTCATCGCGGGCAAGCATGACGCGATCGAAGGGCTGGAATATTGCGACAAGGTGATCGAGATCGACCAGTCCCCCATTGGCCGCACCCCGCGATCCAACCCCGCCACCTATACCGGCGCCTTCACCAATATCCGCGACTGGTTCGCCGGCCTGCCCGAAAGCCAGGCGCGCGGGTACAAGCCGGGCCGTTTCTCCTTCAACGTGAAGGGCGGCCGCTGCGAACAATGCACCGGCGACGGCCTGATCAAGATCGAGATGCACTTCCTCCCCGATGTCTATGTCACGTGCGAGACTTGCGACGGCAAACGCTACAACCGTGAAACGCTGGAGGTGAAGTTCAAAGGGCACTCCATCGCCGATGTCCTCGACATGACGATTGAGGATGCGGAGGAGTTCTTCAAGGCCGTGCCCCCGATCCGTGACAAGATGCGGATGCTGAACGAGGTGGGGCTGGGCTATGTCAAGGTCGGCCAGCAGGCCACCACCCTTTCCGGAGGGGAGGCGCAGCGCGTCAAACTGGCGAAGGAGCTGGCGAAGCGATCAACCGGCCAGACGCTGTATATTCTGGATGAACCGACCACCGGCCTGCATTTCGAAGATGTGCGCAAACTGCTCGAAGTGCTGCACCGGCTGGTGGAGCAGGGCAACAGCGTCGTCGTGATCGAGCATAATCTGGACGTCATCAAAACCGCCGACTGGATCGTGGACCTCGGCCCCGAAGGCGGCGTGCGCGGCGGCGAGATTGTTGCGGAAGGCACACCAGAGGATGTGGTCAAGGAACCGCGCAGTTTTACCGGCACGTACCTGAAACCGCTGTTGGAGAAGGGCGCGGCGAAAGAGGCGGCGGAGTAACAACTTCCCTATCCAAACGGGTTCTCTGGATTTCCGCTTGGATTTACACTAGGACCCAGGACTGTATCTAGTATCGAACCAGGCTCAACTTCGCCGAATAGCTCTGCAATTTTCTCCGCCCTAGTTTTGATGATATAGTCGTATTTGAGAGCGTTCCAAACATCAGCTTGATTTTCTTTAAGCCACTTCCGAAAAATGTCTGAAGTAGGGTCGGAATGATGTGCTTTTATGGTCTCTAACCAAGTCGTGTATTCACTTGTTGAGAGGCAAGCCGCTCCGAGCATTAGAGCCGGTTTTGCCCATTCACTCGCGGCATCGAACTTTGTCTTTTGAGCACGGAAAAAGGGTCGCTCATTCAGTAGTCCTCTCAACAGCAAGTCTTGGCGTTGCTCGATCTCAGTTCTAGTGAGATTAAGTGCGACCCTGGAGGCTTCGGTTATTGGAAGTGCCTGCGTAACAAATAGATGGCCAACCCAAATGCGAGAAAGGGACATGTCCTTGAAAGGGGCGGTTTGAATTGTTGAGACGAGTTTGTTGGCGATTTGATCGCGGAGGTCTGCATGCCGTTGCGCTAGGCCACCCACGAGCAAGCAAAAGTCCCTTGGCGTATGATAAACCAGCTCGATAAATTGATCGATAAAACCGATTGGGTTTTCGATCTCAACTGCTCTTAAAACTTTCAAGATGACTTTGATCGCGGTGTAGTCGACTTTCTTTGGATCAAGCGCATCCCTCAGCTTTGAAATTAGGTTCTCTGGATCGACATCATCGACATCTTCAACTGATATGTCCTCATCATCGTAGACAGCTGCAATATAGAGATTGAGGCGTTGTAGCTCTTCATCGCTAAAGACATCGGTCAGCTTTGCATCAATGAAGTCTACCGCCTCGTTGCTGGTGTATGTGCGTGTTTTATTCGCGTTAAGTGAGAGCCCTTCGGTCAGCATCAGGTGCTCTGCGAGATTGCAAAGAATGCTATGCACTTCACCTTGGTGATCGACCACGATCCTGAAATCGTCGACGTAGCGGCTATAGGCGACCGAACGCATTTCAAGCATTTGATCAGTATCTACTAGTAAAGCTTCGGCAAGTATTCGCGACGCTGATGTGCCAACTGGAAGGCCATGCGATTGCCTTGCCCTTGTCTCCTTGATGATCTTTTCAATGATCTTTCGAACTTGGTTCGGAGCTTCGCAATCGTCAAGAACATGCTCTAGCCTGTGAAAGTATATACGAGCGTAAAAGTCACTAATGTCAGTTTCTAATACATATTTTGCATCTGAGAACGCGTCTTCAGGCAGAAAGACCCCTTTCAGATGAAGAAGCCAGTCATGGAAATTTGATGAACGTGCGAAAAGCCTTGGCTCATCATCATCATCGATGAACCGATACGCAAATGGACCATTCTCAGAAGGCAGCTTCAGGGCCTCGAGTAGCGGCGCGATTTGTATGACCGCTGCCGTGTAGAGGAGCGTGTCGACTGGAAACAGCTGATGCGCGATCCGAAATGATAAGTTGCCCTTTGGGCTAAGGCACTCAAATGCACTCGTTGGCGTATGCGAACCTGCTTGCAAGGTGGTAAGCCTTTGAACGATGTCATTTTCGCATTCTCGGTAAAATGAAAACTCGAACGGGATCGGAAAAATGTCCGTATCCCCAAGCGTCACAAGATGTTTGATTGCTCTTCGAACTGACTTTTCTTCGAGTGCCATTGGATTACCTGCCAAACTTCGAAGCGATAGTGCAGAGATTTCAAGAGAATTCAAATACTCATTTTGAAATCTTGGGTCCAAGCTGGGCGTAAGCCCGCGTTCACCTCTCAGCAACGGGGAGCGACGAGCCTAGTCAAATTGCTACTGATCCACCGAGTTTTCCTACTCCCTCCATTCCCCCTAAATAAAAGAGTCCCATCGGCCCGCAGGGCCGCAAGCGCTTTTGTTCGTCTGGCTTCAGACGCCAGCCTTCGCATCCGCTCCCTCGGGCTACGGCCTACTGGTCGTCGGGCGGTCGCCCTTTGGCTCGTCTGCGGTTCGCGATCAGCGCCAGCAATAAGGACTCTCTTTCATGACCCGTCACGATCAAGCTCCCTTCATCCCCGCGCAGCCGCTCTCCGAAACGCTGCCCGCGATCTTAGACCAGCTTCCGCCTGATGCGGCGCTTGCTCCGCAGAGCCGCTTTAATCGGGACCGGCAGGCGGCTTTCCTGCGCTTGCTGGCGGATTCGGGGGAGGTGCGGGTGGCCGCGCGGGCGGCTTCGGTCTCTCACCAGACGGTCTATCGCGCGCGGCGGGCCTGTCCGACTTTCCGGCTTGCCTGGGATGCGGCGCTGATTGTCGCGCGGGAACGGGCGGAGGACTTGCTTGCCAGCCGTGCGATGCACGGGGTGGAGGAGGAGGTGTTCTATCACGGAGAGGTGGTGGCGACGCGGCGGCGGCATGATGCGCGCCTGCTGCTGGCGCATCTGGCGCGGCTTGATCGCCTTGCCGAGCGGGAGGATGTGGCGGCGCTGGCGGGATCGTTTGACGCGCTGCTGGATGCTATCGGTCAGGCGCAGGGGGATGCCGCGCCCGAACTGCCGCCGGAGCTCGCCAAAAGGGTGCACGGATCGAGGGAAAGTGCGGGGGCAGGTGGAGCGGCGGAAAAAGCCTCAGGACCGTGTAACATGCGGTCCAAGTCTCAATGTGAAGCCGCTGATAGGGAAGCGCCAGAGACGGCGCCAGAGACGGCACCAGAGCTGGAGCGCCGGTTGCAGGCAATGGAGGCTGCGCGCCCCGCAACAGCGCGTCTGCCGCACCAGCTTGGCAGCGATGGCGACGCGGTGGAGCGCGCTCAACTGATCGCCTTCGAAGCGGGACACGCGCAATGGTGGACAGTACTGCCCGATGAACAGCGAAGTGCTGCGGGCGGGGAAGGCGGCGGCTTTACCAAGGTTTAACGCCCTTTGCTTACGCTCTTCATACCAAATCAGGGGGGTGTAGTTGTGAAGTACATAGCCGGTGTGATCTTTGCAGTAGTGGCCTTGGTCACCTTCGGAGGCTCCTACGAACGCGACTACTTCTCCCAATGGGAAAGCGAGTGCAAGACGCGGATGACCCGCGAAGGGCTAAGCTCAAGCGATGCGCGCGCGGCCTGCGCCTGCGTCGCGGACATGGGCCGTGCGTGGCAGGAGAAGAACCCCGATCGCGAATACACGCAGACTCTGCACACCGGCATCGCCTACTCCTGCGCGGAACAGCACGGGATGAGCAACGCCATGCCCGGCTCTGACTGGGGATCGGCAGAACCGGGCTACACCGCGCCTGCTGCGTCGGACTGGGGCGGATCAAGCAACAATGACGAATGGGACGAAAACGGCGGTTGGGGCGCCCAATAACGCGGCCCAGTAACGCTGTGCAGTGAGGCGCCGCAGTGAATCGGCACTGGGGCCGCGTCTGCTCAATGCGGCAGTATGACGGTTGAGGCGTAGGATCTGAGCAGCTCGGTCATATTGCCCATCTTGGGCCCAAGGCGGGACTTGGCAATGTAACCGGCAACGCCAAAGTCATAGGCGCGCTGGCGGTCATCCTCGGCTTCCGACGTGTTGAACATGAAGACGACATTGTTGCGCAATTCGGGCTGGCTGCGCAGCTGTTCGAGAAACTCGAACCCGTTCATGCGCGGCATGTTGATATCAAGCAGGATAAGCAGCGGTTTGCGGCATTGGCCTTGTACATCACCTGTCAGCACATCGATCCCGATCTGTCCGTCCTCCGCTGCGATGACGTTGATGTCGGGCGCAACGCGGCGCAGCGCTCTGGAGACAAGCTCGCTGTAGATGTCGTCATCATCAACGATGAGGATGCGCGGGTTTTCGGGGGTTTGCTCATGCATTGAGATCGGTCCTTGTAAAGCGGGGCCAGGATACGCGGAAACAGGTCCCTCGTTCACCGAGGGTGGGGAGGAGTTCCAGCTGGCCGCCATGTCCGGTGGTCAGGCGCTGGGCAACGGCAAGGCCCAGACCGCTGCTGCCGCGTTCATTGGCTTTGAGGGTCTGGAACAGGCGGAACACGCGCTCGCGGGCATTTTCGGGGATGCCGGGCCCGTCATCAGCGACGTCAATGACGCAAAGACTGCCGCTGAACTGGGCGACGACACTGATCTTGCCGTAGCTCTCGTCATGGTGCTTGATCGCATTGGAGATGAGGTTGCGCAGCACCGTGGTCAGCGGCGTTCGCGCGGCTTCGAATGGCTCGTCCGAAACGCTGACACTGACAGAGAAACCGTCCGGAATGTTCTCGATTGCGAGGATGTCGTCACAGACCTCTTTCATTGTAACACTCTCAAGCTCGACAGCACGCCGTCCGGCCCTGGCGTAAGTGAGTAGGTCGTCAATCAGCTTTTCGAGGTCATGAACACGGGCCTCCATCCGGTCGGTGTTTTTGAGCGTCGCATCGAGTTGCCCGTCTTCGAAATCCTCGCGGATAAATTCGATCAGGTTCGATATGCCGCGGATGGGTGAGCGCAAATCATGCGATGCGACATAAGTGAACTCCTCCAGCTGCGCGTTGAATTCTCGCAGGCGCAGGTCGTTTCGCTGCCGAGCGGTAATGTCGATTATTGAGGCGCATGTCATCGCACCATGGCTGGTTTCGGTGCGGGTGAGGCCGATTTCGAGCGGGAATTCGATGCCGTCTTTGCGAAGGCCTGTCAGATCGCGGCCCTTGCCCATGACCCGCGCCGAGGGCTTTTTCGCATAGGCTGAGCGCTGATGAACGTGACTGTCGCGATACCGTGCGGGAAGAAGCGTCTCCATATCCCGCCCGATCAGTTCATCATGCTCGTAACCGAACATCTCGAGAGCGGCGAGATTGCAGGCCGTAATCACTCCGTTGTCATCAATGATCAGCTTCCCATAGGGCGAATTCTCGAAAATCTTCTGGAAGGCAGCTGCATCGATTGAGAAATGCCTTCCATCATCGACAATTTGAAGTTCGGAGCGCGTTGGGTTGGGGTGCATGGGCAGACCTCTTTGATCGGTGCCACACATTCGTGACGGCAGCCGAATAGGCAGGGGTCTGCAAATGCTTGGTGATGCAGCGTCCTAAGGTGAGCCCGTAAGTATCAGAGCATATTGGGAATTAGTAAACGGCGCAGATCAGCGAAGGATATCGAGTTTCACACGCGCATGGCCGGTTGAGATCATGCCGATCCGCTGCGCTGCCGCTCTTGAAAGGTCAATCGTGCGTCCACGGATGAAGGGACCGCGGTCATTGATCCGGACCGTTACGCTTTTCCCGTTGCGCGGGTTGGTCACCCGCACTCTTGTGCCGAAGGGCAGGGTTTTGTGGGCCGCAGTCATGGCGTTCATATTGAAGCGTTCGCCATTGGCCGTCAAACGACCGTGAAAACGGCGGCCGTAATAGGATGCAATGCCTGTTCCCAAACTTGTTAAAGACTCCTCCGGCTTCGCTTCGAGCGGAGGATCAAAGGTCGAAAGATCAACTGCGCCCGAAGCGCGCTCTATCTCGGGCGGTTCGCCGTCGAATGGTTCGAAGTTCAACGCAAAGTCCGGACCAGGTATAGCCTGCTCCTGATCCAACAGTTCCACATCGTTCCCGTCGGGATTTTCGCTTTGTGTCGATGCGCTTGCGGTGGAAAGCGGTAACAATGCAATCGCGAAAATCGTCGCGAACCGCTGCATACTCTCTTTCGAGCTGTTCGAATTTTTGGATAGACCCGGCCTGTCAATCGGCATCAACCCTCTCCCTCCGCGCCCGCTTATACGCCAGTGGCCGCGAAGCTGGCAAATTGCCGTCCTTCGTTATGGCTCTGCTGCGGGGCGCTTTGTCTTTGGGATGTATCGGGGCGAGGGGATTGGGGCCGGAATGCAAATGGGGCCGGCATTTCTGCCGACCCCACTCTCACCAGCGCGTGGACGTTCTGTTTCCTGCTTCTTTCCGGCAAGCCGGCCTTCCACATTCTTCAGTACGCACTTGGCGCCCGATGTCTCATGCCTGTCGCGTACTTCCTCAAACACTTCACCCGAAGGCTCTGTATCCAAGGGCGCATCCCGGGGGATGCTGCCGCGTCTGGCTTCGTCACCGGCGCTCGCACCGGCATCCGGCCATCGCCTGCCAAGCTATCACGCCTGATCTGAACCGGGGTCCTGATCTTGCGCTCCCGCTTTTACGGCGGAGCCGCGACTGTTTGCTTTGACGCTCCTCAATCTCAAACGGCTGTTTACAGTTTTACCCGTTCGCATCCTCGATCGTGGAGCAAGCCCACAGTCTTCACCCAGATGGACATAGCGATTTCCTCAAACGACCCGGCTTGCATTGGGTAGAAACCTTCTGCATGCCGTTTCTCGGAAAGCGCGTGGACAGCCACCTGCGCGATCCTTGGAATAAAAAACGCCTCTAAATCAGTGCCTTGCGGCTTGATCTTTCGAAGTCTTTTGTTCCGAAGACAGTTGTAGACTGCGCCGCGATCCTGCTTTCGACAAGGCTTGCAAGAGCGAGTTATCCACTTTTGCCCAGATTACCTGTGGAGTGCGGTGGACAACTCAACCGTTCATCGCATTTGACGCGGCTCAATACCCGTTCGAAGCGCATCGCCCCGAATCTGCCGGTTTCAACCGCAATGCCGCACTTTTGAAAAATTGCGTGCCTGCGAAATGTGTCGCTGCCCGAGTCTCGCGACTCGGGTATCAGCGCCTGCGATCACGCTGTGCAAGCAGCCGCAGACGCAGGGCGTTCAGCTTGATGAAGCCTGCGGCGTCCTGCTGATCATAGGCACCGGCATCATCCTCAAATGTCACATGCGCTTCGGAATAGAGCGAATTGGGCGACTTGCGGCCAACGACGCTTGCGAGGCCTTTATACAGCTTCAACCGCACCGTGCCGTTCACGCGCTCTTGCGAATGATCAATCGCCGCCTGCAGCATTTCGCGCTCCGGCGCGAACCAGAAACCGTTATAGATCAGTTCTGCATATTTGGGCATCAGCTCGTCTTTGAGGTGAGCCGCGCCGCGATCCAGCGTGATCTGCTCGATCCCGCGATGGGCCTGCGCGTAGATTTCGCCGCCGGGCGTTTCATACATGCCACGGCTCTTCATGCCGACAAAGCGGTTCTCTACCAGATCAAGCCTGCCAATCCCGTGCTTGCGACCCAGTTCGTTGAGCGCGGTGAGAAGGGTGGCGGGGCTCATGGCTTCGCCGTTCAGCGCAACGCCGTCGCCGCGTTCGAAATCAATCGTGATGTATTCCGGCGTATCGGGCGCCTGTTCCGGATGATCGGTGCGCGAATAGACATAGTCGGGTGTTTCTTCCCACGGATCTTCGAGCACCTTACCCTCTGAAGAGGTGTGCAGCAGGTTCGCATCGGTGGAGAAGGGCGCTTCGCCGCGCTTGTCCTGCGGGACAGCGATCTGGTGCGCCTCTGCCCATGCAATCAAAGCGGTGCGGCTTGTCAGATCCCATTCGCGCCACGGGGCGATGACCTGAATATCGGGATCAAGCGCATATGCGGACAGTTCAAAGCGGACCTGATCATTGCCTTTGCCCGTCGCGCCATGCGCAATCGCATCCGCGCCCGTTTCATGCGCAATTTCGACAAGGCGCTTTGAAATGAGCGGGCGGGCGATGGATGTGCCCAGCAGGTAATCGCCTTCATAACGGGCATTGGCGCGCATCATCGGGAATACGAAGTCGCGGACGAATTCCTCACGCAGGTCTTCGATGAAGATGTGTTCATCGGGAATGCCCATTGCGCGTGCCTTTGCGCGAGCGGGCTCGATCTCTTCGCCTTGTCCAAGATCGGCGGTGAAGGTGACGACTTCCAACCCTCGCTCAACGCTCAGCCATTTTGCGATCACGGATGTGTCCAGACCTCCGGAATAGGCGAGAACGACGCGTTTGATATCGGACATGGAATGCTACCTTTGAAA
>JAXHVK010000080.1:0-12969 GCA_034211135.1 Pseudomonadota bacterium
TCCAGCCGGATGTCGAGAGCCGCTATCGCCGCCTCGATATGGTGCGGCTTTGTCGCGCCTATGATCGGAGCCGTCACCGCCCGTTTGGTGAAGTGCCAGGCTAGCGCAACACTCGCCATCGCGACGCCGCGCTGCTCGGCAATGCCTTCCAGCGCGTCGATGATGGCAGCATCGGCAGCCTCGCCTTCCTTGTACAGCATCTTGCCAACACCATCGGTTTCGCTTCGCACCGTACCTTCGCCAACAGGCCGTGCCAGACGCCCTCTGGCAAGCGGGCTCCACGGGATGACGCCCACGCCCTGATCCGCGCACAGGGGGAGCATTTCACGCTCTTCCTCGCGGTAGAGCAGGTTGAGCTGGTTCTGCATGGACACGAAACGCGTCCAGCCATTCGCGCGTGCCACCTCCTGCGCCTTGGCGAACTGCCACGCATACATGGACGATGCCCCGATATAGCGCGCCTTTCCCGCTTTCACGATGTCGTGCAGCGCCTCCATCGTCTCTTCGATTGGAGTATGATCGTCCCAGCGGTGGATCTGGAACAGGTCGATATAGTCCATGCCCAGCCGGGCCAGGCTGTCATCAACCGCCTGCATCAGGCTCTTGCGCGAAAGGCCGCCCGCATTGGGTGCATTGCGCCACGGGATGTACGCCTTGGTCGCGACCACGATCTCGTCCCGGCTTGCCATCTCATTCAGCAGCTTTCCGGTGATCTCTTCCGATGTGCCCCCCGAATACCCATTGGCGGTATCGAAGAAGTTGATCCCCGCTTCCAGAGCAGACCGGAAGAACGGGCGGCTTTCCTCTTCGCCCAGCAGCCAGTCTCCATGCCAGCCCTTTGTCGTATCGCCATAGGACATGCAACCGAGGCACAGGCGCGAGACGGACAGGCCCGAACGGCCAAGACGGGTGTATTTCATGCGTGCTTCCTCTCCAAATCCGGCATCAAGCCTTTACAACCACTTAGCCGGGACATGGACCGCATGTTACACAGTCCTGAGGCAAAAGAGTAAGCCATTCTGCGTCCCCTTTTAAGAGGGGCATCGTTGAAGAGGCAACGTCTCAGGTCAAGCATCCCCCGCCTTTAGGGAAGCGGGCGACGGTAGGAAAATTTCGAGCAAGCTATCGAGCCTGCACTACCGCCCGGGATAAGACTGATAGTGAATGGGATTGCGCATTTCCTATTTATGCGTGTCACTTTTGTATTCCTCGTTCGCTGCATATGCCTCGATCTCAAGCGGCATATCGTAATGGCCATGTTCGCGCAGCTGCCTCATGTACTGGAAGACGAATTCGCCGAAATTGCCGCTGCGCTCGATTTGCTGAACGTGGACCAATTCGTGAGCCAGCTTCGGACGATCCAGAGTGTAGCCGTTTCGGACCCAGATGGTGTACCCAATTGCCTGTGCGTTGTTGATGACACCGGGGCCGATAAAACCAAGTGCTTCCCCCACCTTTCGCATGTCCTCATCGTCGTCCGGGAACGGCACTTTGTCGACGAAAACCAGGCGCACTTTTTCAGGATGTTTGATGCCAATCTGTTTCGCCAGTTCAATCTGTTTGCCGGAAAGAGGTAAACCGCTTCGCTGACCCTCAATCTCGATCCGGTTCGCCCAATCGACATATCTCCGGAGAAAGTCGGCATATGGGTTTGCGGCTTTGTCAGAAACGTCGTGTTGCTCATAGGATTGTGCAGTCTGCGCCAAAGCGCTGCCAGAGACAGGCAGGCTGAGGCAAAGCAAGGCGCTGGGTATGATCACCGCGCAAGACAACGCCTTTAGTGCGAGCCTGCTTCCACTCATGATCCTGCCGGTTTCAAGAAAAGTCATTGGTCTGCGTTCCCTTTGAATCGTTTCGTCAAAGGGCTTAGCCAATCGAAGTCGATAGCGTCTTGAACCTCATTGCTCACCATAGCGCGCAGGAGAGATACCTACGATCGACTGAAAGGTGCGGGTCAAATGGCTCTGATCGGAAAAACCCAGATCAGTAGCGATCTTTGCCAGCCCTTCGCCTGCCAGCACCCTGCGTTTGGCTTCTTCTATCCTTCGATGGGTTCGATAGGCGAAAGGACTTAATCCGTGGGTCTTCTTGAAACTCCGCACAAGATGAAATTTGCTTACGCCCGCTATACGCGCCACTGCATCGAGGCCGAAGGTTTCGTGATAATTATCATCAAGAAAGCATCGCGCGCGCTTTACGGTTTCCGGACTTTTGGGAACGCTTTCGATTTCATCTGCTCCATCAAAGGCGAGGCCGATGATTTCGGCAAAAGCAGTCTCCTGCTCAAGCCTGTCTCCACCTCCATTTTCGAACCAGCGGTGCAGGTCCAAAAGCTTGCGCGAGGTAAGGGTATCCGTGCGCGTCGGAGCACCGAAGTAAAGACCAGACAACCCCGTATACCTTCTCACCAAATCGGGTGGCAGATAAAAAACCCGGTATTCCAATACCTCATCGGCCAGCGAGCTGTTCGAATGGGCCAGGCCCGGGTTGATCGTAATCAGATCTCCCTCTTCAACAAGATATGCAGTCCCTTCAAGGTGAAGTGTTTCTGAACCTTTTTCCATCATCCCGACGACATACTGGTCATGCATGTGCATGGGGAAAGAGCGGTTGCGATATGCGACGGTCACCAGTTCCATTTCGATATGTTCTGGCCGCGTGAAACGCGCTGACGGCTTGTTCTGCATCAGGTCGGCATAGGCAGATAAAGGCTGCCGCCGCAACATCTGCGCGAGGCCGCTATCACTTTGTGTCGACGGGCCAATTCTGTCGCAGCAAATCGCCTCTTATTCTCCGCTCAAATCCCCGACAGCGTTAGCCCGCCATCCACCACCAATGTCTGTCCAGTGATGTAAGATGACAGCGGCGATGCGAGGAACAACGCGGCACCCGCCATATCTTCCGGTGTGCCCATCCGGCGCATCGGGATTGACCGCAGCGCCCCTTCAAGCCGTTCGGGATGCTCCGTGGTGACAGCGGTGATCTTTGTCGGGACCAGTCCCGGCGCAATGCCGTTCACGCGGACGCCTGCGCCCTGCCCGTTTCCGGCCCATGCTTCGCCGAGCGATTTCACAAGGCTCGCCGCGCCAGCCTTTGACGCGCCATAGGCCGGGTTGCCCATTGTCGAATTGAACGCCGCGACAGAGCTGACCACGATCATCGCGCCCGCGCTATCAGCCAGCGCCGGATGGAACGCGCGAGCCACATCCATCACGGAATTGAGATTGACGTCGATGACATCATCCCAGCCCTTACGCGCAAACTCCTCCCGCTTGTATCGCACGATGCCCTGTGATTGGATCAGCACATCCAGCCTTCCCACGGCATCAGGCAGTCCATGCACCGCTTCGCGATCCATCACGTTCAGCTGGTGATAGGTCAGGCCGGTAAAGTCGCTATCCTCAGCCTCCAGATAATCGCCTTCGTCAGGGCGCGTGCCGGTGACATGCACATCAGCCCCCTGCGCGCGAAAGCCATGTGCAATGCCATTGCCGATACCGGACGATCCGCCGATGACGAGCACGCGCTTCCCAGTGAAATCGAGGGGGTTGTTCATATCGCTGCCTCTCCCATTGCTCCCATCAAAGAGAGTGGCACGACGATTGTAAAGCGGCCACCTTTCTTCCGGGGTTCCTTGCTATTTGACGGCCCCGCCTGCTTTCAAATGCTGCGGATAGCGGGGCGTGCATCATCGGGCGTTGCGGGTTATGCGGCACAGCCCCGAGGAACTATTAGAAATCCGCAGCTTAGGCGTTGACTTAATCACCTGCCCGCTCAAATGCGCAGGCGATGGCGGCTTTCTATCCGTGTCACGCACATGCTGATTACCGTAGCGACAAAGGTGATGAAATTGTGACCCGTATAGGCGCCTTGATCCCCGCAACTGCTCCCGGCTGGGTTGAGGCAGGAGAGCAATTGCTGGCCGGTCTTGAACTGGGCGTGGAGTGGGTGAACGAGCGGCGCGATCTGCTTGATCATCCGGTGGAGCTCATCGTGCGTGACACAGCGGCAGACGCGTCGCGTGCTGTTGCAATCGTAAATGAGCTGGCCGCCGATGGCATCTCGGCCCTGGCTGGTGAATATCACAGCGTTGTCGCCGGTGCTGTCGCGAAAAGGGCGGCTGAGCTGGCATTGCCGTTTCTTTGTTCCTCAGCTGTGCTGGACAACCTAACCGATGGGCCCACTGACCACGTTGCCCGTATAGCGCCTGCGCAATCGCGGGGTTGGCGTGTCTATGCCGATTACCTGCTTGAAGCGGGTCATCGGCGGATTGCAGTCGCGAAGCAATCGAACATTTACTGGGAAACCGGCACGCAGATACTGACAACCCATCTGGCCTCAAAGGGGGCGGAGCTGGTTCAGTTTGATCTTGATGCCCTTTCAGCAGCCGACCTGCCAACGCATCTGGCAGATGATGGGGCAACGGCCCTTCTGGTGCTCACAGGCTTCCCCGAACCGGCGACGTCCATCGTTCGTGCGATACGCAGTGATGCACGGCTGGATCACGTGAAAATTGGCACCCCTGCCGGGCAGTCGGAATTTGCGCAATGGACCGATTTGCTGGGCCAAGAAGGCGTCGGAATTCCGTTCCTAAGCTATATGCCAAAGAGCCTGCCGGCATTCGGCAAACAGATCAGCGACGCGCTGCACGCCCGTTTGGGAAGCCCGCCTTCCTTTGTTGCGCTTGAAGGCTTCGACACCGTCCTCGCCTTAGCTGATGCCCTTCGTCGCAAAGCGGGCGGCGATGGTCCGCTTTGGGCAAATGTCGATATCCAAGGCACGCGAGGCAGGATTACTTTTGCTAAAGTGCCGAGCATACCGATCTGGCAATGGGCATGGCCGCCCATCGCAGTGGCGGAACGCCCCCGCGATGGCGATGCAGAGCTTCGGATTTCGTATCGGCCTGAAAGCGTATCAGGCACGTATTAAACGCGCTCAAATCTCGCGGCTGACGACTTCTTTCATGATCTCTGACGTGCCGCCATAGATGCGCTGGACGCGGGCGTCGCGCCATAGTCTGGCGATGGCATATTCGTTCATGTAACCTGCACCGCCGTGCAACTGCAGCGCGGCATCCACCATTTCCCACTGCATTTCGGTGTGCCACAGCTTGGCCGCGCTGGCCTCTCCCGTTGTCAGCTCTCCGCGCAGGTGGCGGGCAATCGCCCAGTCGAGATGCGCCCAGCCCACTTGCAGCTTTGCCGCGAGGTCGGCGAGGGTGAATTTCGTGTTCTGGAATTCGAACACGCTTTTGCCGAATGCCTTGCGATCCTTGGTGAACTTCACCGCTTCGTCAAAGGCGCGCTGCGCGCCGCCCATCGCGCTGACAGCGATGGAAAGCCGTTCCTGCGGGAGTTCTTCCATCAGGTGGATGAAGCCGCGGTTCTCCCGGCCCAGAATGTTCGTCTTGGGCACGCGCACGTCCTGAAAGAACAGTTCTGAAGTATCCGCGGAATGCTGCCCGATCTTGTCGAGATTGCGCCCCTTTTCAAATCCCGGCGTCTGCGCATCGACAAGGATCAGCGAAGTGCCCTTCGCGCCGGCATTGGGATCGGTCTTTGCCACCACAATCACCACGTCGGCGTTCTGGCCGTTGGTGATATAGGTTTTGGAGCCATTGATGACGAGATGATTGCCATCCTCAACCGCTGTGGTGCGAATGCCCTGAAGGTCCGATCCCGCCCCCGGCTCTGTCATGGCAATCGCGCTTATAATATCGCCCGAGATCATGCCCGGCAGGTATTTCTCCTTCTGCTCAGGGCTGCCGAGGCGTTCGAAGTAATTGACCGTGATATCGTTCTGGAGGGTGAACCCCGCGCTTGACCCCATATAGGCCAGCTCTTCCGCGAGCACGCAGTTGAACCCGAAATCAAGGCCCAGACCGCCATTTTCTTCCTTCACCGTGGGGCACAGCATCCCTGCATCGCCCAGCGCTTTCCACGCAGTGCGCGGGACGATGCCCTCTTCTTCATGGGTATCGAGATGCGGCTCCATATGCTCGGCAAAGACCTTGCGAACGGTTTCGCGGAAAGCTTCGTGGTCTTCATTGTAAGCCGTGCGCTGCGCTGTTTCGAGCATTGGGGTCCTCTCTCCAAAGAACGGTTTTGATTGAGACTGAGTGAAGCGCGCCTTTACGCACGGGTCAAGCGCGAAAGATGCAAGCGTCAGTTTGAAACGGCCAGCAGCGGTCGTTCTGGAAGCGCCCCAATTTCAGTCAACAGCGCTCGCGCGAAGCTCTGACTGCCTGGCTAATGAGTTGAGCCACACGTCCCAGGCGGGCCTACAAGTTGCATCCGTCCACCGACAGATGCCAACGGTCGCCAACCATTCTTCGAGCCTGTCACCTGCCAGCGATGCGCCTTCTGAGCGAACAAAGTCTCCGAACATTTCAGCAAGCTCAGGTGACCAATCAAACAGCTGAAACACCGTTGCTGCACGGAATTGGGGGTCATTGGCATAGAGCCTATCGAAGAATGTGAAGTATGCTGATTGGAGCTCTTGGCTTCCGTTCATTGTGCCTGTCTTGGAGGCAAAGGCGGCAGGATCCCCTGCGAAGCCAACAGGGCAACCCAATTCCTGAATCATGATGGGCTTACCGCGCGCCATGGCTTTCATGGTTTGAACGTCACGCTCCCACTGATCTTGCCCGGTGACTTGAAGGGAAGCGTCGAGGCAATAATGGTTCACGGTCGCCACATCCAAACCGTCGTTCAATTGCTCAGCAAAATTGGGAACTGTCGTGGGCGCGCCAATGGTAAGCGTAACCGTTGTCGCCAAATCGGGATCCATCGCCTTGATTTGTTGGGCGCCGGCTTGGAAAAACACCAAAGCATCATTGGCAGGCACAAGTCCGTCTGCAATTGGCGAGTCGACTTCATTGCCCATGGAAAGCGCCCAAGCGTCCGAGCCCAGCTGCGGTACTATCCATTCGAGCAAACCTTCAAACCGGCCTGTGACTTCAGGTGAAGCGAGCGATAGTCCTTCTCGCAACCTTCCGTCGTCATCAAGGAGGTATTCCGGCAGTGTCAGACCGTCTGAATCGAGCGTTGAGATGGTCACATAGACGAGTTGCCCCCTTTGCCGGGCGGCCTCCAAGGATTGGGCAAGCGGTTCAGGATCGTATTGTCCAGGAGCCGTCTCCAGCTCCGCCCAATCCAGTTGGATGCGACTTATGCTGGCTCCGCTTGAAGCAGCTTGATCCAAGAGCTCGTTGGAGCGCCCTTGCCTATCAACATCGCCTGCCGAAAGATCATCAAACCCGACAATGATGCCCATATGCGGACCATCGGGAAGCCGCGTGATGGCAAACGGATCCGCCGCTTGCGCAGGCGGTGGAGCGCTCGTAACCGGGGGCACGACTTGCGCAGCTGGCGGTTCCTCATTCCCACATGCAGCCAGCGCGCATAGGCTCAGCAGACACCCAATTGCAAACTTGCGAGACATCATCTACTCCTCTGCATAACAGAGTAACTCCTCTAATGCAGATTCTATTACTCTGCAATACAGAATAGTGAGGCAAATGTTTCGTGGCTTGGGCAGGTGAAATGCGCAAAGGTGTTGTAGAGCTATGTGTGCTCGCCTTGCTCGATGGCGAGCCGGCATATGGCTATCAAATCGCACAGCGTCTGGAGCACCATCCTTCGCTCTCGATGAAGGAGAGCACGCTCTATCTGCTGCTGGCGCGCTTGCAGAAAGAGGGATTGGTGGCCGTTGAAATGAAAGCCTCTGAACGCGGCCCCAAGCGGCGCTACTTCTCGCTTAACGCAGATGGTCGGGCGCGTTTGAGCGGGATGATGTCATTCTGGGGCGAGATGAAAGATGACGTGAGTGCTGTGGTCGGAGGCGTAGGGCAATGAAACCGGAATTTGGCTACCATGATCGGCCAGAAGTTCGCGCCGCGCTGGAAAAGCTGGGAAGCGAGCTTCAGAAAACCGGATATGACGCCGCTGAGGTTGAAGCGATTGTCGGTGGCGCTCGCGAACATGTGGAGGACTTGCTCGCCGGTGAGCCCAATGTTTCGAACGGCGAATTGGAAGAGCTGATCAGTGGATTTTCCGATCCGGAAATAGAACCTTCGCTTCCTCCAACCGCCAAGAGCTTCAGTCTGGTCGGCGCCGCTGCTTTAGCGAGCGGCATCATGGGCATTTTGATCATGATTGCCGCCTTTACCGCCAAAGATCCAGATCTGGGCGGAGCACTTATGCTGCTTGGGACATTTCTTGGCGGAGGATTGGCTTGCCTGCTTGGAGTTCTCTCCCGGCGCACCACAACAGGTTTAATTGCCATGGTCATAGGCGCAGCCCTATGGCTTAGCTTATTAGCGTTTCTATTGCTGGCCTAGTGCAATTGTGAAAGTCTCGCGGCTTTGACGTCCGCTTACCCCCAAAATCGGCCATTCGGGCTTGCAGAGCAGTTCACCAAAACGTGACGCTGGCGGGCGGTCTTACCCCACAAAAGCGCGTTCGATCACGAACTGGCCGGGCTTGTTATTTGCGCCCTCTTCAAAACCGCGCGCTTCCAGATCGGCGGCGTGGTCCTTGATCATTGCCATCGAGCCGCACAGCATTACGCGGTCGGTTTCCGGATCGAATTTCTGCGGGCCTTTGGACTGTTCGAACAGGCGGCCATCGTCGATCAGGGTCTGGATGCGGCCCTGCGTGCGGAAATCCTCTCGCGTCACGGTGGGGACATAGATCATGCGTTCGCGCTGATCGTCTTCCAGCAGCGGATCGCCTTCCAGCTTGCTTTCCAGAAGATCGCGATAGGCCAGATCGACAACGCGGCGGACCGAGTGGACGACGATCAGTTCGTCATACATCTCGTAGACTTCGGGATCGCGCACCAGGCTCATAAACGGGGCAAGGCCGGTGCCGGTGGACAACATGAACAGACGTTTGCCCGGAAGCAGCGCGTCCGTAACCAGAGTGCCCGTCGGCTTCTTGCCCAGATAGATCGGATCGCCGACCTTGATATGCTGAAGCCGCGAGGTCAGCGGGCCTTCCTGCACGATGATGGACAGGAATTCGAGTTCCTCATCATAGCTGGGTGACGCCACCGAATAGGCGCGCAGCAGCGGCTTGCCGTTTTCCTGCGGCAGACCGATCATGACAAATTCGCCCGAGCGGAAGCGGAAAGACGCAGGACGCGTCATTTTCAGCGTGAACAGCTCTTCATTCCACTGATGGACATGAGTGATCGTCTCGACAGAAAGCGCACCGCTTTCCTGGAACTGTTCGCGATCGGTAATGGGCATGTTCACGGCAATGGCCTCGGTCTGTCTAAATCGGTTTGGCAGGACATGCGCGAAACACACTCAGCCCTGCAAGTTGGGGCGCAGATGGACGTTAAAGCCGCCCGCTTCAAGGTAGTTTAGCGATAAGGGGCCAAAGCCGCGCTTTGACCCCTTCACCGTTTTACGCCCAATCCGCGCCGCTGAAATCAGTTCCAGCCGGCCTTGTCATAGATGGCAACAGCCTTTGCCTGATTGGCACCGATTGTCGCCGTGCTGAGCGTGTCGGCCTTGAATTCACCCAGTTCGGCGATCACCGACGTGGGGGCGACACCTTCGACTACGGGGTATTCGTTATTGCCGTTGGCGAAATATTGCTGCGCCTGCTTTTCAGTCAGATATTCGAGGAAGCGGATCGCATTTTCGCGATTGGGCGCGTTCTTCGTGACGCCTGCACCGCTGACATTCACATGGGTGCCGGTCGTATCCTGATTGGGGAAGATGATGCCCAGCTTGTTCAGCAGGCCATCTTCGCCGGCATAACGCGCCAGGTAATAGGTGTTGACCACGCTGATGCCACATTCGCCATTGGCGACCGCTTCGATATTGGCGCGATCATTGCCCTGCGGGGGCCGTTTGAAGTTGGCGACAACACCGTTCGCCCAGTTCTGCGCGCCTTCTTCGCCTTCATGCGCGATGATGCTGGAGAGCAGCGAGATATTGTAGACATTGGAGGAAGAGCGCATGCAGATCTCCCCTTTGAACGCCGGATTGGCGAGGTCTGTGTAGGTATTCAGACCCTCAGGCACGCCTGCCTCTTTATTGTAGATAATGATGCGGGCACGGGTGGAAAGGCCGAACCACAGGCCATCGGGATGCCGCAGGTTTTCAGGCACGCGCTCGCTCAGCACATCGGATTCGACCGGCTGGAGAACGCCAGCATCCACCGCGCGCCACAGGCGGCCAGCATCAACCGTGACGAGCAGATCTGCGGGCGAAAACTCGCCCTCGCTCTCAATCCGTTCGATCAGGGCATCCGCGCCCGCCTCGATCCGGTTCACCTCAATGCCGGTTTCCTTGGTGAAATCTTCATACAGGGCAAGGTCGGTGTCGTAATGGCGTGACGAATAGATGTTCACCTCGCCCGTGATTTCAGTCGCGCCCTCACCCCCCTCTTCAGACGGGGCACAGGCAGCTGTCATCGTGACAGCTGCGACGGCGATGGCGGAGGCAAAAAGGCGGGTGGGTTTCATGAAACGATCCTTGCAATCTCTAGTTGCGAATGCGTTGCAATATAAGTTTAGAAAAGGCAAGCGCCATTTCATCTTTGCGGTGCTTGACCGCTCCGTCCTGCGATCAGCTTGCGAAAGCGCGAATGCTGCCTTCATCGGGAATCACGCGATACCGCTCCCCCAGTCGCAAATGCGCGGCGGCAGCTTGAGGTACTTCTACGGTCAGTTCAGCGCCGCTGTCATGGCGCAGGAGCACGCGCAGGCTATCACCCAGCGAATGCAGATCACGTGCCGGCACGCCCTGCGGATCAGCTTCCAGCCTCAATGCGCGCGCATGGACCAGCAGATCGAGCATCGCGCCATCATCCAGCGGCTTTGCGTTCAATGAGACAGCAGGCCAATCCCCGAAGGCGGTTGAAAGCGCGCCTCCGCCTCCTTTGGCGCGCACGATTTGCGAGCCGCCAAAGATCGCGCCCACCGAAGGGGTCGCGGGCGCTGAATACAATTCCTGAGGAGTGCCGAACTGCACGATATGCCCCGCCTCCATAACGGCAATCCGGTCTGCAATATCCAGTGCCTCGTCCGGATCGTGCGTCACCAGCAGGGTCGTCGTGCCACGTTCGCGCAGCAACAACCGGCAATCCCGGCGCAAACGGCGGCGCAGCACGATATCGACGCTGGCGAAGGGTTCGTCCATCAACAGCACTTGCGGATCAGGGGCCATTGCGCGGGCCAGTGCGGCGCGCTGCTGCTGCCCGCCGGATAACTGGTGCGGATAGCGTTCACCCAACCCGGCAAGGCCGACCCGGCCAAGCCAGCCGGTAATCTCCCCATGCCGCTCTTTCGGCAAGCCAAAGGCGATGTTGCGGGCAATCGTCATGTGCGGAAACAGCGCGCCATCCTGAAAAACCATGCCCACAGGGCGTTGTTCGGGGTTGGGATTATAGCCCGCTTGCGCCAAGGGGGTGTCCTGAATAGCGATCGTACCGCTTTGAACATCCAGCAATCCGGCTGCGAGGTTCAGCAAGGTTGACTTGCCGCAGCCGGACGATCCAAGCAGGCAGGTAATCTCCCCCGTCGGCGCGGTGAAGCTGATATTCTCCAGCGCGCGGGTGGAACCGTAAGAATGGGCAATATGGCTGAATTGAAGGCTCAAATGGCAGGTCCGCGCGTGATCTGGTGGCTGCAATGGTGAACCGCCTTAGTCAGAGTGTGCCCCCGCAGGCAAGCGCTGCCAAGGGTGCGCGCGCTTTTGCCTTGCCGAAATGGGGCGGTTGGGCGGTTGCGGCCATGGTGGTTGCGGCGCTTGCCGCAGTGCCGTTGATCGCGGTTGCCCTTGCAGCGCCAATGGGCGGGATGGAGGCGCTGATCGCCCTGTCGGAAACCGTGCTGGGCCGTTATGTCGCCAACACCGCCGCTCTGATGGTGCTAACCGGCGCGATTGCGGGAGTGATCGGGACTGGCTGCGCATGGTTGGTGAGCGCGTGCGAATTTCCGGGCAGGCGCATGTTTGCGTGGGCGCTGGTCCTGCCGCTTGCCGTGCCATCCTATATTGCGGCCTATCTCTATGCCGACCTGCTTGATTTCGGCGGCCCGGTGCAAAGCGGCCTGCGCGCAATCACCGGATGGGGTGTGGAGGATTACAGCTTTCCCGCGATCCGGTCCCTGCCCGGCGCTGCGCTGATCCTGGCTCTGGTGCTGTATCCCTATGTCTATCTCCTCGCCCGGACTGCCTTCGCCACGCAAAGCGCCAGTCAGTTCAGAGCGGCGCGCAGTCTGGGCGCTGGCCCATCGCGCGCATTCTGGCGTATCGCCCTGCCCGCCGCGCGCCCCGCAATCGCAGGCGGGCTGGCTCTGGTGTTGATGGAGGTGCTGGCGGATTTCGGGGTTGCGGAATACTTTGCCATCCCGACTTTTTCGACCGGCATTTTCCGCAGCTGGCTGGCAATGGGCGATCGCGATGCGGCGATGGGGCTTGCCGCGCTGATGCTGCTGTTTGTGCTGGTGCTTGTCACGATTGAAGCGATGACACGGCGCGGGCGAACCGTCAGCAGGGATGGCATTGGCGAAACATCGCAGCGCGGACCGCTGGTGCGCCTTTCTGCCGGTGGGAAAGCGCTGGCCTTTGCCGCGTGTCTCATCCCGCTAATGCTTGGCTTTGTGGTGCCGGTTCTGCATCTGGGCGCGCTTGCAACGCAGGATGCGGCCCTTGGCGCGGCGGGGTCGCTGTGGACCTATACCAGTGCCAGCATCTGGCTGGGCGCGGCTGTCGCGGTGACATGCTGCGTGCTGGCAATCCTGCTCGCCTTTGCCGGATCGCGCTCCGACAGCCGCATGGTTGCAGGCGCTACGCGGCTGGCGACACTTGGCTACGCATTGCCCGGAGCCTTGCTGGCGGTAGGGCTGCTAGCTCCGCTGGGCTGGGTGGATCAGGGGCTGACCGGATTTGCGCGCGACAATCTGGGCTATGGCGGCGGGCTGATCCTGACAGGCACCAGCCTGATCCTG
>JAXHVK010000081.1:0-12940 GCA_034211135.1 Pseudomonadota bacterium
GCAGCTTTGGACGCTGCTATGGTTGACGCGGTGGGCGAAGCGTAACCAAGTGACCCACCCAAAGGTGGAATTGAATGTCTGAAATCAAACAACTTCTAATTATCGGCTGCGGCAATATGGGCGGCGCGATGCTGGCTGGATGGCTTGCCGCCGGTGTTGATCCCGCGCGGTTCGCAGTCCTCGATCCCGGGCTTGAAGCAGCGCCCGAAGGCGTTGCCCTTTACCGTTCTGCTGATGAAGTGCCGGGTGATCATGATGCGGTGATGCTGGGGTTCAAACCGCAGCAACTCGGCGCTCTGGCACCGGGGATGCAGTCGGTCACGGGAGAAGGCGTGACGGTGTTTTCGCTTCTTGCCGGTCTGACGCTGGCGCAATTGCAGGGTGCCTATCCCGATGCGGGGGCGCATGTGCGGGTGATGCCGAACCTTGCCTCTCGCATCAACAAATCGCCCATCATCCTGCTGGAAACCGGGCTGGATGACGGGTCACGTGATGCTGCGTTCCAACATTTCGATAAGCTCGGCACCGCCGTATGGCTTGAGGATGAAGGCAAGTTTGACTTTGTGACCGCGCTTGCCGGATCGGGTCCGGGCTTTGTCTACCGCTTTATTGATGCGCTGGCCGGAGCGGCTGTGTCGCTGGGTCTGGAGCAGGAACAGGCAACCGAGCTTGCAACCGCGATGGTCGATGGTGCATCCAGTCTGGCGGCGGCAGAGACGATCTCCCCCGGTGAGCTTGCTGACAGGGTGGCGAGCCCGGGCGGGATGACCCGCGAAGGGATGAATGTCCTCGACAAGGATAATGCCCTGGTCGAGCTGCTGACGGAAACACTTGATAAATGCGCAAAACGCGGCGCTGAATTGAGTGCAGGCACCGATTGATCTGATCTTGTTCAGACAAACGGCTTGGATGGTTAACAAATCCCTCAATCAGGAGCGGGTTTCACTTGAAAAACCGGTGCAATAGGACAATATTACACCCAACGGCGGCATGTTCGCGCGCCGGTGTTTTGGAGACAAAGGGATCCATAATGGCAAACTGGAATGACACAGACCGGCCAAACCAGAACTTCGGTTCTGTGCCGCGCGCTGGCGGTGATGTCGCGGGCGTCACGTTTGACGAAGGTCTGCGCAAGCACATGCTTGCGATTTACAACTATATGGCCTCTGGCGTGCTGTGGACCGGCATCGTCGCTTTGCTGTTCGCGGAAAGCGGCATGGCTGCGCAGGTATTCCTGAGCGGTGGTATCCTGCCCTGGGTCATCAAGCTTTCGCCGCTCGCCTTCCTGCTCGTGATGAGCTTCGGAATCAACAAGCTGAGCGAAACCGCATTGAAAGCGCTGTTCTTCGCATACGCGACGGTGATGGGTTTTTCGATGTCGCTCATCTTCCTGGTTTACACAGGTGAATCGATCGCGGTGACATTCTTCGCAACGGCAGCCGCCTTTGCAGGCTTGTCGCTGTGGGCATACACGACGAAGAAAGACATTTCGGGCTGGGGCAGCTTCCTGTTCATGGGCCTGATCGGTCTGATCGTTGCCTCGTTGATCAACATCTTTGTTGGTTCGGAAACGATGGCATTCGTCATCAGCTCTATCGGTGTTCTGATCTTCGCAGGCTTCACCGCCTACGATACGCAGACGCTTAAGAACGAATACGCCTATGTCCGCGGCACGGCCTTCGCTGAAAAGGCCCGCATCATGGGTGCATTGAACCTGTATCTCGACTTCGTGATCATGTTCCAATACCTGCTCAGCTTCCTCGGCAGCGAGGAATAAGCGCACTGACACGCATTGCGGCGGATTGATCTGCCGCAATCCAGTGGAAATTCAATGCCCGGGTCCTCTATTTGAGGGTCCGGGCATTTGCTTTGTCATGTTAAGCGACTAACGCCGATGACGCGTTGCGTTGCGCAATTTGGGGGCGCTTCAGTTAAGGGCAAGGCGGGCCACCATACGGTTCGCCTTACAGGTAAATGAGAGAGGCTTTGGCAGATATGAGCGTAGCCAGTTCAACGGGTGCGAACGATCGGAACAAGACGGGCGAAAAGCCACAGGACCACACGAAACCCGCGGGGCTGCGCATCATCGCGCTGACTGCCGGCATCGCGGCTCTTACAGCCTGCGCGACACCACCACCTCCTCCTCCGCCTCCCCCACCGCCGCCGCCTCCGCCAAAGGCTGAAGTCATTCCTTATCGCCCGCTTCCGCCGGGCGGCGCGTCCTATGTCATGCAAATCCCGAAGAAAGACCTGCTGGGCCGCCGCATGACGGTGAACCGGGGGCTGAGCGACGATGAGAAGGTGTGGTATTTCCGTTCGGCCTGGAACGTCGCGGCGCTGAATTGCCTGCGTTCGGAATACACCCCGATCCTCACCGGCTACAGCGCCTTTATCAAGGACAATGCTCGCGCACTGAAGCGCGTGAATGACCGGATTGATGCGCGTTATCGCCGCGAAATGGGTGCACGGCGCGCCGGTATCCGCAAGCGTGAAGCGGTCATGACGAGCGTCTACAACTTCTACGCATTGCCATCTGCGCGCGCCGGTTTCTGCCGGGTGGCACTGGATATATCCAATCGCGCCATTGCCGCGCCGCCAGCCGATGCCGCCCAATTCGCGCTCGACAATTTCGATGCGATCCGCAAGCCGTTCCAGACCTTCTTTGACGAATACGAACAGTATCAGCGGGACTCTGCGCGCTGGGATGCGAAATATGGTGATCGCTACGGTCCTTCGCAGCCTGGCTGGGTCGCGGTGCAGAAAGCCCGCGCGGAAGGCATCGTGGTTCCGGAAGTCGGTGACGATGATCCGGCGGCCACTCTTGCAGCGCCGGCGCAACCTGCAGGCGAGGTGACTGACCCACAAACAGGGGCAAGCGTGCCCGTCATTCCGGTTGAGGAAGGCTTCGTTTCCCAGCCTGTGGTTGAGCCTGTGCCCAAGGACGAAGACGGCACCGGCACAGGCGGTTGAGCCGCCTTTCCTGATCTTGCCAGCCCAGACTGTGCGCGCTAATTCTCAGCGCGCGCACAGGCTTTTTTGGGCGCAAGCGACACTGGAACGGGGCCGTAGCTCAGTTGGGAGAGCGCGTCGTTCGCAATGACGAGGTCAGCGGTTCGATTCCGCTCGGCTCCACCAGTATTGCTCTTTAATCCTGCAAACCTGCTTGCCTTTCGCACACGCTCGGCTAGTGCCGAAGCCACTCATCGGTAACGGGAATGCGGTGCGCCACCTTTCTTGAAAGAGGCAATTCCGCAGCTGTCCCTGCAACTGTAAGCGGTGAGCGATTGGCCCGCGTTTGCCGCATGGCGCACAACCACTGAGGAAGCTGTAACGGCATCCTTGGGAAGGTGGACCAAGAGCACAGACCCGCAAGCCAGGAGACCGACCGGAGAGTGTCGCTTGTTGCCCCTCTCAGGGATTGGAGAGGCGCGGAAGAACTTTCGTCTCGAGCGACGTTCACCGGCTGCGTGGGGCTTTTCCCGCGTGGCTCTATGTTGCTTGTTCGGAAGGGATACCGAAGAAATGAATACAAGAAATCTGCGTGGCGGCATCGCGTCCGCTGCGATCATCGCTGCTGGCTGCGCGGCTGCACCGGCGCTTGCGCAAGATGATGTGAGCGAGGTCAATGACGTATCAGACGGCGGCGATAGCTCGGAAATCATTGTTAGTGCAGCACGCGATCAGGGCATTGTCGCCGACCGCCTCACCGGCTCGGTGACGGTTGTTTCCTCTGCGCAGATCGAACAGCGGCAGATTCGCAATATCGAAGATGCCTTGCGTGATGTTCCCGGCATCGCGGTCAGTTCCGTCGCTGGGCAGACCCAGATCCGTCTTCGCGGCGGGGAGGCGAACCACGTGCTTGTGCTGGTGGACGGGATCGAAGTCTCCGATCCGGGCAGCGGTGAATTCGACATCGGCACTTTGCAGGCAGAAATCGGCAGCCGTGTGGAGGTATTGCGCGGGCCGCAATCCGCGCTGTACGGCAACGATGCCCTTTCCGGCGTGGTCGCGTATCAGTCTGCCAGTGGCCGCGATCTGGAAGGGGTGGCAGCTTTTCTTGAAGGGGGCACGAACAACACCATCAACGGCGCAGCCCGCTATGGCGGGGCTGGTGAGAACTGGGACGCGGCGCTTTCCGCAACGGTGGTTAGCACCAATGGCGAACCCAATGCGCGCGGCGGGTCGCGGGATATCGGCCGCGACAGCTACACCGTTTCGGCCAAGGGCGCGGTCGATGTAAGCGATCATTTGTCGCTGCGCGCGGTCGGACGGTTCATGAATACGGATGGTGATTTCAACAATCAGGACTTCGGCTTTGGCAGTCCGACCGTCGGCCTGGTCGTGGACAGTCCCGGTGTCGGCTTTGAAAGCGAGGCTGTTTCGGGCCTGCTGGGTGCGCGGCTTTCAACACTGGACGGGCGATGGTCGCATGATCTTTCGGTTCAGTTCACGGATGCCAAGCGGCAGACCGTCGATGGCACTGCAACAACAAGCGACACACAAAGCGATCGCTTCAAGGCATCCTATGTTTCCTCTTTCGATTTCGGGAATAGCGGGCACAGCCTGAATTTCGCCGCCGACTACGAGGTCGAAGGGTTCAACAATGTGGCCACCTTCGATTTCCGGAACGAAGTGGAAAATGTCGGACTGGTTGGCGAATATCGCCATTCGGGAGAGCGCCTGGATATCTCCGCCGCAATCCGGCACGACATCAATGACCGCTTCAAGGATGCGACGACATTCAGAGCGGGTGCAGGCTACCGTGTGACGGACGCAACGCGGTTTCGTGCGGCTTTCGGATCGGGTGTGAAAAACCCCACGCTGAATGAGCTTTTCGGGTTTTTCGATGGGCAGTTTGTCGGCAATCCCGACTTGCAGCCTGAAAAATCGACCAGTTGGGAGGTGGGCGTTGATCAGGATTTTGCCGATGGCGCGGTGCGTGTGTCGGCCACCTATTTCAGTGCGGAACTGGAGGACGAAATCTTCACCAGCTTCCTGCCGCCCAACTTCATCGCCACCCCCGGCAACCGCACAACCGAGAGCACACAGCAAGGCATCGAACTGGCGCTTAGTGCACAATTGGGCGGCGGCTTCAGCTTTAGCGGCGCCTATGCCTTCCTTGATGCCGAGGAGAACGGAACGGAGGAAGTGCGTCGCCCCGATCATATTGCCAGCGCGGTGCTGAACTGGTCGGCTCCGAGCGACAAGGCATCTGTCAATCTGGCGGTCCGCTATAATGGGGAAGCGGTCGATAGCGATTTCACAACCGGCAGTTTCCCGGCTCCGGTGACGACGCTGGACGCCTATGCGCTGGTGAACCTCAATGCGCGGGTCAAACTCTCTGAAGGGCTGAACCTGTTCGGCCGCATCGAGAATTTGCTGGATGAACGGTACGAACCCGTCTTCACCTTCGTCGCGCCGGGTACGAATGTGGTCGCCGGATTTGAAGCCCGCTTCTAATTGTCTCGCATTCTGACGGGGAAATGCATAGATGCGCGTCTATGCATTTCCTCGATCAGGCAAAAATCTATCTCAAGTCAGGCGCTGGCGGACCGGGTGCGGTCTCTTTCCGGCGTGAGAAGTATATCGAATATGGCGGCCCGGATGGCGGCAATGGCGGTAAAGGCGGCGATATCGTTTTCGAAGCCGTGCAAGGCCTCAACACTCTAATCGACTTCCGATACGCGCAGCACTTCAAGGCGAAGCGCGGCAATCACGGGCAGGGCAAGGATCGCACGGGCGCGGGCGCTGATGATCTGGTGATCAAGGTCCCCGTCGGCACGCAGGTGCTTTCCGAAGACAAGGAAGAAGTTCTCGCCGACTTCACCGAAGTGGGCCAGCGCGTCGTGTTCCTTGACGGGGGCATGGGCGGGCGCGGCAATGCCTCTTACAAAAGCTCCACCAATCGCGCCCCGCGCCAGCATCAACCGGGTGAACCGGGTGAAGAGATGTGGGTGTGGCTGCGGCTTAAACTGCTGGCCGATGTTGGCCTTGTCGGATTGCCAAATGCGGGCAAATCCACTTTCATCAATGCCGTTTCCAATGCGCGCGCGAAAGTCGGCCATTACGCCTTTACAACGTTGATCCCCAAGCTGGGCGTGGTCCAGCACAAGGGGCGCGAGTTCGTGCTTGCGGACATTCCCGGCCTCATCGAAGGCGCAGCAGACGGTGCGGGTATTGGTGACAGGTTCCTTGGCCATATTGAACGCTGCCGCGTCCTCATCCACCTGATTGATATCTCGGGCGAAGACCCTGCGCAGGCAATGCGCATCGTTGAAGAGGAGCTTTCCGCCTATGGTGCGGGGCTGGATGACAAACCGCGTCTGGTTGCCCTGAACAAACTGGACCTTGCCGACGAAGAGCTGGGCGAAGCGTTTGCCGAGGAATTGAAGGCGGTGGGCGCTGATCGGGTGTTTTCCGTGTCCGGTGCAACCGGCGAAGGCATTTCGGAACTCTTGGACGCGGTGCTTGGTTACTTACCTGACCGCACAGCGACAGAGACAAACGCCGCCGAAATCGAGGATACGAATGGCGATGACGGCGAAGGCGGAGAATGGTCGCCGGTCTAGTAAGTTATCAGAGCAACGGGCCTAGGGTTCAAATACAATGTCTAAAAATGCGCCGATCAAGACACTGGGCGACTTTCGTGATCCGGAGAAATGCCCGCGTCTTGTCATCAAGATCGGTTCTGCCCTTCTCGTTGATGCGGAAGGTGTCGTTCGCGAGGAATGGCTTTCGACGATTGCTGGCGAAATCGCCGACGCAAAAGCACGTGGACAGGAAGTCATCGTCGTGTGTTCGGGATCGGTCGCTGTGGGCGCTTCGCTACTCGGCTTGCCGGGCGGAGGCCGCGAAATTCTGAGCCATGCGCAGGCCGCAGCCTCTACCGGACAGGTTTACCTGATCGCTTTGTGGCAACGCCTGCTTAGCAAGCACGATATCATACCGGGTCAAATGCTTTTGACGCTGGATGATCTTGAATTCCGGCGGCGCTATCTCAACGCCTCAAACACGCTGCGCGAATTGCTGGAGCGCGGCGCTGTTCCCATCATCAATGAAAACGATTCCATCGCCACCAGCGAAATCCGCTTTGGCGATAACGACCGGTTGGCTGCGCGTGTCGCTCAGGCTGCGGATGCCTATGGCGTGCTGTTGCTGACCGATGTCGAAGGCCTGTACGACAAGCACCCGCGAGAGCCGGATGCCGAAATGCTTGAGCAAGTGCGCGGCGTCACTGACGAAATCCACAGCATGGCGACGGACGAATCCGATTCAGGCAAAGGGTCTGGCGGCATGACGTCGAAGCTGTTGGCTGCCGAAATTGCGGAGCGTGCGGGCATCGCTCTTGCCATTGTGCGGGGCGTTGAACCATCTCCGATCAATCGCGCGCTGGAAACCGAAAGAGGCACCTTGTTCCTGCCCAAGCGTGACGACAGCGCCTGGAAAAGCTGGATCGGAGGGCGCCTGCGCTTCAACGGTTCAATCCGCGTCGATCAAGGTTGCGTGAAAGCTTTGGGAGAGGGGAATTCCATCCTCGCAATCGGTGTCACCGCAGTGTTCGGCGCGTTCGAGCGTGGTGAAGTGATCGCCATTCAGGATCCGGACGGCAGGATGATCGGCAAGGGTATTGTCGAATATGACGCCGAAGATTGCGACCGTGTACGCGGATTGCGCAGTGAAGACGTGGCGAAGAAGCTGGGTTCTGTGCCGCGTTCCTGTGTCGTTCACAGGGATCATCTGGTAATGCTCTGATAATGCAGGGCGGGGCTTCCAAAACTCTGGCGATCACAGGCGCGACCGGCTTTGTCGGCAGCGCTACGCTGGATCATGCGCTGTCCAGCGGCCATCGTGTGCGGGCTTTGACCCGTCGCCAGCAGCCCGAGCGGCAAGGTGTCACCTGGGTGCAGGGCACTCTGGACGATACGGCGGCGCTCACGCAGCTTTGCGCCGGTGCAGATGCGGTTGTGCACATTGCCGGCCTTACCAATACGCCCGATGTCACTGAATTTGAGCGCGCCAATGTTACCGGTACAGCCAATGTGATGGATGCCGCAAAGACGGCAGGCGTTTCGCGGCTGGTTTTTGTATCCTCTCTCTCGGCGCGTGAACCTTTGCTTTCGGCTTATGGCGCATCCAAGGCGACGGCAGAGCAATTGGTTGCTGACAGTGGCATGGACTGGACGATGGTGCGCCCGCCTGCCGTTTACGGTCCGCGTGATACGGATATGTTTGAGCTGTTCCGTTCGGCAAAGCTTGGCATTGTGCCTCTGCCACCGGGCGGTGCAACGTCCATCATTCATGTTGAGGATCTCGCGCGACTGCTGGTGATATTGGCAGGCAAATCGCGCCTGAAAGCAATCTACGAACCCGATGACGGCAGAGTGGGCGGCTGGAGCCACAGGGAAATGGCGCAGGCCATCGGGCGCGCCATGGGGCAGGAAAAGGTATTCGCGCCCAATCTTCCCGCTTTCGTTCTGAATATCGCAGCGAGCGCTGACAGACTGGTGCGCGGCGACCGTGCCAAGCTGACGGCTGATCGCGTCGGCTATATGTGCCACCCCAACTGGGTCGCGCGTTCGGACCGGCATGTCCCGCCAAAACTGTGGCTGGCAAAGATCGTCGGCGATGATGGCTTCAAGGCAACGGCAGACTGGTACCGGGCAGTGGGCTGGCTTTAGTTGAGGCTTCGATCTTCGACCCGCCGACACTCTTCATTGCGGTAGGCTTCGGCAAAGGAGCGATCCCAGCATCGCTCCAATGCTTCTAGCACATCGAGATTGGGCGGCCATTTCATCTTCACCGGAGTTCCATCGGCGTAGACCATTTCTGCTTCGCTCTTCGGAACAGACTTCAGCCGTTCAATCGCCTTGTTCAGTCCTTTTTGATCGCGTTCGAGAAACGCAATCGTGCCGTCCATACAGAAATTCCAGCCGAATTTCGCGTCTTCGTCCAATGGCTTGTAAGTCAGCCGCAAGAGAGCAACCGCCTGATCCGTCTGACCGGCAAAGGCGCGCATCTGCCCTTCATGAGTGTATAGAATGCTCGCGTGATCCCGTTTCGCATGCCGCCATTCGCGGATAAGTTCCGCCGCTTCAGCATAACAGCCGCGTTTGTAGAGCCCGCGCCAGCCACCATCAGGCAGGGTCTGATCAAACGCCTTCTGGTCAAGCTTCAGCATCGCTTCGAGATCGTAGGAGCAATCCGGAGCAGCCGCCTGCGCGACAGGTTCGGCAGGTGGGGCGACGGCGATGAGCAGAGCTTCGATCATGTAGCGCAGCCTAGCTGCTTCGCCCGCCTAAGCAATGGCTTACAAGAACGGTTCCTCGCCCGGCTTATGGATGCCGCATTCGGTTTTGTCCCAACCGCTCCAGCGACCCGAGCGCGGGTCTTCGCCGTCGGCGACCTTGTTCGTGCAAGGGGCGCAGCCGATTGACGGATAACCTTGCTCCACCAAAGGATGGCGGGGCAGGTTGCGCTCTTCGAAATAGGCCTGGATATCCTCGGCGGTCCAGTCAATCAGCGGATTGATCTTCAGTCGGCCGTGTTCATCGGAAGTGTCAATTTCGAAACGGGGCAGGTTCGCCCGGGTTTTGGACTGGAACGCCTTGCGGCCTGTAAAGCTGGCATCGTAATCGGCAAGCGCCTTTGCCAGCGGTTTGACCTTGCGGATTTCGCAGCAGCCGTCCGGATCGTAAGACCAGCGAAGGCCAGTTTCATCCTTTTTGGCAATGTCTTGCACGTCCGGTTTCAGCACCACCAGATTGGTGAGGCCCAGCCGCTCTACCAGTTCATCACGATAGGCGATCGTTTCGGGAAAGTGCTTGTCCGTATCAAGGAACAGCACTGGAATATCAGGATCAATCTGCGCCAGAAGGTGCAGCAATACCGCGCTTTCCGCACCAAAGCTGGATACGGTCGTCACATCTCCTGCCAGACTGTCACGAATGACCGCCTCGAGCATTTCCGTGGTCGATGATCCGCGAAACATGCGGTTCAGACGAACGGCATCATGCTCTGAAAAACGCGGGCCGGTATCAATCCGGTCAACGGCACGTTCGTACACTTCGCTTTTGTCGAGAGGCTTATTCATGGCGCAATTCCGCAATTGTCCGCCGCCCGCGGTCCTGACCGCGGCCTCGTGTGTCATCGGCGTGCTGGTACACATTGTCCCATGTGGCAAAGGCGCGCCTTGCGTCTTCTTCATCAAGCGGGGCGGACGGCGCGAAGGCATCGAAGCCGCAGCGGCGCATATGGCTTAGCTGGTCGATCAGCACATCGCCCACGGCGCGCAGTTCGCCGGTGTAGCCTGCCTCGCGCAGGATGCGGGCAGCCGAATAGCCGCGCCCGTCCGTGTAGGCGGGAAAGTTGACTTCGACGAGGGCGAGACGGTCGAGGAACGGCAGCAGCAGCCGCGCATCGTCGCCCGGCTCGATCCGCACAGCCGTGGCGTTGGTCTGATCGCAGCAGGCATCGACAGTTACCGTGCCGTGGTCGACAACTTCATCATCGCGGAAACGGAACTGCACTTCATCAGGGGATGTGCCGAGGGGATTATCCATAAAGCGCCTCCTTGAACGGGGCCATGCCGATACGGCGATAGGTGTCGAGGAAGCGTTCCTCGCCTTCCTTTTGCGCGAGGTAGACGTCGGTCACCTTTTCGACCGCTTCGATCACGCCGTCTTCGTCAAAGCCGGGGCCGGTGATCTTGGCGAGGGAAACGTCCTCTGCCTCTGATCCGCCGAGTGAGAGCTGGTAGTTTTCCTTGCCCTTCTTATCGACGCCGAGGATGCCGATATGTCCGGCATGGTGGTGCCCGCAGGCATTGATGCAGCCAGAGATCTTCAGCTTCAATTCGCCCAGCTTCTCCGTCTTGCCCGAAGCGTCGAAACGCTCCGAGATGCGCTGCGCAAGCGGGATCGAGCGCGCATTGGCAAGCGCGCAATAATCAAGGCCGGGGCACGCGATCATGTCTTCGATCGTGTCCATATTGGGCGCGCCAAGGTCGGCCGCGTCCAGTTCGGTCCACAGGGCGTGCAGATCGGCGATCTTCACATGCGGCAGGACAACATTCTGCGTGTGCATGATACGAAGTTCGTCGAAACTGTATTTCTTGGCCAATTGCGCCATGATGCGGATCTGTTCGCCCGTCGCATCGCCCGGAATGCCGCCTACCGGCTTCAGCGAGATGACCGCGCTGACATAGCTGTCATGCTTGTGCCGGTGGGTGTTCCGGTCGACCCACAGCGCGAAATCGGGGTCGGAACGGTCAACGGTCTTCGCGCCATCTTCGAACGCCGGATCGGTGAAGTGCTCGGCAATCCGTGCAAGCTCTTCGCGCGGCGGTTCAACGCCGACGCTGAGCATATGGGCGAATTCCTCTTCGACCTGGCGGGTATATTCCTCCTTGCCCAGTTCGTGGACGAGGATCTTGATACGCGCCTTGTACTTGTTGTCGCGGCGGCCATAGCGGTTGTAAACGCGCAGGCACGCCTCGGCATAGGTGATCAGCTGATCGAGCGGTACGAAGTCGCGGATCATCGGCGCGATCATCGGAGTGCGTCCCATGCCGCCGCCGACGTAAAAGCGCGCGCCGATCTCGCCCGCCTCGTTCTTCACGATCTGAATGCCGATATCGTGAAGGCGCATGGCCGCACGGTCTTTTTCCGCAGCGATCACGCAAATCTTGAACTTGCGCGGCAGGTAAGTGAATTCCGGGTGGAAGCTGGACCATTGGCGCATCAGCTCCGCATAGGGTCGCGGATCAATCAGCTCGTCATGCGCGGCACCGGCGAAGTGATCGGATGAGATATTGCGGATGCAATTGCCGCTGGTCTGGATGGCGTGCATCTCGACCTTTGCCAGATCGGCGAGGATGTCGGCTGCGTCTTCCAGCTTGATCCAGTTATATTGCAGGTTCTGGCGGGTGGTGAAGTGGCCATAACCGCGATCATACTTGTCCGCGATATCGCCCAGCGCTGTCATCTGGCGGCTGTTGAGCGTGCCATAGGGGATGGCGACGCGCAGCATGTAGGCGTGGAGTTGCAGGTAAAGCCCGTTCATCAGCCGCAGCGGCTTGAACTGGTCTTCCGTCAGCTTCCCTTCGAGGCGGCGGCGCGCCTGATCGCGGAATTCCTCCACACGCGCATCGACCATTGCCTGATCGTAATTATCATATTTGTACATGTCAGATTACCCAGTCGATGGCTTCGGGGTCTTTGGGTTTAAGCGTCAGATCAGGCCGCACCGTCGGGCCAAGTGCGCGGATGCGATCCTTGATATGGGCAGGACGGACCGTCCCGTCGTCCTCACGGGTTGCTTCGATCACGTAAGGAACATTCACGCGGCGGGCAGCCTCTTCGCGGCCAAGGATTTCCTCTGCCTGATCGCCGGCATCAGCCGCATCATCGACATGGCGCGACCAGCCTTCGCCGGTCCACCAGACGACATCGCCCGATTTCAGGTCATTGCCTGTAAGAACTTTCATGAGATGCGCTGCCTCGTGGTTGCCGCAGAGGTCTGAGCCTCCTGCGCAATGGTTTGAAGGGTGGTATCGTCCCGCGCGGTGACGTCTCCGATCACTATCAGGGCGGGGCTTTTGATGGAGTGATTGCGGACCAGATCGGGCAATCCTGCCAGAAGACCGCGCACGACCCGCATTGCAGGGCGCGCACCGTTTTCGATCACTGCCAGCGGCACGTCGGGGGCAAGACCGTCCGCCATCAGCTTTTCCGCAATCTGCGGGGCGGTTTTGACGCCCATATAGATGACAAGAGTGCGCCCCTTGCCGGCAAGGCCGGACCAGTCCTGATCCGAAAGGCCTTTGCACTGGCCCGCGACAAAGCTGACAATGCTGGCCGCGTCGCGGTGGGTAAGGGCAATCTGTGTCGCCGCCGCTGCGCCATTGGCTGCGGATATGCCCGGCACGATTTCCACCCGAACA
>JAXHVK010000082.1:0-12875 GCA_034211135.1 Pseudomonadota bacterium
CTCCGATGGTCCGCGCCGCTTGGTAGAAGGGCCGGTCTGGGCCTTTGTCGATTGGGTGATGGACGATCTGGCAGGTCTGGAGATGTGCCGCCGCCTAAGGGCTGATCCGCGCACGCACGAAGCGCATGTCACGATCGTGCTGGAAGAGGATGATGCGGAGGATCGCCGCCGCGCATTGAAGGCCGGTGCTGACGATTACATGCTTGGGCCGCTGACCCGAACTGCGGTTCTTGACCGCGTTCTTGCTCTCCAATCGCGCGGTGCGGAAAGGCATGCGGCGAACCGGCTGGAAAGCGGCGCGCTGACGATTGACATGGCAGCTCTGCAGGCGCGCTGGGCGGGAGAGCCGATCACCTTGAGGCCGAACGAGTTTCGCCTTTTGCGGTTCTTCGCCGAAAACCCCAATCAGGTGATGAGCCGGGAAGACCTTATCAGTGGCCTTGGCAAGCGTGAGCCGCCGATTGATGAGCGCACAGTCGATGTGTGGATTGGCCGCCTACGCCGCGCTTTGAAAGCGGCGGGTGCGGGCAATCCGCTGAGGACAGTGCGCTCAATGGGATATGTGCTGGACCTGCCCTGATCGGCACCGCGCAGGCTAATGCCTGACAGACACGCCTACCAATATTAACGGCACATACGAAAAGGGCCGCTCATCACTGAGCGGCCCTTTCCTACTTCGGTTTTGGCAGATTAGAACTCTGCCGACAGACCAAGCGAGAAGCTTGTGCCAACCTGGAAGGTGTTGATCTCGACACGGTTGGTGCCGTTTTCCTGGAATTCGAAGTTGTCGCGACCAAAGATGTTGCGAACTTCAAAGCTCAGTTCCAGCGGAGCACCGAAAGGCGTCAGTTCCGTCTTGGCGACGAAATCGACGGTCAGGCCCGGATCCTCGACAACGTCGGGGAAGTTACCGCCACGCAACGTCACACGTTCGCTGGCATAGCTGAACAGGAAGCTGACCTGCTGCGTCTTCTCGGTGTCTTCCAAACCGATGGAGAAGTTGGCGATGTGGTCCGACTGGCCAACCAGCGGAGCGCCATCGTCAAACAGGTTCAGCGCGTTCTGCGTCGGGTTGCCCGGCACAGCGGCAATGTCACCATCCGCAACGGAGATTTCCGACTGGGTGTAGGTGTAGTTAGCCAGCAGCAGGATCTGCTTCGTTTCGAAGAAGCTGCCGCCAAGGTCGTACAGGTCGATGCCATAGGCAAAGTCCAGCTCTACCCCGTAGAGTTCCGCCGACGGTGCATTGGCAAAGCTGGTACGCAGCTGGCCCGATGCGTTGACGAGGAAGTTCTCGATGGGATTGTCGATTTCCTTGTAGAAACCGGCAAGGCTGACACGGCTCGGCCCGCCGAGATAGTATTCGGCGCGTGCTTCGACGTTGATCAGCTCGCTGTCCTGAAGGAACGGGTTACCCTGATAACGACGGTTGCCTTCCGGATCGAAATAGGTCTGTTCGACCAGTTCACGGAACTGCGGGCGAGCAATGGTCTTCGATGCGGCGAAACGCAGCTGAAGATCGTCGGCCGCTTCCCATGTGATCGTGGTGGAGGGCAGGAAGTAGTCGTTCGCCAGATTGGTCTGGTTGAGTACCGTACCCGCAGCAACCCCGATATTTGGGTTCGGTGTTGCTGTCTGGGTTGCGTCTTCGTAACGCAAGCCCGCTTCGATGGTGATCGTGTCGATGGGAACCCAGCGCAGCAGGCCATAGGCCCCGTGGATTTCCAGCGCAGCATCCACCACCGGGATCGGAGCGGCTTCTGTCAGTGTGACGTTGAAACCGGCGAGTGTCGCACCGTTGATGATGTCACCCGGACGACGCAGGCCCAGCGCGCGAACGGCGATCTCGTTCAGAGAGCCAAGGTCCGGATTGCTAGTGTCGGGCGAGATGAACGGACGGAATTCACGGCTTTCCGACGTACGATCGGTATCGGAATAGGCATAACCGATGGTGGTCGATAGCGTGTCAGTGATCTCGTAGGAAAGATCGATGCCGCCAAACCACAGCTGCTCTTGCAGATCGTCAAACGCCGCTGTCGAGATGCCCGCATCCGATGTCTGGTCGAAATACGCGACGAAGTTCTCACCCAGAACGCCCTGTGCAGGGATGTTCGTGCGGGTATAGCTGAACGTCGTGTTGAAGGGCGCTTCGCGATCCGTGCGGGCATAGCCGCCGCGCAGATCAATGTCGAACCGGTCAAAGTCCAGCTCTGCAACGATCTGGCTGTCGATCAGCTGGCGTTCAAACCATGCGGTCTGCTGGTTGATGAAGTCGAAACCGGTAAGGCCGGGGAAGATATCAAAACCTTCTTCCAGACGCGCGGTTTTCAGAGTGTCGCGGATGTAGAGATTGGTCCAGCGCACAGTGTGTTCGCCAAAATCCAGACCAATACCCAGCAGGCCGTTCACCAGCACGGTGTTATCCGTGATGAAGGTTTCCTGCTGCTGGTTGACCTGCGACAGATCAAGATTGCCCTGCTGGGTCAGAACCGAACGGTTGCGCCAGCTGTTCTTGATCCCAGCGGTAGCAACGATGCCCAGATAGGTGTCTGCCCCCAGGTCAAAGGACAGGCCGCCGGTCAGCGATGCAGAATAGTTGGCCGGAAGCTCGTCATTGCGTTGAAGCGTGACGAGGTTTGTCGGGAAAAGCTGGCCCGCAATGGCTTCTTGCAGGGCGGGGTCGGCATCGCTGACGCGCAGGCCGCTATCGAACAGCGTCTGAAGGTTAGACGGGATATCGCGGTTGCCGTTGTCGAAACCGAACTTGTCCCACTCAGAACCGAAATAGGTCAGACCGTTTTCGAACGTTGTTTCAGTGTCGCCACTGCCCGAGACGCTGATTTTCAGGAAGTCCTCGGTCGGCACTGCCTTGGTGGTGAGGTTGATCACACCGCCGCCAAATTCACCCGGGTAGTTGGCAGAATAGGTTTTCTGGACAAGCGAGGATGCAACCACGCTGGTCGGGAAGATATCCAGCGGAACAACGCGGCTGAGCGGTTCCGGGCTGGGAAGGGGCAGGCCGTTAAGCAGGGCCAGCGAGTAACGATCGCCAAGGCCGCGGACAAAGACGCGTCCGTCGCCAACCACGGAAAGGCCGGTAACGCGGCCCAGTGCGCCGGCGATGTCGCTTTCACCCGTGCGGGCAATGTCCGCTTCGGAAAGGACGTTGAGAACCTGTGTCGATGCGCGCTCCGGGTCGCGACGTCGGCCAGTAACGATGATGTTGCCGCCACCGGGGACGGAAATTTCAGGCTGCTCAGGCTCGACTTCTTCGTCCTGCACTGCCGGATCGGCATCTTGCGGGTTCGAAGTGGTTTCCTGTGCATGCAGCGCGACAGGAAAAGTCAGTGATGTGGTGAGAAGCAGCAGACCTGCCAGACGCGTGCCGGTCAACATAATGCGAGACCCCCTCAGTTATAGGCCTTGGTTGCAAAAAGCCCCGCGGACGGGGGCCGATATTTCAAAAGGAAAAGGGGCGCGCTGCTTGTATCAAGCAAAGCGCCCCCCATTCCAATCTGTCGCTTAGGGCGTCGGCAGCGACGTGCAGGCGCCGTTGGCGCTGCCGAAGTCTGCGATCGACGAGTTACACGTCCAGTCGCCGAAGTTATCAGCGAGGTTGTCGTCTTCTGCACCAACAAAGCCGGTGTCGGTGAAGAAGCTGGAGCGTGCGGTCAGATCAGCGCCGCCAAATGCGGTTGCGCCGTTCTCCGTTGCACCGTTCACGAAGACGCTGGTCAGCGTGAGGGTCGCTGCAAGGTCGCTGTTCGCATCGAACAGGGCTGCAAGAGCGTCATCGGTGGTGGTGTCGTTACCGCTGCCGCGAACCGGACGGGTTGCCGAACAGTCACCGATGATCGAGTTGAGACCGATGATGTTGGACTGGGTGCCAGCTTCGTCAACGCGGAAGCAGAGGCCCGAACCGTTGTCGTCAGCATCGATTACACCGTTGGTCAGACCCAGCGATGCCGTACCGCGTGCGCGAACAACCTGCGAGGAAGACGACGAACGCTGAACGAAGGTGAAGTTGTTCACCTGGAACGAGGTAGCCGGCTGGGCATTGCCCGGTGTCGGCTGCTCACCACCCGGCGAGTCAAGCTCGATCAGGCTGTCACCGGTGTTGGCGCGCTGTGCCACAACAACGTTCTGCAGGTTCACACGGGCACCCGAGTCAACGTCGAGCGAGTCGTCCGATGCGCCGACAACTGCGATGTTCGATGCGTCAAACGTACCGCCGAAGAATTCGAGGCCATCGTCCGAGCTGTTGAACGAGAACACGTTGCTGATCGTCGTGCCGCTGCCGATACCGCCCGTGGTGAGCGACTGGAGTTCGTTTGCCTGCTGCAGTTCGAAGCCCGAAAAACGGATCTGGTTGAACGTGAACGAGCCTGAGCTGTCCGTATCGTCGGCACCGCCAAACGGCGTTGCGACGGTGGTGCCTTCCAGCTGCATTTCGCACTGCGCGTTGTTGGTGAAGTCACCCGGCGTTGTGTTGAAGGTGAGGTCCGAACAGTCAGCGACGCGAGCGCGACCAAGAAGGACAACGCCGCCCCACTGTGCCTGGCTGGTATCGGTTGCAAGGCCGAGGATGTTGTCACGGCTGGTCCAGATGATCGGGTTGGTGGCTGTGCCGTCCGCTTCGATCGTGTTGCCGCGGTTGACGACGAAGAACGATTCGGCCTGTGCGAACAGGATCACGCCCGGCTCGATCGAGACGGTCACGTCGGTGCCCGTGCTGGAGAAGCCCTGGTCGGTGCCGACGTTTACGCGGCCGTTGATTTGGTACAGCAGACCTTCGATGAAGGGCAGGTTGTCGTCGGCATTAAACGTGCCTGGCAGTTCGCAGACGCGATATTCGCCGGTCGGGCCGGAAATGGTGCCGTTATCGGTAAGACCGCCGGTCGAAGAAATCGTCGGGCAGCCGGCTGCCGGAGTGACCAGCGTACCACCGGTTGCGGTCGGTGTCGGCGTCGGCGTCGGAGCCGGATTGTTGATGATGATATCGCCGGACGTGCCGGGCGAGACGATTTCGTCTGCGCCACAACCTGCCAATGCGACCAGGCTGCAACCCAGGACTAGAGTACGTTGAAACATTTTCACAGCGTGCGGTCCCCTCAAAAACCGAGAATCAATGAACGCACGTTTGTGTGCGTTGAGCCGCAGCTAGGAGTCGTTGATGACAGATTTCGGTCAGAATGACAGTGGCGAGGCAGAATCCACAACAATACTTAAAAATGACAAATGTGACATTCTGATCTGACCTAAATGTATCCTTCAGGATCGAATGTGACATATTTTAAAGTACTGAAAAAGAACAATTAAGGATATTTTCAGAGACAGAAAAATGTCAATGTTACAGTAATGTTGCATTCCTTCTCGACTTGCCGCACACTGCGTGCAGCAAAGAAGGAAATAGACATGATGATGACAACAGCCGCCTCGATCGCGCTGATTATGACAAGTGCCAGCGCAGCCACGCAGGCCGATACGACGCCGGAATCCAAAGAGCTTGCAGTGGAGGCTCTCGAAAAGGGTCGCGCCGCTCAGGCAATTGTTGCGCTGGAGCAGCGTGTCGAGAAATCTCCGGAAGATCCCGCGCTCCTGATCAATCTTGGCATCGCGTATGCGCAGGCAGGCGTAACCAACGCAGCGCGCGCAATGTTTGAGCGGGCCGCTGCGAGCAAGGACCGGATCGAGCTCGAAACCGCTGAAGGCCGCTTTACCGATTCCCGCCTGCTCGCCCGTCGTGCCCTTGGCATGTTGAAGCGCGGTGAGTTCGCACCGGTTGAGGGTTCCGCTGCCACGTTGACGCGTCGGGACTGAACAGTCCGGTTGCTCATCCTTTGAAGTTTGGTGCTGCGCTGCTGCAACAATCGCAGTGCCAATAAGGTGGGCAGAGCGCCCTCAAACGCTCTGCCCACCAACTATATCCGGCTATATTGAGAGGGGCGTGCTGAAGGTGCGTCTCAAAACGCGCATATATTGACGCGTTTTTCCTCTCGGTTTTGATGACCCCCGCCAGATTGTCATTTCCGTGTCATTTAGAATAGACATGGGGAGGGCACTGCGGAGGGTTCGACAATGATTCTCGCTCGGGCGAGCGTTTCTGGCATTTTGGCGACGGCTGCGCTGGCTTCGGGCCTGTGCGCAGGCGAAGTGCGTGCCGATGTCATGGAACTTGATGCGCAAGGTGCACGCTGGGTTGCTGGCGGGCCTGTGGATCCTTCGTTCAGTGTTACGGCTGTTTCGTCTGCCGTTGAGGGCGTGGTGCTGGACGCATCCGGCCTGATCGTGCCCGACGGCGTGGAGTCGAACGTTCTGGACAGCGCTGCGGGTGTCCCTGCGCGTTACAGCGCGAAGATCGCGGAACTCAGCCGCCGCTTTGATCTCAGCCCAAGCCTGCTCGAAGCTCTCGTCTGGCAGGAAAGCCGGTGGCGTGAAAACGCGGTGAGCCACGCTGGCGCGCGCGGGCTGGCGCAGCTTATGCCAGGAACGGCGCGCTATCTGGGCGTCGATATCAACGATCCGATGCAGAACCTTGAAGGCGGGGCGCGTTATCTGCGCGAACAGCTGGACCGGTTTGACGGTGACCTCGAAAAAGCTCTCGCCGCGTATAATGCAGGGCCGGGGCGCGTGATCCGCGCTGGCGGCATTCCGAACATTCGCGAAACCAAGAAATATGTTGCCGCCATCATGGGGCGGCTTTCCAGTCATGCCCGAACGGATGGCCAGTAAAGCGGCGTTCGCAGGCAACTTGTTGATTTGAAGGATATGGATATCTCGATGACTACCCTGTTTCGACTGCCCGCCAGAATTGCGGCGGCGCTGATGCTGTTGGCCATGCCGAGCGTGGCCTATGCCGCCGATCCGCAAGGGTCGGGCCCGGTGGTCAGCGCGCTTGCATGGTTGCAGGGCACATTGCTTGGCACGGTAGCAACGACTGTCGCCGTGATGGCGGTGGCTGCGATTGGTTTCATGATGCTGACAGGCCGTATGAACTGGCGCTTTGGCGCAACTGTGATCATCGGCGTTTTCATCCTGTTCGGTGCGACCACAATCGTTGCCGGCATTCAGTCTGCGGCTGGTTAAGGCGATGAGCGATCTCGTCCGTCATCCGGTCCACCGCGCGCTGACCCGCCCGCAAATGTTTGCTGGCGTGACGATGAATTTCTTTATCATCAATCTGATGGTGACGACGATCGCATTCCTGATCCTGAAGAGTTTCTGGATCATTCCCGTGCCGATTATCATGCACGCGGTGGGATATTTTGCTTCGCTGCGCGAACCGCGTATCTTCGATTTGTGGATCACAAAGGTATCGAAATGCCCGCGTGTCCCCAATTTCAAGCGCTGGGGCTGCAACAGTTACGCGCCGTAACGCTGATTTGAACCGGCCTCTTAAGGAGGGGCTTTGACTATGGCCAAATGGACCGGACCTGCCAGCTGGAGCGCGAAGGAAGCGCGGGTTGGTGATCGCCTGCCGTATGAGCGGCTGGTTGATGAAAACACGGTGCTGTTGCGCGATGGCTCTGTCATGAGCGCCATTCAGGTGCCGGGCCTGCTGTTCGAAACCGAGGACTCAGACGCGCTCAATGCGCATGCGGCGACGCGCGAAGTGATGCTGCGGTCCACTCTGGATGCGCGGTTTGTGCTGTATCATCACGTGATCCGCCGCCGCGTTGAAGTGGAACTGGACGCCGAATTTCCCGATCCGCTGTCGCGCCATATTGATGCGCGCTGGAAAGAACGGCTGGCGGGTGGCTCGCTGTTCATCAACGACCAGTTTGTCACCCTGATCCGCCGCCCCGCACGCGGTAAGACGGGTCTTCCCGAACGCATGAGCAAGTTCTTCTCGCGTCAGGGCAAGGACGAACTCGAAGCCGATCCGAAAGACATCCGCAGCCTGAAGGCTGCTGTTTCGGGCCTTGTCGCGTCGCTTTCTGCCTACGGAGCAGAGGTGCTGGGCGATTATGCCGTCCCCGGCTCGGATGGGGGCACGAATTCGGAAATGCTCGAATTGCTGAGCGCGCTCTATAACGGGGAAATGCGCCCTGTTCGCAGGCCAGCGCCTGATACCGATATCGGGCATATGATGCCCTATCGCCGCGTCAGTTTCGGCCTTGATGCAATGGAGCTGCGCGGTTCTGGCGATCCGGATTTCTCCGCTATTCTGGGGCTGAAGGATTATCCCGAAGCGACCTCTCCCGGCCTTCTCGATGGTCTGTTGCGGCTGCCTTACGAGATGATCGTGACGGAAAGCTATGCGCCAAATGAACGCACGACCGCGCGTGAGCGGATTGATCTGGCGCTGCGCCGTTCGCGTTCGGTTGATGAAGAGGCCGCGGCAGAGCGTGCCGATATGATGGCGGCGCGCGATGCGCTGGGTAATGGCGGGGTAGGCTTTGGCGATCACCACCTTACCGTTCTGGTGCGCGAACGGTCGCTGGACCGGCTGGACGATGCGACTGCCGCATGCTCGTCTGCTCTGGCTGATACGGGCGCGATTGCCGTGCGCGAAGACACCAATCTGGAACCGGCATTCTGGGCGCAATTCCCCGGCAATGAAGAATATGTTGTTCGCCGCGCGCTGATCTCCAGCGCCAATATGGCAGGCTTTGGCAGCTTCCACGGCTTTGCACTTGGGCAGGCGAGCGGCAATCACTGGGGCGATGCTGTCACCCTGCTGGAGACGACCAGCGCGACGCCGTTCTTCTTCAACTTCCATCACGGGGATCTGGGCAATTTCTCGGTCATCGGGCCATCGGGTTCGGGTAAGACCGTGGTGATGAACTTCCTCGCCGCGCAGGCTCAGAAATTTGCGCCGCGTACAATCCTGTTTGACAAGGATCGCGGGGCAGAGCTGTTCATTCGCGGCATTGGCGGGCGGTATGACCGGATCAATCCGGGTGAACCGACAGGCTTCAACCCGCTTTCGATGCCCGATACACCGACGAACCGCGCCTTTCTGCGGGACTGGCTGGCGGTGCTGTTGAAGGCGGACGGGCCAGAGGAATTCGCGATCATTTCGCAGGCAGTCGATGCGGCCTATGCCAATGATCCATCGCTGCGCCGCCTGCGCCATTTCAAGGAATTGCTGGCGGGTGCGCGTCGTCCGGAAACGGGCGACCTCGCGGATCGCCTTGGCGCGTGGATCGGCAATGCCGGCGGTGATGGCGGCGAACATGCCTGGCTGTTCGATAATGAGCGCGACCTGCTTGATCTCGATAACCGCGTGCTGGGCTTTGACATGACGCAGCTGCTCGAAAATCCGCGCCTGCGCACGCCGACCATGATGTATCTGTTCCACCGCATTGATGAGCGGCTGGACGGTCACCCGACAATGATCCTGATTGATGAGGGTTGGAAAGCCCTTGATGATGAGGTGTTCGCAGGCCGCATTCGGGACTGGCTGAAAACGCTGCGTAAACGCAACGCGCTGGTCGGTTTCGCAACGCAGAGCGCGCGCGATGCCTTGGAAAGCCGTATTTCCACCGCGCTGGTTGAGCAGACCGCGACGATGGTATTCATGCCCAACAGCCGCGCAAGGCCGGAAGATTACTGCGACGGCTTTGGCCTGACAGAGCACGAACTGGCACTGATCCGCACTTTGCCAGCGCATTCGCGATGCTTCCTTGTGCGTCAGCCCGATGCCAGCGTTGTCGTGCGCCTTGATCTTTCAGGCGCGCCCGAAGTGCTTACGATCCTTTCGGGCAGAGAGGCTGCTGTTCGGCGGCTGGACCTGCTGCGCGAGGCTGTGGGTGATGAACCCTCGCAATGGTATCCCGCGCTTACCAACCGGGCCTGGCCTGATGGCGGCAATGGCGAAGTGGATGAAGACGGGCACCCCGTCTGGCAGGCGGCTGAGTAATGGCGACGACGTGCGATCTTGCAGCACAAGAGGTTGGCGCAGGCGTCTCTGCCGCGCTGACGGCTGTCGATTGCATCGCATCGCAGGTTAGCGAGCAGGCCTTTGGCCGCATTTTTGGCGCGGACGGGCAGATGGCCCTGGTGCTGACGATGCTGCTGATTTTCTACGTCGCATTCTTCGGTATCAGCCTGATGCTGGGCCGTTCGAACCTTTCGATCCGCGCTCTGGTTCCGCGAATGATGACGCTGGGGCTGGTGCTGACATTCGCGACCAGTTTTGCCGCGTTTTCGACCGTATTCTACAATCTGTTCGTTGAAACGCCGGACTGGCTTGCGGGCGTGCTTACTGGCAGCGAAGGGTCCGCCACGGCGGTTTTCGCGACAAAGCTGGATATCGTTTTCCTTGCCGTGCAGCAGGCATCGAACGGGCAGACTGATATCAACATGTTCTCGCCCCCCGGCATGATGTGGATGGGCGCGATGCTGTTGCTGCTGGGCACGGTCGGCCTGCTGGTCACCGCGCGCATCGGTTTGGCGATCCTTTTGGCGGTTGGTCCGATTTTCGTGGTGATGGCGTTGTTCAATGGCACGCGCGGGCTGTTTGTGGGCTGGCTTAAAGGCATGGTGATGCTGGCTCTTGTGCCCGTTTTTGCAGTGGTGGGCGGCTCTATCATGCTGGAAATGGCCGTGCCGATCCTCGCCAACCTTGTCGCTGTGCAGGGGCAGATCAACCAGCAGGCGGCGATGGCATTTTTCATTGTCGGGTTCGTGCACTGCATGCTGATGCTGATGGCGCTGGTTATTTCTTCCAAGATGGTTGGCGGCTGGCAGGTCTTCGGCTTTGCCAATTCGGTTGATGACAAGCCAGTGCGTGACGAGACCCCGCGCGCAGCCCCGGCTGCGGCGCCTGCGCCTCAGACAAATCGTGCTGCACAGGTTGCCCCTGCGGCAACAGCAGCGGCGAGCCAGCGGCGTGCTGATGTTGCCCCTGCGGCGGCGGTTGCGGCGAATGACACGGGGTCGTCGGGTGGCTCCACCACGCGCGAGACAAAGGTTTACACGTCCAGTTCACAGTCAGGTCAGAACGCGTCGGCCAATGCTGGCGTGTCACGCACGCGCGGTATCGGTAACCGGTTCCGCAGCGCGCCTGCCGGTGCGAAGATAGGCACCGCCAAATCGGAGATGAAGAAATGAACCGCGCAGCCGCTCTGCTGCTTCCCTTTGGCCTGATGGCCGCTTCGCCCGTGCTGGCTCAGGAAGTTGTCCAGCCCATTGGCGAGCCGGCCAAAGCCAGCGATCCGCGTATCGTGACGAAGGTGTACGATGAATCCGCTGTGGTCACCATACGCGGCAAGGTAAAGGTCCAGACCACGATCAAATTCGCCGAAGACGAAACGATCGAAAACGTCGCCATCGGCGATAGCAAAGCGTGGCAGGTGCAGCCGAACAAGGCGCAATCCATCCTGTTCGTAAAACCGCTGGAGCCCAGCGCGGCAACCAATCTGACTGTTGTGACCAGCAAGCGCACCTATCTGTTCGATCTGGTCGCCAGCCCGCGCAACAGGCCGCTTTACGTGCTGCAATTCCGCCATCCCAAGCTTGAAAAGGCCAAGGAAGAAGCGCGCATCGCAGCAGAAGCAGCGGCGAAGCAGGAACGCGCAAATGCAGCCGAGCTGGCCGCGGCGAACGATCCTTATGCCGTGGTTGATCCGGCCAATCTCAACTTTGCATGGTCGGGCGAGGGGGATCGCGAACTGCTTCCCACACGCGCCTATGACGATGGCGAGGTGCTGTTCCTGACATGGCCGGAAGGCACTGCTATTCCGGCGATCCTTATGCTGAATGAGGATGGCGAGGAAGGCCCCGTCAATTTCACCGTGCGCGGGGAAACCGTGGTGCTGGATCAGGTGCCCGCGCAGGTTATTCTGCGTTCGGGGCGCGAAGCTGCTACACTGACAAATACGAACCCGTCCGCTTCCAACCCGCGCAGTGCACAGGCGGGTAAGCGCGCAAGGCGGGGTTCCTGAATGACGGGTTTTGTTGAAATGACTATGATTGTCTCACCGGAGGTAATGTAATGCGTCTTGCAATGCGACTTCCGCCCAAAAAGGGCGATGGCGGTTCGATCAATGCGGTGGACCCGCGCGATGGCGAAAGCGCTGAGGTAATCGACCTGGCAAGCCGCAGCGGCTTTTCCGCCGTGGCAGAGCGCAAAGGCAAGACCGAAGGTTTGGGCCTCGCCGCCGGTGTGGCGTTTGTGGGTCTTTTGGGTGCAACCACATTTTGGGCAATGAACGCCGCGCAGCAGACCAATGAGCCTGCCTCAGTCGGAAGCCCGACGAATGCGCCTGCGCAGGCTGCCGCAGCGCCTGCAGTCGTGCCTGCCAAGGTTGCTCCTGCAGCGCCTGCCCAGACCGCGCCGAAGCGCCCTGATCCGGCGCCTGCGCCGATCCTTGCACGCGCTCCTAATGCTGCGACAGGTGTTGCAGCCAATCCGTATTCCAGCCCGGCTCTGATTGCCGATTTCAGTCGCGCCTCCGGTTCCTCAACCGCTCTTCAGGGTAGCGCTCCTGCCGGGACTGGCGCAGCAGCGGCTGCGCCTGCAACCGGCGGCGCGGTCGGTTCGGCAGCCGCCTTTGCCAGCGCGATCGGCGGCGTGGGCGGTGGCCCCGCACGTGCCGAAGCGATGGAGAACCCGAAAACCACGCTGACCAAGGGCACGCTGATCCCGGCCATTCTTGAAACCGCGATAAATACCGATGTGCCCGGCTATGTCCGCGCTGTTGTCAGTCAGGATGTAAGCATAAGATATCAGTAGTAGATTATTGATTTATTATAAATCTAAGATTTTAATGTTGCTTCATTGGTCAAGTCAACCTTTATAACATCAAATGTGGCATCTTGAATTATTAAACATTTAATGAATCAGTAAGGGTATTCAGATGTCCTAAATTTGTAATATATCATGAGAACATCATTGATTTATCAATAATTTAAACTATCAGGTTGAC
>JAXHVK010000083.1:0-12415 GCA_034211135.1 Pseudomonadota bacterium
CAGCTGAATTCGATCCAGACCGTGCCGAGTGCGTCTTTCGCTTTCTGCGCCGGCGCTGCATTGTTCCCCTGAACAACCACGGCCCCCGTATCGCGATTAACACGGACAGCCGCCGGCTTTAGAACGCGCGCGCTGGCTGTTGCGGTTGCCGTCGCGCGTGACTGTTCCGTTTCCGAACCGGCAGGTGCAGCAATCTGCGCAAGGATGGCAAAGGCGATACCAAAGCTCATGCTCAATTGTGAACGCGCGTTTAACCAAACCCGCAAGCGATTGGGTAACCCAGTCCCATGCTGAAACAGCGTCTGCGCAAACTCTTACGCATTGCCATGCTCAAAGGGCTTGCGTGTATGAAAAGCCCTTGCTAGTGGCGCGCTCCTACCACGGGGCAGACGAGCTCTTGTCCCGGTTTTACGAGTGCGGTCGTGGCGGAACTGGTAGACGCGCAACGTTGAGGTCGTTGTGGGCTAACGCCCGTGGAAGTTCGAGTCTTCTCGACCGCACCATTTTCTCGCAAATACAAACAAGAAGGTTCGGAACCCGTTTTCCGAACCGGCTCGTCATTTTCAGCATCAATTTGCGCAAAGCCGAGTGATCGGTTTTGCGGCGTTGGGCGACCATCGCCTCCATAGCGAGGCGTCTGTCTGTGGTTCTAACTTTCCGTCGGATGTATCTTCCACTCGAAGCCTACTGCTTTTTCTGAAACCTGCCACAGTCGGCTCATTACCTGCTTGTCATAAGCATGCGGGTTCAGCGTCCCCCTGCCGACCGGACCGGTGCTTTCCATACGACCAGTCGGGCCGTAAAGCGCGCGCTGAGGAAGCCCTTCTTCAGTTGCACACATGACTTGGGGATAGGCCCCCTCGCGTGCAGTCTGGACGTAAGGTGTCTTTGTCATGAGCCACCAAACAGCACGCATCATCCGACTTCCGCTCGTGGAAATGAGAGACGTGGCCGAAGCGCCAGGATGGCAGACGTACACCTCGACACCGGTGCAACCCGCAACGCCAAGCCGGTCCTGAAGCTCGTAAGCGAACATCATTTGGGCAAGTTTGCTCTGCGAGTAGGCGTTGTTGGGACTGTAGTCTTGATCCCAATTCATATCGTCGAACTTGATGGTTTTCAGCCCCATGTTGTAGCCGAGGCTCGCCACAACGATGATCCTTCCACGCGATTGTTGGATCCGATCAAACAGCAGCCCGCTGAGAAGGAAATGGCCGTAGTGATTGGTGCCGAGTTGGCTTTCGAAGCCGTCCTCGGTCAATTCGCGTGAAGGAACCTGAGCGATGGCAGCATTGCAGATGAGCGCGTCGATCTGGGGGATCGTCTCGCTCACCTCGGCTGCGGCTTCCCGTACACTGGAGAGCGAAGCTAGATCCATGCGAATGCATGACACTTCTGCCTGAGCGCCAAACTCCTTCTTGAGATCAGCGATTGCCGCAGCAGATTTTTCGGTTGAGCGATTGAGCATCACCACCTTCGCATTCTTGCTCAGCAGAATGCGTGTCGCCTGAAAACCAGTTCCGGAGTTCGCCCCGGTAATCAAATAGGTTTTCCCAGACTGATTACCAAGCCGTTCGGGCGTCCAGCCCCGCGGGCCAAATTTCGTGTCGGTCATTCTTGTTCTCCTTTGGCTGGGCGAGCCGTTGCGCCAAGCACACATTGCCTTTGATAAGCAGCATATAAATGACCAAAATCGGCAGAATAAGTGATGATCGTCGCTGATTCTTGCCTAATCGTATCATCATTGTGGGAATGTGACCTGACGCCAGCTAGATGGAAGGCATGAGCAAGGATCGAATCAAGCAATTCATCGAAGGCCAGGTTCACTCCGATGGCCTGTTTGAAACAGGCATCGACGGCGTAAAGTTGTTTCGTTCAACGGAAGCGGTTCCATGCGCGCCGGTGGTGTATGAGCCAAGCGTCATCGCAATAGTCAGCGGTTCCAAAGAAGCCGCGCTCAATGGGACTCGATATGTCTATGACGACAGCCGATATCTGTGTTGCCCCACGTCTATGCCAGTCGAGGCGGGCACGCCGCGGGCTTCTGAGGAAAATCCGCTCTACGGCGTCTACATCTCACTCGATACGCGATTGATGAGAGAACTGGCGGTCGAAATAGAGAATATCGGTAATGCGCATCTCGCTACCGCGCTGCCTTCGGAAAATCGCGGCATTGGGTTGTCAGAATGGGACGCGGGGTTTGCCGAGGCCCTATTGCGGCTCTTGGAACTGGACCAAGACCCAGTTGACCTAGCTGTTCTGTCAAACGCGCGTCTGCGCGAGGTGTACTTTGCCATTTTGAAAGGCGGGGCAGGTCATTTTGCGCGACAGGCCTTTGGCGTTGGCAACGCCATAGCTCGCTCGATTGCCCACATATCTTCGAACTTGGCCGAACCGCTTTCGATTGACGATCTTGCATCCAGGGCCGGGATGAGCCGCGCCGTATTCCACCGCAAATTCAAGGCTGCGACAACCATGTCGCCAGGCCAGTTCGCGAAGTCGATGCGCCTAAACCATGCTGCGTTGAAAATTGCAGGCGGAATGACGGTAAGCGAAGCTGCTAGGGGTGTGGGATATGTCAGCCCCTCCCAATTCAGTCGTGAGTTCAAACGAATGTATGGTCGTTCACCCCGTCAGTGGGGAGATACGCCCCACGCTTCGTCAATGCTGAATTGAGAAGAACAGCCACGCATCCTGCTTACGTTGCTGGTCGACTTGGTCGGCGCCTGAGGGTGAAGGCAAACAGCAACCATTTCCGCGTAATGTCATATACATGCGAGCAATCGCTTCATATGCTTGCATCCCTCTGAAACAGAGAAAGACGCGGATTCCGGATATGATCGCCCAGCTAAAGTACCATGCGGACATCGCAGACTGGCTCGAATCGCAAGAAACCGGCGTGTGGGACTGGTTCCGCACTCAAAAACTTCAGGAAGAACAGGACACCGAGACTCGCGATCTGCTGCTGAAGCAGACCTATCGACTTTCGCGAGACACACACGCCAGCGCCTATGAATGCTGCGAACAGGCGATGGCGAAGCTGGGCGTCGAAGCACCGGTTACGCTGTATCAGGCGGGCGATGGTGCGATGAACGCCGCTTTGTTCTTCATTCCGGGCGAAGTGCATGTGGTGCTGTATGGCCCCGTGCTTGAAAAGCTCTCCGATCCTGAGCTGACGGCATTGTTCGGACACGAAGTGGCGCACTATCTGCTCTGGACGCTGAAGGACCGTCGCTATCGCATTGCGCAGCAGATCATTGATGATGCGGTCCAGCAATCCGCAGGCGATTACACTCTTTACGAAACCGCGCGGCTTTATCTGCTGGCGACAGAAGTTTTCGCCGACAGGGGCGCAGCGATTGCATCTGGCAGTTCGGAGCATGCGATTGCAGTTTTGCTGAAAGTGATGACGGGTCTTTCAGCCACCGATCCCAAGGCGTTTTTGGAACAGGCGGCAGAGCTGGATGCCAAGGGCGAGATCAGCAAGAATGCGAGCCACCCGGAAGTGTATCTGCGCGCGCTTTTCATTGATCGCTGGTTTCGCGGTGAGGACACCGGCGACAGTCTGGATGACTGGGTGCTTTCCAAATTGAAAGGCCCGATGGCGATTGGCAGTCTGGACCTGATTGATCAGGCGCAGCTTTCCGCCATCACGCGCCAGTTTTTCGCTTTCCTGCTGCACGAAAGCAATCTGGCCAGCCCCATGGTGTTGACGCAGGTGAAGCAATTCTTTGCCGATTGGTCGCCTGATGAGGAACGCCTTGATCTGAAACGTCTAAAACAGGTCGCCGCGGACAAGAGCATTCGCGACTATTTCATCGCTCTCGTGCTCGACCTTGCCCATGCGGACCGTGACCAGACCGAAGAGATGCTGGTGCGGGGTGCCAAGTTTACGAGCATGATCGAATGGACGGACGATTACCGCGACAACCTGAAATCGCTGCTTAAAATGCGCAAACCCCAGATTGACCGTATTATCCGCGCTTCAGAAGCTTTGACCTGGGAGGTTCGCGCATGAGCACGCATGATGCCGAAACAGGCGGTGAAGCTAGTCTGGCGAAACAGCCTGTAAAGCTGGTCAAGGCGATGGAGCGGTATTCCGGGCGCGTGCCGGAAAATGATCTGGTGCATATGTTCGTGCCGCTGATGCGGCAGGTTGCCGCCCTCCACGCCGATGGGCGGGTCGCACAGATCACTCCGGATGCGGTGGTCGAGAACCCCGATGGGACCCTTGCCTTGGCGGACCCTTCGGGCGATCCGGTCAAAGTCAATTTTGCGATGCTGAAAGAGGTCGAACCGCAGACCAGTTCATCGCTTAGCATTGTCGGCAATCTCGAAGTCACGAAAGACAACACCAAAGGCATCAGCGTGCGCGACATGGAAGTCGCCAAGGCCGGGGACGAGATAAACAAGCCACTATTCGTCGCGGGCTATAATGTCTGGGAAAAGATGCTCGGCCACCACGATGAACGCACGGATGTGTTCGCGATGGGCCAGTTGCTCGCGGCGCTTGCCTGTGATCTCGATTTCGAGAGCGAGAATGACCTTTCGAATTTCGCCGCAACACGCACAAATCTTTTCCGCCTCAACCCGAACCTGCACCCTGTCGTCGCGGCACTGATTGAAAACATGACACCGCTGGCCCGCAAAGACAGGCTGGCGGACCTCGGCGCGATTGCGACGCGGCTGGAAAACTATCGCGAAGACAATGCGACATTCGATCCCGAACGCGTTCTGGATGGCATTTCCTCCATCCCCGACCGGCGCACTGCGGTCCTTTCTCATCTGCGTGACAGGCTGTTCGACCTGTCACGCCGTAACAAGCTGATCCATTTCCGCCCCACGCAAGCCAGCGTCAATCTGACAGTCGCAAGCGTGCCGTTGGTCATGCGACTTGAATCCATTCGCAAGGATCAGCTTTGCACATGGAGCAACCGTTTCGCGAAGGATGTGCTCTCGACAAAGCCACAGCCTCTGGGCCGCTGGCTGCGTTTTGAAGACCAGACCTATCTGCCTTCATCGCTTGATCGCATCCTCCAGCAATCGCGCCGTGACAGGGCCGAATACGGCTTTAGCAATCTGCGTCTGGTCGCGGCTTTCCTCAACTGGACCAATCTGAAAGATGCGCCGGGGGAGAAGATCAACTCCCCGCTGCTGTGGTTGCCGGTCGATGTGAAAAAGAAAAAGGGCGTGCGCGATCGCTACACGCTACAGGCACTGGACAATGTGGCGGAATTCAATCCCGCGCTGCGCCATTATCTGAAACAACTGTATGATATCGACCTGCCCGAAACAGTCGATCTGACCGAAGTGACGATTGAGCAGATCCACGCCGACCTCAAAGCGCAAATACACGCCAGTGAACCCGGCGTTACACTGGATCTGGCGACTGCGCCTTCGATCCGGATGATCCATGAAAAGGCCGTTCAGCGACTGCGCCAATATGAAAAGCGCCGTGGGAAGGCCGCGCGCCGATCCGTCGGCAGGCCGGAATTCAGCTATGATGCGGAGAATTACAAACCGCTGGGCCGGACCTTGTTCGAACGCCATGTCGTGGCAAAGCCGCTGCCCCAGCGCGATGCTCTTGGCCTGCCCATGCCTGCCCCGCGCCCCGATTTCATGGCTGGCGGCCCTGTGCGCGAAACAGAGAAATATTCGCTGGAGAAAGAGGACAAGGGAAAGTTCGCGTGGGAGATTGACTGCGCGCAGGTGACACTGGCGCACTTCAACTACCGCAAGATGTCGCTGGTGCGCGATTATTCCGCGCTGATTGCCGATGCACAGGAACAGGCATCTTTCGACAGGTTGTTCTCGATTGCTCCGCGCGATGTCGACAACGCCCTGCCCGATCCTCTGCCGGCAAAGGACCAGTGGAATGTCGTCGCCTCCGATGCGACGCAGGATGCGGCCGTCGCGATGGCGCGAAGTGGCGACAGTTTCATCATTCAGGGACCGCCCGGAACCGGCAAATCGCAGACCATCACCAATCTGATCGCCGATTTTGCGGCGCGCGGGAAGCGGGTGCTGTTCGTGTGCGAAAAACGCGCCGCGCTGGATGTGGTGTTCAACCGGCTGAAACAGGCCGGGCTGGAACGGCTGTCCACCTTGATCCACGACAGTCAGGAAGACAAAAAGCCGTTCATTCATGACCTGCGCGATTGCTACGATGGCTGGGTGAAGACGGAAAGCGGGCTGGAACAGTTAACCGCAACGCGCGACCGCACGGTGAAGGCGCTGGATCACAGTTTCGGCCAGATCGCCGCCTTTGAAGACGCTCTTTCGGCAATGGACGGGGAGGATGCCCCGACGATCCGAGCACTGATCCGCCAGCAAATCGAACTGCCAGCGTTTGAAGGGGAGTACCCCTATTCGATCCGCGAACGCCTGCCCTCGCCTGTTGACTGGGCAAAGCACCGCAATCTTGCCGCGCAGATCGAACAATCCATGCAGCAGAGTTTCGGCATTACCAGCCTGTCTGAAATGCCCTTTGCGCTGCTATCCGAAAGTGTGGCGCGCGATGATCGCGCCTATGCCCGCACAGAGAAATTCATCAATCAGGCAGAACCATTGGCCGATAGGCTGGCAGACCGGTTGGAGAGCCTGCCCGATTATCTGCAAGGCGACGATGTCCCGCTTCAAAAACTGATCGCTCTGGCCCAGTTGAGTGAGGATGCGACCGCAAGCAGGCTGGCCGACAATCTCGACCTGCTGGACACTTCATCCACTGGCAGCGCGAAACTTGCGCAGTTCCAGTCCGCCTATCAGGCGTTGGAGCGGAAGCTAAAAGAGGCGCAAGACGCCGCATCCAACTGGCAGGACCCGTTCGATGCCGAGGATGCAGCAGCCGGCCTTGCCCTTGCACAAGCAAAAGAGCCGGGCTTCTTCAAATTCCTGAGCGGCGACTGGCGCAGCCTGAAGACCAATGTCACCGCGCGCTATGATTTCGCGGCGCACGCGGTGAAGCCGACAATCACCGACGCGCTGCGGAAACTGGTGGCTGTCCATCAGGTCGAAGCCGAAATGCGCAGCGCGCAAGCGGATATGGGTGCGGCTTTTGGCACGGATGCGCCTGCCAAGCTGCTCTCGACACGCGACGCCGTCAGCGCTGAATTGCAGAAGGATGCGCTTCTCGAACGGTTGTTCAAACCGGATGGCTCGTCGCGCGCCGATGTCGCTGCGCTTGCAGCGATGCTGCCAGACCTCAACGCGCTGCGTTCGCTCATGGCTGATACGCTGAGCGATGCGGAACGCCTGCCGCTGGAGGCGCTGGCCGAGAAAATCCGCGACATGCGCGAAGGGCTGGAAGACCTGCCCGATGTTCTGCCCCTGCTCGCATCCACCTATGCCGCAGACCCCGCCAGCGGGTTTGTCCTGCGGTCCATCCCCGAAACCGCGCTGTGCATGGAGGCGCTGGTCGTGGATGAGGGGCTTCAGGCCACCTTCCGGACCAAGCCTGAATTGCAGCGCTTTGACGCGGGCAAGCTGGGCCAACTGGCACGGCGCAGCGCCAGGGCGCGCGAGATATTGTGCGGTGACAATGCGAAGACCATTCTCGCCACCGCGCATAACGAATTCCTCGCAAATGTGCGTCATTCCACGCTTTCAACCTCGCAACTGGATGCCAAGGGTAAGGCCTTCAAGAAAGCTTATGCCAATGGCCGCCGCGAGGCGGAGCACGAATTCGGCAAGACCATGCGCTACAAATCCATCCGCGATATGGCGAGCGGTGACACCGGCATGGTGGTTGGCGATCTGAAGCCGATCTGGTTGATGAGCCCGCTATCCGTGTCTGACACCCTGCCCCTCGCGCCCGACCTGTTCGACGTCGTGATCTTTGACGAGGCGAGCCAGATACCCGTCGAAGATGGCATTCCCGCACTGTGCCGCGCGCCGCAGCTGATCGTTGTCGGCGATGAAATGCAATTGCCGCCAACCAGCTTCTTTGCATCCTCCATCGACGATGCCGATATGGAGATCGAAGTTGAGCATGAGGGCGAAGCCGTGAACATCATGCTGGATGCAGACAGTCTGCTGACCCAATCCGCACGCCATCTGCCCGCGACATTGCTGGCATGGCATTATCGCAGCCGGTCCGAAGCGCTTATCAGCTTTTCCAACGCCGCATTCTATGACGGGCAATTGGTGACAATCCCCGATCAGACATTCCCTGTACCGGGCGAGGCACCCTCGGCGCTGCATTCGGAAAGCGAGGCATCGCCCGTTACCGCAGTGGAGCGAATGCTCGAACGGCCAATCAGCGTCCATTCAGTCGAAGACGGCGTCTATCTCGAACGCGCCAACCAGCCCGAAGCCCGCCTGATAGCCGGCATGGTCCGTGAATTGCTGATGGGCGGCGACAATAAGAGCATCGGCATCGTTGCATTCTCCGAAGCGCAGCAGAGTTGTATCGAGAACGCGCTGGAACGCCTTGCCCAGTCGGACAAGGATTTCGCCGCTGCGCTTGAGGACGAATACAACCGCGAAGATGACGGCGAATTCAACGGGCTGTTCGTCAAGAACCTTGAGAATGTGCAGGGTGACGAACGCGATATCATCATTCTCAGCATCTGTTACGCGCCCAATGCCAAGGGCAAGATGTCGATGAATTTCGGCCCGATAAACCAGCGCGGCGGGGAAAAGCGCCTGAATGTGATCTTCAGCCGCGCGCGCCATCACATGGCCGTTGTCTCCACAATCGAACCCGAAGCGATCACCAACACACACAATGATGGCGCGATGGCGCTGCGCACCTTCCTGTCCTTTGCCAGAGCGCGGGCGCAGGGTGATGCGGAGCTGGGCCGGTCTGCCCTTGCCGCAATCAATCCCAATGCGCGCACCATCTTTGCCGCTTCACCTCCCGCTGATCCGCTGCGGAGCGATATCGCGCAAGAGCTGGCCATGCGCGGACACGACGTGGAGGAATATGTCGGCGGCGCCAGCTTCCGCTGTGACGTGGCAATTCTTTCCGATGACGGGGCCGACTTTGCCCTCGGCATACTGATTGATGGCGGGACGCTGGGCGATGCGCGGCGGGTCTATGAACGCTATGTGTTCAAGCCAACGATCCTGCGCGCCTTTGGCTGGCGGGTGATCGACATCCCCTCACACGCGTGGCGGCAGGACCGGGACGGTGTGATCGCCATGATCGAAGCGGAATTGCAACGCGATACGCCGCATCTAGACGACGATCCCTTCACTGAAGTTCCCCTGCCAGCGCAGGTCAGCGTGCCTTCGACCAAGCCCAAGGCACCCGTTGCAGAAGAGGTTGCTCCGCCAAGCACGGCGGACTGGCAGACCTTCCGATTCCAGCGTGGCAGTTCGGACAAGTTCTGGCGCATCGCGCTTCGCGGCACCGATGTGGTTGTCAATTACGGGCGCAGCGGCACCAAGGGGCAGAGCGTCACAAAAAGCTATGACGACGAAGCAGCCGCCAAACGCGCGATGACGAAACTGATCCTCGAGAAAACCAAAAAGGGCTATGTCGAGGAATAGCGGATAAATGAAAAAGCCCGGGAGGTTCGCTCCCGGGCTTTTCGCGTCTTAAGATGTTTGGCTTCAGCCAGCCGGATCGTTGAAGGCCATCGGCAATGAGGCGTTCACCACACCGCCATCCACGGTAACAGTATCGCCGACCACGTAATCGCCTGCGCGGCTGCACAGGTAGATCGCGGCTGCGGCCATGTCTTCCTTGGTTCCCACGCGCTTTGACGGGATCATCGCGGCGCTGGCGTCGGGCGCGTTCTTGGCCGCTTTGTTCATTTCGCTGGGAAAAGCACCCGGTGCGATTGAAGTGACGATGATGTTGTCGCGGATCAGGCGGGCGGCCATGCGCTTGGTCAACTGGATCACGGCTGCTTTGGATGCCTGATAGGGATAGGTTTCCCACGGATTGATGCGCTGTCCGTCAATCGACGAGACATGGATCACCTTGGCCGGATGATCGCCCTTGCCTGCGGCGACCAGCAGATCGTGCAGCTTCTGCGTCAGGAAGAACGGTGTCTTGACGTTCAGATCCATCGTGCGGTGCCAGCCTGCTTCGCTGAACTCCAGATAATCCTGACCCCACGCGGCACCCGCATTGTTGATCAGAATGTCGAGCTTTTCCTCACGCTTCGCGAGTTCGTCGGCGAGCGACTGAATGCCGTCCATCTGGCTCAGGTCTGCGGGGATGCCGATAACCTTGTCCTCGCCGAATTCAGCGATGGTTTCCTGCATCTGCTCCACCTTGCGTGCGGAGATGTAGACGCGGGCACAGCCGGCAGCCAGCAGGCCTTCGACGAACATCTTGCCGATCCCGCGCGATCCGCCGGTGACCAGAGCGACACGGCCATCAAGGCCAAACAGTGATTGGATATCCATCTGAATTTTCTCCTTAATAGCCGCTCAGTTCGGCAACGCGGTTGGCATGGAAATAGGCATCGCCCAGAAATTCCTGCAAAGCGCGGTCGCGTTTCATGTAGAGGCCGATATCGTATTCGTCGGTCATGCCGATGCCGCCATGCATCTGGACGCCTTCCTTCACCGCCAGACCGGCCGATTTGGCGACTTTCGCCTTGGCGACAGAGCTCATCAATTCGGCACTTTCGGCGTCTGCATCCAGAAGCTGCTGCGCCTTGATAACGACAGCGCGGGCGACTTCGACTTCGGAATAAAGGTGGCTGGCGCGGTGCTGCAGCGCCTGGAATTCACCGATCAGAGTGCCGAACTGCTTGCGCTGTTTGAGGTAATCGACCGTCATGTCCATCGCGCCGCGGGCAACGCCCACGCCTTCGGCTGCGGCGCCGATGCGCCCTGCGGTCAGCATGGCGTTGAGGACTTCGCGGCCGCCATCGACTTCGCCGATTACGGCGTCACCATCCAGCTCAACGCCGTCAAAGGTGATGTGGCTGGCCATGGAGCTATCGACAAGCCGCACGGGATCCTGCGTCATTCCGCCGGCATCTTTCGGCACGGCAAACAGCGTCACGCCGTCATCATCGTCATCCGATCCGCTGGTACGCGCGGCGACGACGATCATATCCGAGCTCGCACCCTGAATGACGAAGCTTTTGGAGCCGGTCAGCTTGAAACCATTGCCCGACTTTTCCGCCTTGGTGCTGATGCGCTGCGGACGGTGCTTTGCCGTTTCGTCGATGGCGACAGCGAACACGCTTTCCCCTTCGATCAGGCCCGGCAGGTACCGGCCTTTAAGGTCCGCCGAACCATGCTTGAGCGCTGTCGCAGCCAGAACTGAGGATGTCAGAAACGGCGAAGGGGTCAGGTTGCGGCCGATCTCTTCAAGCACAATGCCTGCTTCGACATGGCCCATGCCAAGCCCGCCGTCATCTTCATCCAGCAACATGCCAGTGAAGCCCATTTCGGCCATCTGCTTCCAAAGAGCATGACCAAATCCGTCCTTGCAGTCACGGTCGCGCCAGTGGCGCAGCTGTTTTGCGATATTGCCTTCTTCAGCCATGAAGCCGCTGGCTGTGTCAGCAAGCATCGCCTGATCTTCGTCATGAAATAGGGGCATTGGGGTCCTCTCCCGTCGATTTTTTGTCCCGGCTCAATCCCGGGCAGAATGTCTGTGGTGCATCGGATCGCGGCCGCCCCGACTTGCCGCGCCAATGGGGCAAGTCGGGGCTGGCCTGTCGCAACGCCGGTTTACGCGCCCGGCAGGTCGAGAATGCGCTTGGAGATCACGTTGAGCATGATCTCGCTGGTGCCGCCTTCGATCGAGTTTGCTTTGGTACGCAGCCATTCACGCGATGGCTTGCCACCGCGCGTTTCTTCGCTTTCCCATTCAAGGCTGCGCGAACCGCCAACGCTCATCATCAGTTCGTGACGGCGCTTGTTCAGTTCGGTGCCCACATATTTCATCATGTTCGGCTGAGCCGGATGGCCCTTGCCCGCTTTCATTTCGTCCATGAACTTTTCGGACATGGCCGTGAATGCAAGTGCATCGACATCGAACAGTGCCAGCTCGCTGCGCAGGATCGGGTCGATTTCATCACCGGTCTTGCCTGCGTGCCGCTTCATCGCGCTGCCAATGGCTGCCGTGCGTTCTCCGCCGCCCATGCCAGAGATCATTTCGCGCTCATGACCCAGCAGGTATTTCGCGACATCCCAGCCGCGATTCACTTCGCCCACCTGCGCGGGGATATCCTCGCCATAGGATTTGGGCACTTCGACATTGTCGAGGAAAGTCTCACAGAACGGCGAATTGCCGCTGATCAGCTTGATCGGCTTGGTCGAAACGCCTTCATTCGCCATGTCGATCAGCGTGAAGGTGATGCCCTGATACTTGTTTTCCTTATCCGTGCGGACAAGGCAGAAAATCCAGTCCGCCTTGTCGGCGTAGGATGTCCAGACTTTTGGCGAAGACAAGGGCGATCACTGGGTCGTCAACGGCCAGAAGGTCTGGACATCCTACGCC
>JAXHVK010000084.1:0-12081 GCA_034211135.1 Pseudomonadota bacterium
GGGGCAATATCGGCGTACTGAACGTAATATCGGGATCGCGCCCTACCTGATTGGTGTGCAAACAAGCCAGCTCATGGGAGATGCGGCCTATTGGGTTGAGCATGAAACCTATGAACCAATCGAACTTGCGGTGCGACTGCACCATAAGTTAGTCTTCATCCACCCGTTTCCTAATGGAAATGGACGCCATGCGCGATTGATGGCCGATCAGTTGCTACAACGCCTTGGAGTTCCTGCGCTCAGCTGGGGCGGTGGGTCACTTAACGATCTGACGGCGCTGCGCCGCGCCTATGTCGATGCGCTTCGCTTGGCAGACCGCGAAGATTATGAGGCTTTGATCGCGTTCGCCCAGTCCTGACGCTTTGCCTTGAACCGGTAGACAATTCTCTATGTTGGCACAATCTGGCTTCGACGCGTTTCGCCCGATCAGAACGGGCATCCAGTTCCGCTTCAAGTCGCTCAAAGATGGGCCAGTATCTGTAACCATAAAGATCAATCATCTTTGCGGCGATACCCAGCGCATCTTCGAGGTCCTGATCGCTAACGGCCATGGGGAATGCCTACTTCTGGCGGTTCCAGACCATGACGCCCGTGCCGTTGGCTTCGTTCTCGAAGAAGGCAGCGCGCATAGGATTGGCGAAACTTGGGTCATCCAGTTTGACGGCAAGGTAGGGTGTCTCGTCGTCCTTACTTTCGTGACGCCAGGCCGCACCGAGTTCTGCGCCGCCTGCATAGAGGCGGAAGTCCGGCGCGCTATCGCTGGCCTTGTCCGCGTTGGGAACAAGCTGCGCTTTCACATTGATCGTCATGGTGCGAATGGTGCCGGTATAGGTGCCATCCTTCGCGGTAAAGGTTCCGATCTGTGCCATGGGTCTAGTCTCCTGTTCTGGCATGAAGGGCGCGGCGCGCCCGTTTGAACCCGGCATCAGTGCCGAGAAATTGTTGCAGCATGGCCGGGACAAGCGCTTCGGGTTTTTCTTCCGCGCCATAGGTTTGGCGGTAGATTTCCGAGTAATCGGCGAGCGCTGCGGCAAGGTCCGGATCAACCGCAATGCTCATGCGGACGGGTGTGCGGTCCGGGAGTTTGTCGAGGCGAAGGGTCATTGGATTTGCTCCTGTTCTAGTGAGGTCTGAGGATAAGATCGCGGGTGACAACGACACGCACGGGCCAACCGGGCCGGACTTTTATCGTTGGCTGGATGCCAAGGTTTCGTTCGACGACGCGCTGTCCGGCCTGACTTATGGTGTCGGTTGTACCGCGCCGGATCGCGCGTTCGAGACCGCCATCGCCGTCTGAGCCAAGTTCTGCGCCAATGCCCAGAATGGTTGCTAATCCGGCTGCAACGAACACACGGTCCCAATGGTGATCGGTACGATCTGATAGACCGGCAAAGCCTTGGGCGTCTGCGCCCGGCGCGGTGATGACGATGGAGGACCCGTCGGGGAAGATGATCCGGTCCCAGGTCACGAGCGCCCGGTCCTGACCGAACGAGACTTCGGACTGGTAGCGCCCGATAAGGCGCGAGCCTTGTGGGATCAGCACATATTTGCCGGTCACGGTATCATAGACAGGCTGGGTGACCTGCGCGACGATTGTTCCGGGAAGGTCCGAATTGATGCCGGTGACGAGGCTGGCCGCAACCAGCGTGCCTGCCATGACCTGATAAGGTGAGGCCGGATCTTCGATCCGGTTTGGATTGTAGATGTCGTTGCCAGCGGTCTCGCCAGCAAAGGCGAGCTTGCGGGACTGGAGATTACTGTCGGCAGACTGCCCGAATCCTGACGGCGCGCCTTCGGACGATGCGGCCAGCGCGAACAGTTCAGAGCCAAGATCAAGCGCAGGGTCGCGATAGACTGCGCGGGCATCGGCTGCGGTTTGGCGATGGGTCCGCGATTGCAGCTGGAAAAAGACCGGAGCTTTTGCCGCCTCCTCGGCCATAGCCGCTTCGCGGAGCCGTGCAGCCCGCGCGGCTTCATCGACCGGGTTTGGCCGGAAGTCGTCTTCAAACGCGCGCGCATATTCTGGCTCAATGCCAAGGCTGCGTTCGGTTTCAAGCATGGTGGCACCAAGATCGCCAGCGAGTGGCGGGCCAAGTCTGGCAATGCGCTCTTCAACAGATTGCAACTCGCTATAGCCTTCGGGCAAGGCTGAGAGGCCTTCGGGCTTGCGGGTGTTTGTCGTGTTATAGAGTTCGCGCCGCTCCGATGGATCGCTCACCGTTGGCGGCTTGAGCGCAATGCTGGCGGCGGCAAACAGGCCGAGCGCGCCAAGACCTGCGCCAACGATCAGCACTTTGCGGTTGATCCGGGTGACAGGTCTCGGCGTCTCGCGGATCTTCAGCCGCTCGGCATGCTCATCGAAGGGGATCGGGTCAGACATCGCGCTAGCCCCCGAAGATCGCAGCGAGGCCGGTGCGGCGCTGGCCTTTAGTGATCCGAACGAAGGTCTGGTCTTTGGCTCCGATCCGAAGTTCTGCAGCGCGGAACAGGCGGTCCACCACATAATAATTGTTTCGGACGCGATAATTGACGAGTTCTGCGTCGCCATCCTCGCCAAGTACAAAGAGCGGCGGCATGTCGGTTGTGGCGATGTCCTCGGGCATCTGGATAAACACCTGACGGCCATCATCGAACACACGAACCGGTTTCCAGTCCGGGCTATCGCCGCTCATACGGTAATCAAAGTTCAGACCTTCAAGTGTGAGGCCACGCTCAATGCTGCCCGTGTCTCGCGCGATCGCGCGGTCGTTTCGCGCCGTCAGGCCTGCCAACTCATCCTGCGGATAACGCCATGATAAGGCGGCCATATAGCCGCCCTCGACGCTTTCCAATTCCAGATGATAGGTGCGCCGATTGGTGGCGATCATCAGATTGGTGCGGATGCCGGAGGATATGGGTTTGACCAGCACATGCGCGCGGGCTGTATTGGCGGAGCCCGACATGGTGTCACCTACGACCCAGCGGACCGTGTCACCTGCCGAGACAGACACCAGCTCCTCGCCCGGTTGCAACGCGATGTCGCTAACCTGACCTGGGCTGGCATAGAGCCGATAGAGTGCGCCTTCTGTATAGGGATAGACTTGTATGGCGTTCACATAACCATCTACGCTTGGCTCAATCAAAGCGCTTTGGCGACCCTGGCGAATAGCTTCGCTGGGCGCGACAGATGGACGTGATACTGTGCGTGTATAAGTGCGCGTGACACTGCCATCAGGGTTTGTAGTCACACGCGCGCCAACGGGCATCATCTGGCCGGGCAATGGCAAAGGCACAGCGGTTTCAACAATTTCGACCGGGCGTTCAACCATGTCTTCAACGGGCGTTGCGGCGACGAACGCATCTGCGTCTATCGGGTCAAGCGCTGGCGTAGTGGCGCAAGCTGTTGTCAGCGCGAGGGCGGAGGTTGCGAGTAGGATACGAAGCATGGGGATCATTCTCCTGTAACAAGGTCCTGGCCCCAATTGAGGCTATGGACATAAAGGCCGAGGGGATTTGCGCGCAGGGTTTCTGCGTCCGTCGGCGGCTGGGTGATGATGTTGAAGAGGCCCGTGTAACGCTCGGCTTTTACGAGCGCGCCGCTCTCATAGGTCTTCTCGATCCAGCGAGCCTGGAAACTGTCATCAGAGACGCGCACGACGCTGACAACATCCACCGTGCGGGACTTGCGACCGACATCGGCGAACGGATCATTGGTTTGCGCGTATTCGTTCAGCGTCGTGGAGGCTTCCGAGGTGACATAGTCATAGGCCTTCAGCCAATTGTCTCGCACCACGACAGGATCAATCGACAGTCCGCGCACCCGCTGGATGAAATTAGCCAGATGATGCGCAATCTGGGCATCACTGGCTGTGTAGCGTTCCGTGGCAGGTGCAACCGCGCGGGCGGCTCCTGTCTCATCCACTTCCACCACATAAGGCGTCACAGTCGAGATCGTGGACCGCCAGATCAGGGCGGCAGAGGTAAAGAAGCAGAGCGTCAGGCATCCGAGGGCCATGAGCCGCCAGTTTTTCGCCTGGACGCGGGCAGAGCCGATACGCTTGTCCCAGATTTGCCCCGCTTTCTGATAGGGCGTTTCAGGGAATGGGCTGGGGCCATAGCTAGTGGAAGAGCGTTTGAAGGCCATCTTTAATCGTCCTTGTCATTGAGTTGAGGCGCTGCGCCCGAGGAGCCGCGATCACCGTCGCGCAGGGAATGGGCGGCAACCTGTCCGGCCTGGCTTGCGCCTTGCCGGGCCTGCATCCGGCGGGCCCAACCAGGGCTCGAGGATGAGGCATCTGAAGATGTTGAACTGCCAGACCCACCAGAGCCGCCGGTTGAGCGCCATGCGCCCTGACTGCCACGTTGGTAAGCTTCGCGCATAGATGCGGCCGGACGGCTAGCTGTGCGTGCCATGGCGCCAGCGCCTGCGCGGGCAACGCCTGCCACGCCAGCAGCAACAGCGCCGACGCCGGTTGCGCCAGTCGCGACTGCGCCCATTGTGTAGGAGGTGCGCGCCGCGCCAGCCATTGAAGCGCCAGCTTTGACCGCTGATGAGGCGCCACTGGCAGCCCCGCTAATCGCCGCGCGGCCACCAGCCCCGGCCATATAGGTTCCAGCGGCGACACCGGCGGTTGCGCCAGCCGCTGAACCCGCGCCAAGCTGCGGCGCGCCAGTGATCAGACCAGAAGCAATGCCCGGCGCAAATATGCCCATCCAGAAGAAGACAATCGCAGCCAGCACTGTGCCCATGACCTGCGCAAGGGTAACGTCATCGCCGGTGCGAAAGGCGTCCGTGACCGAGCCAAACAGGGTTGATCCGATGCCAATTATCACGGCGAGCACCATCAGCTTGATGCCCGAAGTGATAACATTGCCCAGCACGCGTTCAGCCAGAAAAGTCGTCTTGTTCCACAAAGCAAACGGCACGAGCACGAAGCCTGCGAGCGTTGTGAGCTTGAACTCCAAGATGGTGATGAAGAGCTGTACCGCCAGCACGAAGAAGGCGACCATAATGATCGCCCAGGCAATGAACATGACCGCGATCATGATGAAGTTATGGAAGAAGCTGATTGGCCCCAGCATGTCGGAGATTTCAGCCAGCAGCGGCTGAGCCGAATCAAAACCAACACTGGCGATGAAGCCTGGACGCAGAAGGTCATCTGCGGTCATCGTGCCGCCCGCTGCCGTCACCCCCAGCTCTGCAAAGCTATCGAAGACGATATTGGCGAGAAGCGAGAAGTTGCCAATAATGAAAGCAAAGAAGCCGACATAGAGCACCTTCTTGAGCAGGCTCGCGATCACATCATTGTTCTGGCTCAGCGCCCAGAACAGGCCCGCCAGTGTGATATCGATCGCAATCAGCGTGGTCGTCAAATAAGCGACATCGCCTGCCAGCAGGCCGAATCCGCTATCGATATACCGGATGAATGTGTCGAGGAAGGTGTCGATCACGTCCATTAGTCGCTTGCTCCGAGAAAGCTGCGCGTGCGGGCGCGGCCACGTTCGGCCTCGGCCAGTTGCCGCGCGCGTTCGAGCGCTTCGGCGCGGTAATGCGAGGCCATCATGCTCTCGATCTGCATAAGTTGCTGGGTCTGTAGAGCCTCGATCTGATTGCCCGCCTGCACCGCTTGCAGATTACCGACTGCTGATTGGCTGGAGCCGATCAGGCGGTCGAGGCTTTCACTATCGGCGCGCGCGGTTGAGACGACTTGCGCGGTGACTTGCAGGCTTTCGCGATAGGCGATGCGGGACTGTTTCCATCTTGTGCGGGCCTGTTCGACGAGCACGGCATTCTCCGGCGGGGTCTCGCCATAGGTTTCGGGATAGATCTCCTCATACTCGCGCTCGATTTCTTCGATCTTGTAACCGATGCCTTCGGCTTTCCGCATCAGCTCATCGATGCGCTGCATGCGGCGCAGGATGTCGTCGGCAATGCTATCGGGCAGAGTCTCCAGATCGCGGGCCATATTCTCGAGCATTTCGATCTCATGGGTCAGTTGCTGGATCTGATTGGTGACCTCTTCAACCGCTTGAACGGCCTGAATGATGGACTGGATATGATTGGCCGGGTCATAGACTACCCATTGCGCGAGTGCGGGCGGGGACATTGCGACTGTTGGACCAGCAGCCAGACAGACGGAGATGAGAAGACGTTTCATTGGGGGCTCCTATTCAGCGGCAATCGTGAAAGCGGATGGGAGGTCGCCAGCAGCACCAGGCGCAGCACCCGGCCAGCGGCTCAGCAGTTCTGCTGCCCAGTGCAAGCCTTTGGCGCAAAGGAAGGTCTCGGTAAAATCTACGGGTTCTGCTTCTGCCAGCGTGCGGTTGATACGTTCCTGATCGACCGGACTCGACGCGCCGCACAGGGCCAGCGCAATCGGGCCAAGGCTAAGTTCAAACACACGGCAGCCAAGCGGCGATTGGTAATAATAGTCTCGCTTGGGTGTCGCCCGGCTGATCAGCTCAATCTGGCGGCTGTTCAGGCCAAACCGCTGATAGGTCTCTTTCGATTGAGGTTCCTGCGCGCGTTCATTGGGCAGAAAGATCCGTGTGGGGCAGGACTCGACGAGCGCAGGCGCAATCGAGCTGTTGGCAATGTCAGCCAGGCTTTGCGTGGCGAAGATAACGGAGACGTTCTTCTTGCGCAGGGTTTTCAGCCATTCGCGGATACGCGCGGCAAACATTGGATCATCAAGAAACAGCCAGGCCTCGTCGAGAATGAGAAGGGTTGGTTTGCCATCGAACCGCGCTTCAAGCCGGTGAAAGAGATAAGTGATAACCGGCGCGACAGCGCCTTTGGCGTGCATCAACTCTTCCATCTCGAAACAGACCGTGTCTGCGAGCTGGAGGCTTTCATGGTCAGCGTCGAGCAGGAGTCCGTGCGGGCCTTCCAGCGTGAAAGGATGCAGCGCGGCTTTCAGCGTCTCGTCCTGTAGCATCAAGGTGAGGCCCGTCAGGGTGCGTTCGACTTCCGGCGCGCTGGCAAGCGATTGTACCGCGTCCCAGAGGTTGGCTTTTAGGTCCGGCGTTATCGTCACGCCTTCATTCGTGCAGAGACCTGCCAGCCAATCTGCAGCAAAGCTGGCACCAGCTTCCGTGTCGATATCTTTTAACGGTTGCAGGCTGGGACGGTTAGACCCGCCCAGATCGACATGCTGGCCGTTCATGGCGAGAGTCGCGGCGCGGGCTGAGTTGCCCTTGTCGAAGATAAAGACCTGGCTCTCCTCGTAGCGTTGCCATTGCATTGCGACGAGGGAGAGCAGCACAGACTTGCCCGCGCCGGTCGGACCAACAACCAGCGTGTGGCCAACATCGCCGATATGCAGGTTCAGACGGAACGGGGTCGTGCCATCGGTCTGTGCCTGAATAAGGGCTGGGGCTTGTAGGTGGCGATTGGTCTCCTCACCCGCCCAGACCGCAGACAGCGGCACCATATGGGCAAGATTCAGCGTGTGCAGGATGGGTTGTCGGACATTGGCATAGGGGTGGCCGGGCAGGCTCCCGAGCCAAGCATCGACAGCGTTCAGCGTTTCCTTGATCGTGGTGAAGCCACGCCCATTCACGATGCGTTCGGCGATGCGGATATGCTCATCCACGGCGCGGCGGTCTTCATCAGCGACCGTGATCGTTGTGGTGACATAGCCATAGGACACAAGATCGGAACCCAGTTCCTGGAGCGCGGCATCTGCGTCTGCGGCTTTGTTGTCGGCGTCATTATCAACCAAAGCTGCCTGTTCATTGAACATGGTCTCACGCAGCACCGCGCCGATGGATTTGCGTTTGGCAAACCAGTGACGGCGTTTCTTGCCGAGCACTTTTTCAGCTTCGGCTTTGTCCATCGCGATGAACCGCGTCGCCCAGCGATAGGCAAAGCCCTGACGGTTGAGCTCATCGAGAATGCCGGGCAGCGTTGAGGCGGGGAAACCCAGAATAGTGAGTGTACGTAAGTGCGCGTTCCCGATCATGGGCTCCAAGCCGCCAGCAAAAGGCTCATCAGCGAGCACAGCATCAAGGAATACCGGTAGCTCCGGCGTCACCACCGGATGGCGCTTGGTCGAAATCGTAGAGTGCAGATAAGACAGCGTCTCATCATCGCTCAGGCGGTCAAGTTCTGCGAGACAGGTTGCGAGCAAGTCGAACACGCGGGCAGCATGTTGCTGAAACGTCTCCAGCCGGTGACGCCAGGTAGCCGCGTCTTCGCTTTCCGCGCGCTGGATCAAAGCCTTCTCGGCGCGGCCCGTAGCATCTGCGGGCGGCAGCCAGAGGAGCGTGAGATAGTAGGCGCTTTCATAACGCGCCCGAGATTCGTCAGCTTGTAGTGCACGTTCCTGATCCACCAGCCAGGGTGCAGCATTCGGAAAGTCGCAGTCCGGATAATCATGGACTTCATGGCGCTGGGCTTCGAAGAATAGCGCCCAACCGGAGCCAAACCGGCGCAGCACATTGTTGACGCGGGCGTTGATCGCGACAAGTTCAGCATCGGTCGAGCTTTCAAGATCAGGCCCGCGATACTTGAACGTGGTCTGGAAACTGCCATCCTTGTTGAGCACCACGCCGGGCGCCACGAGACAGGCCCAGGGCAAATAGTCAGCCAGCAAGGTTGGCGTTTGAGAATATTCTCGAAGGTTCAACATGACAGATGCTCCTTGTTTCTGACTGAGCGGCTGGCGACAGCCATGAAATCGGGGTCAGACCGCGCCATGAACACGGCCGCTGAATGTCCAAGCACCCAAAGCAAGAGGCCGGGTATCCAGAGGCGCAGGCCAAGGGCCAAAGCCGCAGCCAACGTCCCGATGGCGATGGCCGCCGCGCGCGGCGCACCTGCCATCAGGATCGGCTCCGTGAGTGAGCGATGCAGGGGGATTTCATAGCCCTCGGCCATTACACGAGCGCTCCGCCGCCGAACGAGAAGAAGGTCAGGAAGAACGAGGTCGCGGCAAAGGCGATAGACAGACCAAATACAATCTGGATCAGCTTACGCATACCGCCGCTGGTTTCACCAAAAGCGAGCGTCAGACCGGTGAGGGTAATGATGATCACCGCCACAATCCGGGCGACCGGGCCTTCAATTGACGTCAGGATCTGATCGAGTGGGCCTTCCCAAGGCATGCCGGACCCGGCGGCGTGGGCTGAGCCTGCTAAAGCCAAACCTATGCCGACAAGGGCGACGATCTGGGCCGTTCGATGCACGGCCTGTGTCTGATAATGTAGCGTCATGGTGTATCTCCTGTGTTGATGAGGCTCTCAGAAACGAGGGAAAGCGAGCGGGCGACTAGCGGCGCGGTGGTATAGCCGTCACCTTCAAAGCCGGAGACGCGTAGCGCCTCTTCAACCCGTCGCTGGCCGCCCGCGCGGCTCATAAACACGACGACGTCGATCGCTTCTGCAATGAGGTCGAAGGGCGCGCTCTGCGTCGCTTCCATCGCCAGCTGTTCGAGCCGGGTCAGCGCCCCGAGTGCCGAGTTCGCATGAAGCGTGGTGATGCCGCCGGGATGACCGGTGTTCCACGCTTTGAGGAGGTCGAGCGCTTCAGCGCCGCGCACTTCGCCGACAATGATCCGGTCGGGACGTAATCGAAGCGTTGAGCGTACCAGCTGTTGCAGGCAGACACTGCCGCGATGGGTGCGCAACTGGACGACATTGGGCGCGGCGCATGTAAGTTCGCGTGTGTCTTCGAGGATGACGATCCGGTCGTCATGGAAAGCGGGCTCCGAGAGCAAGGCGTTGGTGAACGTCGTTTTGCCCGATGAGGTTCCGCCCGCGATCAGGATGTTGGCTTTATTGGTAGCCGCCTCACGCAATGCGGCGCAGATGGCCGGAGACAGCGCGCCCTGATCGACATAATCACTCAGTGCAAAGGGCGTGGTCGCAGGCTTACGGATTGAAAAGCAAGGGGCGGTCGAAATAGGTGGGAGAAGCCCTTCAAACCGTTCGCCGGTGCCTGGGAGTTCAGCAGAGATGATGGGGGTTATACGGCTTGCGACTTCTCCCACCCCGGAGGCCACGAGGCGGATCACTCGCTCGCGGTCGGAGGCTTGAAGGGTATGATCAGAAACAATGACGCCGAGCCCGGCCTTTTCGATCCAGACAGAGCCATCCGGGTTCGCCATGATCTCAATCGTATCAGGCGCTTCCAACGCTTCGCGCACCACGGGGCAGAACGCCGTGCGCAGCATCGCAGCGCGCCGGCTTCCTGTCTCTTGATGATCCGCTGTATGGGACATAGGTCCGCTCGCTCCAGTTCGTTTTGATCTGGAGACAGGATTGCAGGCGGATTATATTTCGGGGAGTGCAAATGGCGGCAAATGGAGACCAAACGCGGCGTGTTCCGGCATGACCCGGCAAAACGCGGCGTAAGTGAAACTGTAGACTTTACAACAGAACACAAAACGTGCGTTCGCCTAGATCGCGAATTAAGACAGGCTGTTTAAGCGAGCCTGTATTACGCATGATGCTGTTTTTACTGCGCTTATAATGAGTTCCAGAAGACGCTATGAAATCAGAGCTTGGCACACATTTTGCCAGAATTCCCTCTTGAAGGGAGCTGACCGATGAAAACATTCACCATCGAAACCGACGACTTTACCGCGAAATATGACTATCTTTGGCGGCTCTCGGATGACCGCTGGGCCTGGGAATATGCCCGCCGCAGCAAGCGCGTTCGCCGTTATGCCAGGGACTGGAAAGCCGAAGATGTTTCGGAAATGCAGGCACCGTGCGCCAATATCAGGTTGCTGAAATCGCGAGTTCACCAGACCATGGCGGAGCGCTTGGGGTTTGCGTTCATGCCGGACCCCAAACTTAACGGGTTCGAGGCAGATGTGGTTTGGACACGCCATGCCTATCCCGATCAGGTGCAGGTCCATTGCAGTCCGTTACAGCGTGGCCAGACCTGCGATATCTGGGAGCGTACCGTTCCTATCTGCGAGATAACCCATGTCACGGATACGGCAGGCCGCGAATTTCTACTCCTCCGGGGCAAGGGCTGCGTCGTGCAGGTGCGCTGCACAGGCCTCTCCTTGCTCGGCATGGAGCCTGTTCGCATGAACCTCACAATCTCGGACGTTGACGCGTTTGAGCGTAAGGTCAAAGCCCAAAAAGCGGCACTGGCGCTCCTCGGCGATGGCCCTGATCTGGCAGAGCCTCTCTGGACCAAACGTACGCAAATCCTGCGCAATGGCCTTATTGCCCTAGATGGGTTGGAAGCAGGCCTGCGCCGCCGTGAGATTGCTGAGATCCTATATGGCAAGGCGCGCGTCGATGCGGAATGGAGCGGGCCGTCCATGAAGCACGCGATGCGCTATGTTATCATGAAAGCAGAAGCCCTGCGCGATGGCGGCTATCTCGTGGAACTTCTTGGCTCGCAATTTGGGATACACCGGACAGCGGCTTGAGAAACGCGTCTTTGGGCCCTGAGTCCTTTGCGGCCTACCCGCGCCTATGGCGCGGGGCTATTCGCCCGGCTGGATAGAGCGTTTACAGGTATCAAGGCGGTCCGGGCGGATCGCCGATCTTCGACCGGCGGCTCAGCCCGGAGCCGCAGGAGACGTCTTGTGCCGACCGGCCCGGCGAGGCTCAAGACTTGGTCGTCAGGATTATTTTTAGACAGGCCGCTGGGTCTCGCCGGCTGGCCGCGCGCCCCCGCTTCCGGTTCGCGGGTGCGAAGCGGGTCGCGGGCGTTAGGCAATTTTCTCTGGGCACATTATTTTATAGCCTGCTTCAGGCGTCAGCGAGGACGCCGCTGCTCAACAGGCACTCAAAGATGTGACCCATATAGTCCTCGGCCTGCTCCTCCATGAAATAGACATTCATTTCATTGAGTTGATCGACCGTAAGCCCCCAATTGAGCTTTGCGTGCCGGGTCGGGGTGATGACAAAGCTGCTCAGCGACACGTTCCTGTTGCCCAGTCGATCCTCGATCTCCTTGATCGTCTTGTGGAACGCAATTTTCTTGAGTCCGGGCCCTTCATGTTGAAGTCCGTGAGGCTCAATGAAGGCGAGACTTTGCTTGTTGCCATTGACCAGCCACAGCAGGAAGTCGGGGTAAAAATTTCCGGCTTCAAAAAATCCCATGCCGCGGCCGCGGCTTTCATTCCGCAAGAG
>JAXHVK010000085.1:0-11990 GCA_034211135.1 Pseudomonadota bacterium
GCAAACGTCTCGTCTTCGCCGCCGATCGCGCGCCGCAAGCTCTTGATGAGGTAGAACCCCGCCTTCTCAGCCGTCTTTCGATGGGGCTGGTCGCCGATATCGCTGCGGCCGACATCGAACTTCGCAAGAATATCCTTGAATCAAAGCTTTCGCGATTTGCTCCGCTGAGCGTGCCGGAGGACGTGATCGACTTCCTCGCCCGCACTATCACGCGCAATGTCCGCGAACTGGTCGGCGGCCTGAACAAGCTGATCGCCTATGCCCAGCTGACCGGACAGGAAGTGTCCCTGCAGCTCGCAGAAGAACAGCTGACGGATATTCTTTCCGCCAATCGCCGCCGGATCACGATTGACGAGATTCAGCGTACCGTCTGCCAGTTCTACCGGATCGACCGCGCGGAAATGTCTTCAAAGCGCCGCGCGCGTGCCGTCGTGCGCCCGCGTCAGGTTGCGATGTATCTGTCAAAAGTGCTCACGCCACGTTCTTATCCGGAAATCGGACGCAAGTTTGGTGGGCGCGATCACTCGACAGTCATCCATGCTGTGCGCCTGATCGAAGATCTGCGCGAACGCGATGCGGATATGGACGGCGATGTGCGCAGCCTGCTGCGCCAGCTTGAAAGCTAAAAGGGATTAGCCATCGGCGGTGCACCGGTTTTGCACTGCCGATGGCCCTTCATCCCAACAGCAAGTCCCCTGCATTTCCGCCGGGTTACACACAGTTCGCTCCACAGGGTTAACCGCCATGTGGCCACAGGCTATTCACAAGGCTTCCACAGCCTGCCAACAGGGCTGTCATGGTCGACAGGCTATTCACAGACTCATCCACCGGTTCATTAACAGGCGCAGGCGGCAGTGATGCGCCGTCCGGCCCGCTATCCTCTGCGCGGCTTGAACGCTTTGCCCGTCACATAGTGCTGCCCGAAATCGGCGGCGCGGGACAGGTCGCGCTGGCTGGCAAGCATGTGGCCGTCATCGGCCTTGGCGGCATTGGTTCGCCTGCGCTCCAATACCTTGCCGCAAGCGGGATCGGTCGCTTCACCCTTGTCGACAATGACGCGGTCGATGTCTCAAACCTCCAGCGCCAGACCGTCTTCACCGCGCGTGATGTCGGCCATGGCAAAGCGACAAGTGCCCGCCGCTGGCTGGCCAATTTCGACGACGCGCTGGACGTAACCATCTCGGATGCCCGCATTTCGGCGGATAATGCGGGGGAACTGATCGAAGGCGCGGATCTGGTTCTGGACGGCACGGACAATTTCGCCACCCGCCTTGCGGTGTCCGATGCCTGCGTGGCAGAGCGCACGCCCTTGCTCTCCGCCGCCGTCGGCCGTTTTCAGGGCCAGGTCGGAGCATTCGCGGGGCACCTTGCCGGACAGCCGTGTTACCGCTGCTTTGTCGGCGATGCCTTCGATGCCGAGGACTGTGATACCTGCGCCGAAGACGGCATGTTGGGCGCAATGGCAGGCTGGGTCGGCACCTTTGCCGCCATGCAGGCCGTGCGCGTATTGTTAAGCGGAGTGAGCACTTTTGGCGATCCGACCTTTGGAAAGCTGTTCATCCTCGACGGGATGCAGCCGGGAATGCGACCGCTCACCATTGCGAAAGACCCGGCCTGCAAGGGGTGCGGCTGATCCGCTGAGGTTGAGGAAAATCCGATCACAGTTTGCACCGCAAAGACTTGGAAGCGGCCCGTTCTTTGCGTTAAACCGCAGCCAAACCGACCATCCATTCCTGCGCAGGACGATCCCATGCTTACCCTTCTGTCACCCGCCAAGAAACTGAACTTTGACGAAGTTCAGACGCAGGTCGAAATCACTCAGCCGCGACTGGCGGACGACACGCGCGAAATCGCGCAGGTCGCAAAGCAGCAAAGCGCCGCTGATCTGGCCAAACTGATGCATATCTCGGACAAGCTGGCAGACCTGAATGCGGAGCGTTTCAAGACGTTCGACCTGGATGGACGCAGCAATTCGGCAAAGCCGGCTGGCCTGACCTTTGATGGCGATGTGTATTGGGGGCTTGAGGCGAAAAGCCTCGGCGAAGAAACGCTGTCCTATGCTCAGGATCACTTGCGCATTCTTTCCGGCCTGTATGGCATTCTGCGCCCGATGGATGCGATCCAGCCCTATCGGCTGGAAATGGGCACCAAAATGGCGAATCCGCGCGGCAAATCGCTCTACGATTTCTGGGGCAGTCGCATTGGAGCGAAGTTGGCGGAAGATCTGGGCGATCACGCAGATCAGACCGTGGTGAACCTTGCCTCAAACGAATATTTCAAGGCCGTCGATACCAGTGTCCTGCCGGGCAAGGTGATTGAAGCGAGCTTTCTCAATGTGAAAGACGGCGAAGCGCGGCGGCTGATGTACCATGTCAAATTCGCACGCGGTTTGATGGCACGCTGGATCATGGAAAACCGGATCGAGAAAGCGGACGACCTGCGCGGATTCAATGCCGAGGGCTACACGCTGGACACGAACGCATCGAGCGAAACAGAGCTGGTCTTCACCCGCCCCCAACCGCCGGTGAAGAAGAAGTAGGACGCGCAGCTTGAGCTACGCTCATCCCAAAGGGTCAAGGCTGCTGTTGCGCATTATCGCCGTGACAATTCTTGGATTGTTCGGCTGGTTGATTGCTTCGACTTATGGGCCGCGGCTTTACACAGAATATCAGTGGTACCACATCAATGCGTGTGAAGCAGAGCACGGCTTGCTGTCCTCGGATAAGGAACAAAGTTTCGGATTTGATGCGGGCGGCTGGACAGTCACCGTCAAAAACGACCGGACACGTGCTTTTGCCGAATGCGTCCGGGAGAGGCTCACTGTACCGATCACGCACTCAAAGAATGGCTCAGACCCCATCATCGGTGTAAGTTGGAATGCAGCCCTAACCAATCCGACAGTCCGAACATTTTACTACCCATGCGACCACACTCGCGCTGAGTAATAAATTCCCTAACCGTTCAGAACCTCGTCCACCCACTCGGGCACCAGCTTGCTCGCCGGACCGTGACGGGCTTCATGAAAAATACTGCTGCCTTCGCTGGGTTCAAGGTTCAGCTCCAGCGTGCGTGCACCTGTCCCTTTGGCCTGGCTGACGAAGCCAGCCGCCGGATAGACCGCGCCTGATGTGCCGATGCTGACGAACAGATCGCAGGCTGACAACGCCTCTTCGATACGGCGCATCTGATAGGGCATCTCTCCAAACCACACGACATCAGGGCGCAAGGTCGGCGCCTGACAGACGGGGCAAGGCGGTCGGTCCAGCATGCTCGCTTCCCAGCGTGATCGGGTGCCGCACGATGTGCAAAGCGCGCTTTTCAGCTCGCCATGCATGTGCACCACTGTGTGTGATCCGCCGCGCTCGTGCAGGTCATCGACGTTTTGCGTCACCAGCAAAAGCTCGCCTGAAAACTCACGCTCCAGACGTGCCAGCGCTTCATGCGCGGGGTTCGGCGCGACTCCGGTCAAGGCAGCACGGCGGGCATCATAGAAGCGGAGCACAAGATCGGGATCACGGGCGAAACCTTCGGGTGTGGCCACATCGTAGATCGAATGGTTTTCCCACAATCCGCCTGCGTCGCGGAAAGTGTCGATCCCGCTTTCTGCGGAAATGCCAGCGCCTGTAAGGATGACGATGCGTTCAATCTCTGCCATGGCTTCATCAAATACGGGTCATCGCCCAACATCAACGAGTATCAGCAGGAAACAATGGCACAATTCGGGATCATCGGAAGCAAGGGGCGCATGGGTCAGGCGATTGCCGCAGTGCTGGAAAGTGAAGAGCATACGCTAGCAGGCGGTGTCGATGCCGGTGAAGATATCACCTCCCTTGCTGCAAAGGCCGATGCGCTGATCGACTTTTCCGCGCCGGTTGCTCTGGCCGGAAACCTGTCGGCGGCAATGACAGCGGGCGTACCGATCCTGATCGGGACAACCGGGCTGGAGGACAAACACTTCGCCGCAATCGAAGAAGCATGCGCTTCCATTCCTGTTCTGCAAACAGGCAACACCTCGCTGGGTGTCACGCTGCTATCCTATCTGGTGCGAGAGGCTGCGAGCAGGCTTGGTCCGGACTGGGATATCGAAGTGCTTGAAATGCACCACCGGATGAAAGTGGACGCGCCCTCCGGCACGGCCAAACTGCTGGGAGAAGCCGCCGCGCAGGGCCGCGATATCAGCCTTGCAGACCACTCCGTCACAGTGCGCGATGGCCACACCGGCGCACGCGAAGAAGGCACAATCGGCTTTGCCACCCTGCGCGGTGGAACTGTCGCTGGCGAACACAGCGTGATCCTTGCGGGGCAGGAAGAACGCATCACGCTGTCCCATCTGGCGGAGAACCGCACGATCTTTGCTCGCGGGGCCGTTCGTGGAGCGGCGTGGCTCATCGGTCGGGAGCCGGGTCGCTACCGCATGGAAGATGTGCTCGACATCAACTGACCCGATTTCAGAGGGAGGGGATCAGACATGACATTCGACCCGCAGGCCGCGACAGACGCGCATATGGCCGCTCTGAGCGCTGCCGAGCTTGAACTTGCCCGCGCTTACACCACTGGCAATCACTGGCTGATCCTTGGCGGACTGATCGTTTCGGCGCTGGTCACATGGCTGATCGTCAAAAGCGGGGTGCTGGATTGGGCGTTTCGCAAGATATCGGATCGGTGGCAGAACCTGCGCGTGTTCGTGGTGGCGGCGATTTACACGCTGGTGAACGCTGTGCTCACCTTGCCTTACAGTATCTACACCGACTGGTGGCGCGAAACAGAATATGGCCGGACAAGCCAGCCGTTGAGCGATTTCCTGTCGCAAGGGGCGATCGGGCTGTTTCTTTCCACCTTACTGGGCGCTGTGTTCTTCATCGGGCTGTATTTCCTGCTGCGCCGCGCCGGTTCGCTGTGGTGGGCGTGGGCCGGAGGTCTGGTCGCGGCGACGGTTTCCTTCATGCTGCTGCTGAGCCCTGTTCTGATCGAGCCGCTGTTCAACGATTACGAACCCGTGCCCGATGGCGAAGTGCGCGATGCGATCCTTGTCATGGCGGCGGAAGCGGACATTCCCGAAGACCGCATTTCCGTGTTCGACGGTTCGCGCCAGTCAAACAACTTCACCGCCAATGTTTCGGGGATCGGAGACTCCGCCCGCATCGCCATATCGGATGTTGCCTTGGGCGAGGCATCACTGGACGAAGTGCGCGCGGTGACGGGCCATGAGATCGGCCACTATGTGCTGGGCCATGTCTGGCGGATGATCGGGCTGCTCTCAATCCTCGCCATCGCAGCGTTTTTCCTGACGGCTAAGACCTACCCGATGTTTGCGCGCCTGTTCGGAAGCAAAGCGGAAATCAGCGATCCGCGCGGCCTGCCGGTACTCTTGTTCACTGTCGGCCTGTTCGCGACACTGGCCCAGCCGGCGCTCAATACACTCATTCGCGTGGGGGAACGCGAAGCGGATGCCTATTCGCTGGAGACTGTGGGCCTCGCCGATGCCCTTTCGGAAGCTTTGGTGAAAACCGCAGAATACCGTTACCCGCTGGCCGGCCCAATAGAAGAAACGCTGTTCTACACGCACCCCACAGTCCGCAACCGTGTGCAAACCGCGATGGAATGGAAGGCTGCAAACCTTGAGAAGGCCGGAAAGGCGGCTAATACTAACGCGGAATAGGCAACACAGGGGCGGCCGCAGAAATGATGGATTTTCTCAAACGTTTCTTCGGCGGCTCCGCTTCCGGGCAACAAACATCCAGCCCTGCACCAGCGCCATCCTTTCCCGCACCACAGCCGCGCAAAAGGCCCACTCTTGAACCGCTGCCGCAGAGCATCGCGGATGAATTTCTTGAATGGTTCAAATCGCAGCGCAAACCGGCCATCGCACTGCTCACCACCGAAGATCAGCCCATGGAGCCGATGGGATCGCGACTGCTTGGCCCGGCCTTCCTGCTGGATGGAGAGCAATGGCCGACCGGTTCGGATGGCAAATCGCTGGAATTTCTGGCTCAGATCAATCTGGCGGATTGTCAGGCGCTCGAAGGCTATCCGGCTGACGGGATCGTGCAGTTCTTTGTCGGCCGCGGTGACACCTATGGTTTGAACTTTGACGATCTGAACAAAGGCAATTTCATCGTCCGGCTCATTGGCCCAGATGCCAAAGGCAGGTTGCAGGATGCGCCCCATGCGCATGAGGAAGACAGCGGCGGTCACGATGACTATTCCCCCGCTTGGGGGAGCAAGCACCGTCTGAACGGTATCAAGCTGGTGCCGGAACTGGTCGAGGACATGATCGACCTGTCGCACCACGAAGCGGCAGACAGGTTCTACAAGATTCCCGACAAGTATGATGTCGATCCGCTTTACGATCAGATAGATGAGATGTGGGAACAGCGTTGCAATACGCACCACACGGGCGGCTATCCCGCCTTTGTTCAGGCCGATATTCGCGAGGATCAACGGTATCGCGATTACGACCACGTCCTGCTGCGCCTCACCTCTGATGATCACCTGATGTGGGGGGATGCAGGCGAATGCGTCTTCATGATCCGCAGTGATGATCTGGCAAAAGGCGATTTCAGCAAGGTGATCTATTCATGGGACTGTTCGTGATCCCATGACACTGCGCCAACGGGTCTACCGCCAGCTTTCCGCGCAAGCGAGCGAGGACGGAAAGCTCACCATCGCGAACAAGATCATCGTCGCACTGATTCTGGTGTCGGTTGTGCTGACGATCATCGGGACCGAAGCGGAATTTGTGCGCGGCAATCTGACCTGGTTCCGCTTTGCCGAATTTGCTTTTGGCATCGTGTTTCTGGTCGAATACGCCGCGCGCTTCTGGTCCGCGGCAGAACGGCCCGGCGAAGGCAGTGCGTGGCAAAAACGGTGGGAATGGGCGCGTTCCTTCTTCGCTCTGATTGATCTGGCGGTCGTGATCGCCGCACTGTTCCCCTTCGTTGTCACCGCCGCGCCGATCCTGCGCCTGTTGCGCCTGTTGCGGCTGGCCTCCCTGCTGCGTTTCGGCCAGTTCAGCGATGCGCTGCGCGAATTGCAGGCCTGTGTAGTGGCGCGGCGTTATGATCTGTTCGTCACAGCCGCGCTGGCGATGGTGCTGCTGCTGGCGGGAGCCACCGCGCTGCACTGGGCCGAAGGGCGCGTGCAACCCGATGCCTTCGGTTCAATCCCACGCGCCATGTGGTGGTCCATCATCACGCTGACCACGGTCGGTTACGGCGATGTTTCGCCTGTTACTCCGCTGGGTAAAATTTTGGCCGCACTTGTCGCACTTGGCGGAATTGGTCTTGTCGCTATGCCTACAGGGATTATCGCCGCAGCATTCTCCGACGCCATGCAATCGGTTCGGGAAAAGCGCGCCGAAGCGAAAGCGGACGAACATAGCTAATGACCAAAGACCAGATTTTCGAATTTTTCCGCCGCCTGGCAGAAGGCAATCCCGAACCTGAAACAGAGCTGGAATATGGCAATGCCTATCAGCTTGTCGTCGCGGTTGCCCTATCCGCGCAAGCGACTGATGTAGGCGTAAACAAGGCCACGCGGGCATTGTTTGAAAAAGTCAAAACCCCTCAGCAAATGCTCGACCTCGGGTTGGAAGGACTGGTCGAGCACATCAAGACAATCGGCTTGTTCAACTCCAAAGCGAAGAACGTCATCGCGCTGTCGCAGCTTTTGATTGATGAATATGGCGGGGAAGTGCCGGACACGCGCGATGACCTGGTCCGCCTGCCAGGGGTCGGCCGGAAAACGGCGAATGTCGTGCTGAACTGCTGGTTCAAGCAGGAAACCTTCGCCGTCGACACACACATCTTGCGCGTCGGCAACCGCACTGGCCTTGCCAAAGGAAAAACGCCCGAAAGCGTCGAAGCCAAGCTTGAAAAGCGCGTGCCGCAGCCGTTTCGCCTGCACGCGCATCATTGGCTTATCCTTCATGGCCGCTACACCTGCAAGGCGCGCACGCCGGAATGCTGGCGTTGCGAGCTGACGGATTTGTGCAGCTTTCGGAAAAAAGTGCTGGAGAAACCAAAAGGGAGAAGCTGATGGGCCAAGGTCTGGAAAATGTGCGCAGCCTGTATCTGGAAGGCATCGCACAGGGCAATGCACGCGAAGCGGTCACGCGCTATACCGGCCATCGCTACACCCAGCATTCAACCGGCGTTGCGGACGGGGTGGAAGGCTTTCTCGAGTTCTTCGAACCCTTCCTTGAACGCAACCCCAAACGCGACATAAGCATTGTGCGGTCCCTCGAAGATGGCCCATGGGTCTGGGTCAGCGCGTTCCAGTCCCTGAATGACGGGGAAGCAAAATGGGTTACGATGGACCTGTTCTATACCGATCCTGAAGGTCTGGTGCTCGAACACTGGGACACGATCCTTGCCTATGAAGAGACAGCTTCGGGACATGACATGGTCGGCGGGCCCACCGGTCCCGATCTTTCGGCAGACACTCAGGCGAACAAGGAACTCGTGCTCGAATTTGTAAAACAGGTCCTCACCCATGGTGACCTGTCCAAGCTGGATCAGTTCGTGGCCGAAGATCTGATCCAGAGGTCGCCTGACATCCCCGGCGGGCGCGAAGGACTGGCAAATTGGCTCGGCTCGGATGCGGGCGGCAGTTACGAATTCCTGTTCAAGCTAGTTGGTCAGGGTGATCTTGTGGTGACTTATGGCAAACGTCACGTCGCGGGTAAGGATATCGCGGTCTTTGACCTTTACCGGATCGCCAAGGGCAAGATCGTCGAACAATGGAGCAATCCCGAAGAAATCGGCCCGCGCGAAAACTGGGGCAATTCCGGGAAATTCTGACAAGTGGTCAGTCCTCCGTTGAAACGCAATTCCGTTTCAAAAACATACTATTAGGAGAAATTTCCGAACAGTATTACGCTCCGTCGAGTCGCATACATCAGGGGAGTGAACCATGAAGTTCCACACATCATCCCGCCGCGCTCTTTCCAAAAGCGCATGTCTGTCGCTCGCACTGGCTGCAACCGCTCTGTCCGGCGCTGCCCATGCGCAGGATGCAGGCCCGCCTGAAGACGAAGACGACAGCCTCGGCACGATTATCGTTACTGCGACCAAAATCCGCCAGGGCGGCGCGCAGGATGTGAAACATTTCCGCTCCATCGCTCTCGATCAGGCGGACCTTCAGGGCCTGCCCAACACCTCCAGCTTCACGATCGAAGGATTGATGGGAGAGCATGACCTTACCCTGCCTGCCAAAGGGGACTGCGCGCAGCTGTTCTGCGTTAATACGGAAGCCGTGAGCATTGATGATGCGTCGGGCAAACACTTCATCGGCATCGGTTTTGACAGCGGGATTGATGCGGAGGCTTACAAATCCGAACCGCTCAGCCTGATTGCGGTCGTTGACCGCTCCGGCTCGATGGGTGGTGAACCGATGCGACGCGTAAAGGAAGGCCTGCGCGCAGTTCTGCGCCAGATGCGCGATGGCGACCGGATGGGGATCGTCATCTATGGCAGCGATACACGCGTGCATCAGCAGGTGATCGACGTTGCCGGCAATCGCGACACATTGCAGCGTGCGATTGATAGCATCCAGATCAACGGCTCCACTTACATGGAGGCGGGCATGAAGTTGGGCTTTGCCACCGCGTTCAAGGAGCTGGAACAGGCACGCGGCAAGACTCGCCTGATGCTGTTCACCGATGAGAACCCCAATGTCGGCAACACTTCTCCGGAAGGCTTCATGGGGCAGGCAATCGCCGGTTCACGCAAGGGCGTGGGCATGACAACCATTGGCGTCGGGCGCCATTTCGACGGAGCGCTCGCGACGAAGGTTTCCAGCGTTCGCGGCGGCAATCTGTTCTTCCTGCCAAGGGAGGGCTCAGCCAGCACTTTGTTCGCCACCGAATTTCACAATATGGTGGGCGAAGTCGCACAGGATCTGGTGATTTCGATTGATCCGGCAGACGGCATGAAAATCGGCACGATCTATGGCGTGCCGGGCGAACTTATCACCGATGCAGGCAATGGCACGGTCACAGTCACCATCGGCAGCGCGTTCCTGTCCAGCAATGGTGGCGGCATCTTCGCGACCCTCGAAGGCGACGCGGGCGGGAATGCAGCCATTGCAGAAATCTCGGTCGCGTACACCGATGCCATCACACAAAAGCGGGAAAATGACGCAGAGCAGGTGGTGCTGGCTGCCTCGCCTCCTTCACCCGCTCTCGCCAAGGCACAATTGCTCGTCGACCAGTTCGAGACAACCAAGCTGGCGCTCGCCAAATATCACACGGATCGCGACGCCAAAGCCGCAACAGAGATGTTCCAGCGTCTGTCTGCTCGTATTGAACAATCCGGCATCACCGGCATGGATGGTGAGATCAAGCTGATCGACGGCCTTACTGCCAAAGCATCCCGTCTTGCGGGGCTGACCGAAGGCGGTCGCACTATGCCGTTCGAATTATTCGGAGACTGGCGCGTGGTTCGGCACAAAGGCGTTGAGGACATCTCCCGCGGCGATCTGGTCGCAATCACCAAGCATGGAGAGTTCAACACCGAACGCACACGAGGCCGCGATAAAGGCGACTGGATTTATCAGGACTTCGCCATCAACGAACGCCAATTGCACATCGAAGGCAGCGGGTTGGTGTTCAATTACCGCGTGCGGGGCGACAAGCTTACCTTGCGCAACCGTTTTGACTGGACTGAAATCGTCATGCGGCGGGATGAAGGGTGACCATAAGGCAGCTAGGGGGCGTCAGGCCCCCAGCTACCGCCTGATCCGCGATATGTGTGGGCAGTCAGACTGAATTTCTGCCCGCAGAAGTTGCAGCTGAAATTGTGAATTTCGGTATCGTCCCACGGGCCATCCAGACGCACTTCGTCAAAGTGCGCCCCACATCTCCCGTCATGCGGGATTTCCGCCAGAACGCCCGCGCTGATAGCCTCTCGCGCTATTGTGATGGCGCGGGTTAGCTGTTCGGGTCGGCCTATGCTGAAGGGCGCGGAATACCCGTCACACTTCCTGCAAGGCATCACACATCATCGGCGCTGATCATTTCGGCGCGGTCGATTTCGCCGGTCAGACTTGCCACAGTTGTCGCCACGGCTGCATCGCCTGAAACGTTGGTGGTCGTCCGCATCATGTCCATGATCCGGTCAATCCCGGCAACCAGAGCAATCGTTTCGAGCGGTACGCCGACCGCGCTGAACACCAGCACCATCATGATCAGGCCCGCACCCGGAATGCCTGCCGCACCAATCGCGCCAAGCGTGCCGAGGATGGAAATCGTGATGTAGTCACCCCAGTCCAGCTGCACGCCAAAGGCCTGCGCACCAAACAGCGTGGCAAGCCCCAGATACATCGCCGTGCCGTTCATATTGATCGTCGCGCCAAGGCTGATGACGAAGCTGGCGACCGAATTCGACACCCCCAGATTGCGCCGTGCACAGCGCAAGGTCACCGGCAGGGTCGCATTGGAGCTGGCGGTGGAATAGCTGACCGCAATCGCATCCACGATCCCGCGGAAGAAATCGATCACAGGCAGCTTTGCCACGAATTTGATCATGCCCGCATAGATCAGACCGATGATCAGGAAGCAGCCGAGATAATTGAGGAACACCAGAATGCCGAGCGCCTGCAAAGCGTCAAAGCCAAGAGTGCCTGCCACCCAAGCCATCAGTGCAAAGACACCGAACGGGGTCAGCTCCATCACGATCATCGTGACTTTCTGCATCACCACGCTGCCGCTTTCGAAGATTTTGAGGACCGGCTCACCCTCTTCCTTCGCCATCAATATGCCGATCCCGATAAGGAGCGAGAAGATGATCAGCGGCAGGACATTAACGTCCGCCATGACCTGAACAGGGCTGGACGGCACCATTTCAAGGATCATCTGCTGGATCGTCACGCCTTCTTCGGAACGGCTTTGCGCCTTTTCCAGCGCGCTCTGGTCCAGCTGCATCGAATTGCCGTCAATGCCCGCGCCCGGCTGCACCAGCGTGCCGATTGCAAGGCCCAGCCACACCGCC
>JAXHVK010000086.1:0-11950 GCA_034211135.1 Pseudomonadota bacterium
GGCCAACACCGTTGAACGCACGCAGCGCGGACACAGGATCGGCAAGCCTGATGCCGAAGCACAACTGACCGAATTCATCAGCTACACCTGCAGCGCTTGCGCGAATTACGAACGGCAGGGCGGTTCAACGCTGGATCTGGTCGCAGTCGATCCGGGCAAGGTCAGCATTGAGGTGCGCCCCTTCATTCGCAACGCCCTCGACCTCACAATCGCTATGCTGGCGCAGTGCGGCGATGTCGCGGGCTTCAAGAACCGGCACCGCATGTTCCTTTATTCGCAAGGTGAATGGCTGCCGAAAGCGCGTCAGGCACCGCAGAGCCAGCAGATTGCGTGGAGCCGCGGAGATGCCGCAGGCCGTTTGAACGCCGCGCGCGCTCTTGATCTGGATGACATGCTTGTCCAGCGCGGGCTTACCATGCCGCAGATCAATGCGTGTCTGGCCAATGACCAGATGGCGCAGACGATCATGGTCAACTCCAACGCAGACAGGGCCGAATTCGCGATTGATGCAACGCCAAGCTTCGCGCTGGATGGCAGCAAACTGGATGAGGTTTACAGCTGGCCCGGCGTCGCGATGGCGCTGCAAGCCCGTTTTGCTCCGCCAAAAGACGCCTTTGACAGCAACTAAATTGCCTCAAAACAGGCCAGATCAGCATTCTTCCACACGGTTTTACACAGAACCGTCACAATTGTTCACAACCACAACACCTAGTACCTTTACCCCGTGCGCAGCCACGCTGTAGCGTCACAGACCAAGCAAGGACCATTTTGATGACCAAAGCCGCAATGCCTTCCCGTTCCCGCTTCGCCGCCACCCTCGCGCTGGCTGCACCGCTGGCGCTGGCTCTATCTGCTTGTGGTGACAGCACCGATGAAGTCGGCGGAACCGATGGCGAGCCGATTGCTGCGATCGCTGCACCCGACGGCACCAGCTGGACTGAGACCGTGACGCTTTCGGAAGATGGCGAAGGTTACATCCTCGGCAATCCGGACGCTCCGCTGAAATTGGCAGAATATGCTTCGCACACCTGCGGCGCATGTGCGAACTTCGCCGTCAATGGCAAGCCTGCTCTTAAAGAGTACATCGAAACCGGCGTTGTGAGCTTCGAACAGCGCGAAGTTTTCCTGAACACGTTCGACGTTGTGATCGCCACCCTTGCCCAGTGTGGCCCGAAAGAACGCTATCAGACGCTTTCGGATGAAGTTTGGCAGAACCTTCAGACCGTGATGCAGGGCATTCAGGCGAATGGCGCTGCTATTGACGAGGCCGGAAAGCTCGAAATGAATGAGCGTTTCGTTCGTATTGGCGAGGTGACAGGCCTGATTGATTTCTTCGCAGCGCGTGGCCTTTCTGCCGATCAGGCCCGCACCTGCCTCGCCGATGCGGACAAGATCAACGCTTTGGTCGAATCCACCGGAAAAAAATCGCAAGAAGCAGGCGTACAGGGCACTCCCACCTTCACGCTTAACGGCAACAAGATCGACGCCAACCAATGGCCCGGCGTTGAACCCATCCTTCAGCGTGCCGGCGCACGCGAAGCGGAGTAACAGCGCGGATAGCCCATGCAGATCAGTCGGCTCAAACTTTCTGGCTTCAAAAGCTTTGTAGAGCCGGCTGAACTGCGCATCGAACCGGGCCTGACAGGGGTTGTCGGCCCCAATGGCTGCGGCAAATCCAACCTTCTCGAAGCGATCCGCTGGGTCATGGGGGAAACCTCTGCCAAGTCGATGCGGTCGGGCGGGATGGAGGATGTGATCTTTGCTGGCACATCGTCGCGCCCCGAACGCGCCTTTGCCGAAGTCGTCCTTCATGCAGAAGATGACGCAGGCGAGGAACTGATTGTTACCCGCCGGATCGAACGCGGCGCGGGCTCTGCCTATCGTGTCAACGGCGCGGATGTTCGCGCAAAAGACGTGGCGCTGACATTTGCCGATGCGGCGACAGGCGCGCACTCCCCCGCTCTCGTCAGTCAGGGTAAGATCGCTCAGGTTATCGCAGCAAAGCCCGCCCAGCGACGCCAGATGCTGGAAGAAGCGGCGGGTATCGCTGGCCTTCACGTCCGCCGCAAGGATGCCGAGAGCAAGCTGCGCTCTACCGAGGCCAATCTCGCCCGTCTTGAAGACCTGATGGCGGGGCTGGATTCGCAGATGTCTTCCCTGCGTCGTCAGGCGAAACAGGCGGAACGATACACCAAGCTTACCGAGCAGATTAACGTGGCAGAAGCGCGCTTGCTGTTCGCCCGCTGGCGTGAAGCGGCCCATGCAGCCAAGGAAGCCCGCGCCGCAGCCGAAGGCGCAGAGGCAAAGGTGGCAGCGGCGAAGGAAGCCGCGGAGGCCGCTCAGAAACAGCAAGCAGCGATTGCCCACGAACTGGCCGATGCGCGCGAGGAACTGGCCGACCGCCGCGACGATGCAAGCGCGCACGGGCACCGCATGGCAGCCCTTTCGGAAAAGCTGGAAGCGGCAGAGGCGCGCCTTGCCGATCTCACCCGCCAGAAAGCCCGCCTGGAAGAAGACAGGGAAGCCGCCGACAGGCTGACGACGGATGCCGCGGGCGCACTGGCAAAACTGGCGAAGGAAATCGATGCCAGCCGCAAAAGCGTAGAGGAAGCTGACAGCGCCCGCCCCGCGCTTGCCTCACGCAGCGAAGATGCCGAACGAGCCAGCCGCACAGCCGAACTGGCCCTCGCGAAAGCGACCGCCGATCAGGCCGGTGTCGAGGCCGAATGGCGCGTTGCCGAAGGTGCCATCCAGCAGGCGGAAAACCGGCTGGAACGGCTTACCCGCGAAGAACAGCGCATCGCTGCGATCCGCGCCGAACTGGAAAGCAGCGAGGATGCCGAACAGTCTGTAATCGCCGCTCGTGAAGCTGCAGAGGACGCCGCAGATGAAGTCGCGCGCCTGCGCGGCCGTCTGGAGGAAAGTCAGGCCCGCAAGGGTGAACTGCAAACCGCCCGCGATGAGGCCGCATCCGCCCTTGCCACGGCGCGCGCCGAACTGGCCGGAATTGAACGGGAATACACCGCCCTCGCCCGCGATCGAGACGCCCGCGAGAAACGCGCGAAAGGGCGCGAAGGCCTGCCGACCGCAATCGACAAAGTCACCGTCGCGCCGGGTTACGAGCGAGCGATTGCCGCAGTGCTGGGCCGTGATGCAAAGGCACCTCTGGGTGCACCGCCGCAACCTTCCGATGGACGGTTCTGGACAGGTGGCAAAGCGCCTGCTCAGGTTTCCGACAGCGTCCTTTCCCGCATAACGGATTGCCCCGAGGAATTGCGCGCCCGTCTGGCGCTGGTGCATTGCGTTGACGAAGACGACGGACGCGATCTTGCGGCGGGCGAATGGCTTGTCACGCGTGATGGTCATTTGCGCCGCTGGGACGGCTTTATCGCGCGGGGCGAAGGTTCTGCCGAAGCGGCGCGGCTGGAAGCGGCAAACCGGCTGGCTGAGTTGGAGACACAGCTTCCCGCCCTGCGTGAAGCGGCACAGCAGGCTGGCCATACCGAGGAAAAGGCGCGGGAAGAGCTAAAAACCCTCCAAACCGATCTGATTGCTCAGGAACGCGAAGTCGCTGGCGCTATTGACGCTGAACGCAGTGCTTTGCGTCAACTGGACGCAGCCGAAGCCGCAAAAGAGCGCGTGGCTGCAAGGCTTGAAGAACTGGTCACCGCGACACAGGACTTGAGCGATCAGCTCACCGGCGCACGCGCCGACCTTGCCAAAGCGCAGGAGGCCCGTGCCGCCCTGCCCGCACCCGACGCTGGCCGCGCTTCGCTCGAAGCAGCGCAGGCAAAGAACGAAGCGGCTCGCACGGCTGTTCAGGCCGCGATTGCCCAATTGGCCGCACACGATCAGGCGCTGGCCGTTTCGCGTGAGCGGTATGCCGCACAGCAGGCTGAGCACAATAACTGGAAAGCCCGCTCTGGCGAAGCAGCCCAGCGCGTAGCCGAAGCGACCCGCCGGCTTGAAGAGATCGCGGAAGAACACGCCATCGTTAAGGCAAAGCCTGCCGGTCTGATTGCCGAAATCGAACAGGGCGATGCAGTGCGCGAACGGCTGACTGCCGATCTTGCCAAGGCGCAAGCGGCAAAAGAGGCTTGCGAGGCGCGCGGTCAGGCAGCGGATACAGCTTTCGCCAATGCGCAAGAGGCGCTGGCGGTTGCTCGTGAAGGGCGCGCCACTCTTGCCGCACGCGCCGAGAGTCAGGAAGCGCGTCGCAGTGAAATGGCCCGCATTTCTGGTGAGCGTTTCCAATGCCCGCCACCGCTTTTGCTGGAACGCTTCGAATTTTCCGAGGACGATATCACGCACGCGCAGGCAGAATCGGACGAGCTCGATCGTCTCACGGCCAGCCGCGAACGCATCGGTCCGGTCAACCTGGTCGCCGCAGAAGAACTCTCACGCATAGAAGAAGAACACGGTGCCAATGCATCCGAGCAGGCCGAACTGACCGAAGCGGTAGCCCGCTTGCGTGGTTCTATCGGCAATCTCAACCGTGAGGGGCGCGAACGTCTGCGCGCGGCGTTTGAAGAGGTAGACGGGCACTTCCGCGTTCTCTTCACGCGCCTTTTTCAGGGTGGGCAGGCGCATCTCGCGTTGGTTGACAGCGATGATCCGCTTGAGGCCGGTCTTGAAATCTATGCCCAGCCACCGGGCAAGCGCCTGCAATCGCTCTCGCTATTGTCGGGCGGAGAGCAGGCGTTGACAGCGACGGCGCTGATTTTCGCGCTGTTCCTGACCAATCCGGCCCCGATCTGCGTGCTGGATGAAGTCGATGCTCCGCTCGATGATGCCAATGTGGAAAGGTTCTGCGATCTGCTCGAAAGCATGGTGAGCACCACCAACACACGCTACCTGATCGTCACGCACAACGCTGTCACGATGAGCCGCATGCACCGCCTGTTCGGTGTTACGATGGCGGAAAAAGGGGTGTCACGCCTGGTCAGCGTGGATCTGGGTGAAGCGGAATTGATGGCGGCTGAGTAAGCCTGCGAAACCTTCCGCCTAAGCGTCGATAGCTTTGGCCAGCCGTTTGCGAATGGCCTTCAGGCGACTGATCGTTTCCGAATAATCCGGTTTGATCACCGGCTGTGCTGGTGTGTTTTGCGACGCCTGATCCGGCGAACCGGCTTCCGATGCGCGTCGGTCACCTGAGCGTCTGTCACTCACCCGGCGGTCAACACCGGATTTTCCGCTGGCTCGCAGAACTGCCTCCGCGCCTTTGAGCGTGTAACCCTCTTCATTCACCAGGCTGTTGATCTGTTCGACCATGGCGACATCGTCAGGCCGGTAATAGCGGCGTCCGCCGCTGCGTTTCAGGGGTTTGAGCAGGCTGAACTGCTGTTCCCAATATCGCAGCACGTGCGGCTTAATGTCGAGCGCTTCGCTCACCTCACCGATGGTGCGCAGCGCGCTTTCGTCCTTGCCGTCTTCAAAATCTGCCATGATCTAAGCGGCAGGCTCCCAGTAAAGCGCCGGACTACTCGCCCTTGGCGATGCGATCTTTCAAAATCTGGCTTGCGCGGAAAGTCATCACACGGCGCGGCGTGATGGGAACCTCGACGCCCGTTTTGGGATTACGGCCAATCCGTTCGTTTTTATCGCGCAGGATAAAGCTGCCAAAACCGGAGACTTTGACGTTCTCACCTCTGGCGAGCGCCTCTGCCATCTGATCGAGAATGGCTTCAACCATCTCTAGCGACTCCGCGCGACTAAGGCCCATCTTGCGATTGATGGTCTCAGCCAAGTCTGCTCGAGTTAGCGTGCCTACTGAACGCATATGGCGTTTCCTCCCTCGTTGGTGCGACCCAACAGTCGAGGGCACAGAGTACTGGTTTCAAACGAAACTGCAACGCCCGCAGTCACGATATCGGGGAAATTGTATAAAAACGTCGCCTATCAGACCGACGTTGTCAGACCCGAATAAGGCTGGCGCCCCACGTGAAACCACCGCCCATCGCTTCGAGCATGATGAGATCACCTTCACAGATCCGGCCATCGCGGCGGGCAACATCCAGCGCCAGAGGCACTGATGCAGCGGAGGTATTTGCGTGCTGATCCACAGTCACAATGACTTTTTCGGGATCAATTCCCAGCTTCCTCGCAGTCGCATCCAGAATACGCGCATTCGCCTGATGCGGAACGATCCAGTCAATTTCGCCCGATGAAACATCAGCCTCTTCAAGCACTTCATGAAGAACACTGGAGAGGTTGACCACGGCATGCCGGAAAACTTCGCGGCCCTTCATCCGCAGATGACCGACAGTTTGCGTTGTCGAGGGGCCGCCGTCGACATACAGCAAATCATGCTGCGCGCCGTCGGCGTGAAGCTTCGTTGCGATCACTCCCGAAGACGGTTTCGCGCTGTCGTCAAGGTCAGGAGCTTCCAGCACAATCGCGCCAGCGCCATCGCCGAACAGAACGCAGGTTGTGCGATCTTCCCAATCAAGAATTCTGCTGAAAGTTTCTGCGCCAATCACCAATGCGCGCCGTGCCATGCCCGTTCTGAGCATCGAATCGGCTGTGCCCAGCGCATAAAGAAAGCCCGAACAGACCGCCGCAACGTCGAACGCCATTCCGCCATTACAGCCCAGAGCATGCTGCACCTTCGTTGCGGTGGCAGGGAAAGTGTTGTCCGGCGTTGCGGTTGCAAGGACAATCAGATCAATATCCGCAGCCTCGCAGCCCGCGTCTTCCAACGCCGCCTTTGCCGCACGGATGGCTAGTGAAGCGGTTGTTTCGTCATCGGCCGCAATGTGGCGCTGCCGGATTCCGGTGCGCTCGACAATCCATTCATCCGAGGTGTCGATCTGCTCAGCCAGCTCCGCATTTGTCACAACCCTGTCCGGCAAAGCGGAGCCTGTACCTAACAAACGTGCGCCGAATTGAGCTGATGTCACGCGGGTTCCTCGCTGCCTTTCGCCGCAGGTCTTGCAGAGCCAACGGCAGGTTGTTCGCCCCATTCCCCGCCCAATTGCGCGAGATCGTGAGCGATCCGTTCCGTCAGTGTGTTTCTCAACAGGCTGGCAGTCACCGACACCGCATGCGCGACGCCTTTCGCACTGGCGCTGCCGTGACTTTTCACGATCACACCGTTGAGGCCAAGGAAAACGGCCCCGTTGTGGTTATTCGGGTCAAGATGATGCTTGAGAAGTTCGGTCGCCGGCTTTGAAACCAGAAAACCGAATTTGGAGCGCAGTGAGCTGGTGAATGCCTGTCTCAGCAAGTCGGTCACGAAGCGCGCCGATCCTTCGATCGCCTTCAACGCGATATTGCCGGAGAAGCCATCAGTCACAACGACATGGGTTTCGCCGCGATTGATCTTGTCCGATTCGACAAACCCGTCAAATTCCAGCGCCAGACCGCCGCTTTCATCCGCGCTGGCTGCCAACAGGCGAGCGGCAGCATCGCGAAGCGCTTCAGTGCCCTTGATCTCTTCTGTACCGATATTGAGCAACCGCACTTTCGGACGCTCGAAACCGTTCACGATCCGTGAGTACGCGGCTCCCATAACGGCAAACTGCACAAGGTTGCGGGAGTTCGCCTCGGTATTCGCGCCGAGATCAAGCATCACGACATCGTGGCTTTCAAGCGTCGGGAGGAGCGCGGCAAGTGCGGGGCGATCAATGCCGGGCATTGTGCGCAATGCCAGCTTGCTCATCGCCATGAGAGCGCCCGTATTGCCTGCGCTCACCGCTGCACCAGCGTTGCCGGTTTTCACCGCATTGACGGCAAGACCCATAGATGTGGTGCGCGCGCGACGGATTGCCTTGCTCGGTAGTTCATCACCACCGACCACATCCTCACAATGAAGGATTTCGGACGCGCCGCGCATGTTGGGGTGGTTGTCGAGCGCGGCTTTGATCCGCGTCTCGTCACCAACCAGCAGAAAATTGAAATCGTCGTTGTCACGGCGGGAAAGCGCAGCGCCTTCTACCATAACGCGCACGCCTTCATCGCCGCCCATCGCATCAATAGCGATACGCGGGAGTGTCATGCGATCAGATCCTCAATCTTGGGAGCGTCAGATGCCCTTGGGCACCATGACTTCACGGCCATTATAATAGCCGCAGTGCGGGCACATGTTGTGCGGACGCTTGAGCTCACCACAGTTGGAGCATTCGTGGAAGGCTTCAACCTTCAGCGAATCGTGGGCGCGACGGTTACCGCGGCGATGCGGGGATACTTTTCTCTTAGGGACTGCCATGGCGGCACCATTTCCTCAGGTAAATTCGTGTCAGTGCGCCGCGTGGCGCTTTGTTTCGGTAGCCGCCCTTACGGGTCCGCAGCGTATCGCGCAAGCCTACACTCGCGCTGTCCGGACCCGGTATTGGCGGAAAGCTGGCGCGTATACCGAAAAAATCCGGCGTTGCAAGCGCAAGCGCTCGCGCGTAGCCATGTAACAGGGATGCAAGAGGGGATCGCAAAGAATGGAAATACTCCCGGTCACGCTGTCCGCAGCTGCGGCAGCTGCAATACTCAACATCTGGCTGTCGGTCAGAATCGGCGCAATCCGGCGCGCTGCGGGCATTGGCGTGGGCCATGGCGGCAGCGAACCGCTGGAGCGCCGCATGCGCGCACAGATGAATTTTGTCGAGAATACGCCCTTCGTGCTCGTATTGATCGCTGCGATTGAAATTGCCGGCAAAGGGGAACCCTGGCTGCCATTTGTGGCGGCGCTCTATTTCCTTGCGCGCATTGCCCACGGATTCGGAATGGACGGCGGATCGCTGGCTATCGGGCGTATGATCGGCACCCTGATCACAATGCTGACGCTGCTCGGGCTCGGCGTAGTGGCTGTGCTTATTGTGATGGGTGTCCTGTGAACGAACCGCTGCGACTCGTGGTTCTGATGGCCCTGAAATTCACGCAGGTTTTCTGCCTCTGCGTAACAGGCGCCTATGGTGCGAAATGGGCGACCGACACCTTTCAGGGGGCGGCATATCTGGCCATGCTGACTTTAATTCTCGCGACGATAGTTTTCACCTGGCTGTGGAGCAGCCGCCAGATCCGCCAATATGCCGACAGCGAAGAACCCGCCAATCAGGAAAGAGCGTAATCGCTGACAAACTGGTTGGTCTTGCGCTCCTGACCAAATGTGCTGGTCGGTCCGTGGCCGGGGATGAAGGTGACGTCCTCTCCCAGGGGCCAAAGGCGCTGGGTTATGCTGTCAATCAAGTCCTGATGATTGCCACGGGGGAAATCAGTCCGCCCGATTGAGCCCTGAAACAGCACATCGCCGACAATCGCAAAACGGCTCGGCCCGTGGAAAAACACCACATGGCCCGGTGTGTGGCCGGGGCAATGGATCACATCCAGGGTAAGCTCACCCACCGTCACCGTATCGCCGTGGTTCAGCCAGCGCGTTGGCTCGAACGTTTTCGCTTCCATGCCCCAGCGCGCGCCATCATCGTCAAGCTGCGCGATCCAGAAACGGTCGTCTTCATGCGGCCCTTCGATCGGCAGGCCAAGTTCATCGGCCAGCATGCCAGCCTGCCCGCAATGATCGAGATGGCCATGCGTGATGAGCAGCTTTTCCAGCGTGACGCCCGCCTTTGCGACGCCCGCCTTCAGCTTGTCCAGATCGCCGCCGGGATCCACCAGCGCACCCTTCATCGTTTTGGTGCACCAGATCAGCGAGCAATTCTGTTGAAGCGGCGTAACCGGCAAAATGGCGGCGCGCATGGGAGGGGACGGTTTATCAGTCATGCCCCCGACTTAAATACGCCCGCCCTTCCAGACAACCCGCCCGATGATTTCCAGATCGCCCGCATCCACACTCACCGGCGGATAAGCGAGATTCTGGCTGAGCAATGAAAAGCGCCCTCCCCCGACGCTCGCCACCCGTTTTACCATCAGCGTATCGTCCAGCCGGACTACGTGAACTCCGTCGCGGAACGGGCGCGGCGCACTGTCGATCAGAATTTCATCGCCATTGTTCAACAACGGCTCCATCGAGTCTCCCTCAACGGTGATCGCCGAGAGGGTAGCTTTCTCAAGCCCCTGCTCTGCCAGCCAGCGGCGCGAGAAACGGAACGCATCGAATGCAAGCTCTGCATCGGGCAAAGCCCCCGGCCCTGCAGACGCGCCAATCGGCAAACGCGGCACCTCTATATAGTCGTCAAACTGACGGGATTTCCGCGATTCACCCCCGTCAATATAGGATTTTTCCTTAGCCTCAGGTAACCCCGTGACAAGCTCCTGCTCCGGCACACCGAAGAACACTGCGAGCGCTTTCCGGTCCCCTTCCTCCAGCTTTCTGGGCGAACCTTTCCGAATAAATTGCTGCAGATAGCTCGGGTTTCTCCCAAGCATTTCCGACAGACCCGAAAGACTTTTTCCCCGCTCCTGCGCCAAGGCAAGAAGGCGGGAACGCGGCGGATCAAGCGGGCTTTCGGTCTCTCTGGTCATAAATTTCCTCTACATTAAAGAATTTTCCTAGACAAGTAGGAAATCAACTGGAACGTATCAGGAACACCGAGTGAGTCGCCTCGCAGACAAACGCTCGGATGACGATTGCCAAATACCAGAAGAGGGAGCCGCCATGCTGATCCGGAAAGTCGAGAAATTCCTGCGCGAACACGATATGCCCGCCACAAAATTCGGAAGGCTCGCCGCCCATGATCCGCGCTTTGTGCTGGACCTGCGAATGGGCCGTATACCGCGTCCTGAAACCGAAGCGCGCACGCTCAAATGGATGGAGGAATACTCAGCCAATCCTGCTTCTGTCTGCGCCAGAGCGGCAATCCCCTTTACGACCAGCAAGGGAGGTCTGGCCCATGCCTGATATGATGCTGCTTGAGAAAAAATCCGCAGATGCGGACGGCGTAACACGGAATACGGTTCGAACTGGCTCGCGCAGATATCGTCCCCGCCGCTCGACCGCTGATCGTGTGCGCGATGCCCTGCTTGCGCTGACAAAGGGGCGCGCACAGATGCTTTCTCACGAGGAGTCTGCGTGGACTTCCATCACATTCAGCGGCACGCGTCACGAAATTACGCTGCAATGCACTGGCAAAGAGGCGGTCGAGGCCGGCGAGTTGCTGATCGCAGACCTGCCTGAACACGAATTCCACATCCCCGGACAGTTGGTAGCCGATGCCAATGTGCGCGAAGTGGACCACCGGTTCGGCGCAGATGAGCGACTGGTGGTCACCTGCGTGTTGCTTTTGCTGGAAGATGTCTGAACGGTCCCGGCATCGCGCCGGGACCCCAAAAAAATCAAGTGCGCCGCACCACCAAATTCCTGATCTCACTCATATCTTCCATCGCAAACTTCACCCCTTCGCGGCCAAGGCCTGAATCCTTCACACCGCCATAAGGCATGTTGTCCACGCGGTAGCTCGGCACATCATTAATGACGATACCGCCCACGTCGAGCTTGTCCCACGCGTCGTACATCTTGAACAGGTCTCGGGTGAAAATGCCCGCCTGCAGGCCGAAAGTCGAACGGTTCACTTCATCCAAAGCCGCGTCGAAATCCTCGAATTTCTGAAGGATAGCGAGTGGGCCAAACGCTTCTTCGTTCAAGGCAGCGGCATCCTGATGCACGTTTTCCAGCAGCGTCGCTTCCAGCATGTTGCCATTGGTCAGTTCACCGCCGCACAGCAGCGATGCTCCGCCTTCGACAGCATCATCTATCCACCCTTTAAGGCGACTGGCTTCTCCGTTCGAAATCATCGGCCCGATAAACGTGTCGCGATCCTTGGGATCGCCCGCGACAAGCGTTTTGGTTTTCTCGACCAGCATCTCCTTAAACCGGTCATAGATATCGGCATGAATGATGATCCGCTGGACGCCGATGCAGGACTGGCCTGACTGATAGAAAGCGCCGAAAATTACACGTTCCAGCGCGTCATCAAGATCGGCATCATTATCGACGATCACAGCCGCATTGCCGCCCAGTTCCAGAACGACCTTCTTCTTGCCGCTTCGCGCCTTCAGATCCCAG
>JAXHVK010000087.1:0-11784 GCA_034211135.1 Pseudomonadota bacterium
CTTGAAAGCGGTCAGGTCGCGGGCGCGGCGCTGGACGTGTTTGCCGAAGAACCGGCGAAGGAAAACCCGCTGTTTGGCGCGCCGAACTTCATCTGTACCCCGCACCTTGGCGCATCGACGACAGAGGCACAGGTCAATGTCGCGCTGCAAGTGGCGGAACAGATGGCGGATTACCTCGTCAATGGCGGCGTCACCAACGCGCTGAACATGCCGTCGCTCAGTGCAGAGGAAGCGCCCAAGCTCAAGCCCTATATGGCTCTGGCTGAAAAGCTGGGCAGCCTTGTGGGTCAGCTCGCTCACGGCAATCTGACAAAGATCAGCATCGAACGCGAAGGCGCGGCTGCGGAACTGAATGGAAAGCCGATCACCGGCGCGGTTCTCGCGGGCTTCATGCGCCGTTATTCCGATACGGTGAACATGGTCAACGCGCCATATCTGGCGAAGGAGCGCGGGCTGGAAGTGTCCGAGATCCGCCACGAGCGCGAAGGGGCGTTCAGCACGCTGATCCGCGTCACGGTTGAAACCGATGCTGGCCAGCGTTCGGTTGCAGGCACGCTGTTCGGCAGCGACCAGCCGCGTCTGGTCGAGATATTCGGCATCGGTATCGAAGCCGAGCTGGACGGCCACATGCTCTACATTGTCAATGATGATAAGCCGGGCTTTATCGGTCGCATCGGCACATTGCTGGGCAATCACGGCATCAACATCGGCACCTTTAACCTTGGCCGCCGCGATGCGGGTGGCGAAGCGGTGCTGTTGCTGAGCCTTGATAGCGCTCTGGATGCCAATGTCCTGACCGAAGCGAAGGGCGTTGAAGGCGTAAATCTCGCCAAAACGCTCGTCTTTTGAAATGATACAGCGCCCCGGGGTTGACCCGGGGCCGCTATCCGCTCAGTCGGGCCTGAAATTTCAGCCTTGTTTTGAGCGATCCCGGCCTGCCACTGGCCTGTCGCCGGGATGACGGAAGTATCTATGACGAACAATACCGACCTTCTGCCTATCGGTCTGGAAGACCGCCTTCCTGCTGACGCGCGCACAATCACCGTGGCGATGCGGGCCTGCCTCGATGCAATTCAGCAGCACGGCTATGATCGGGTGCGTCCGCCGCTGCTCGAATTTGAAACATCGCTGGCTGCGCGCATGAAGGGGGTGCAGACCCGCCGCATGTTCCGCTTTGTCGATCCGGCCAGCTTGCGCACACTGGCCTTACGCAGCGATATCACGCCGCAGGTCGGACGCATTTCCGCCACCAGTCTTGCCAATGCACCGCGCCCGCTGCGGCTGGCCTATTGCGGCGATACCGCGCTGATTCAGGCCAGCCAGCTTGATCCCGCGCGCGAACGTTTGCAGCTTGGCGCGGAACTGATCGGAGCAGACACGGCAGCCGCGGCGAGCGAAATCGTGACGCTGGCAATCGAAGCGCTTCAGGCGGCAGGGTTGAACGATATCTCTGTCGATTTCACTCTGCCCGATCTGGTCGAGACGCTGGCAGGCCAGGACCGTTCTCTGTCTGCGGAAACGACTGAAGCGATCCGGCGCGAACTGGATACCAAGGATGCAGGCGGGCTGCGCGAAGTGGGCGGCGAAGCCTATCTGCCGCTGCTATACGCTGCGGGGCCGTTTGAAAAAGCGATCAAGGATTTGCGCGGCATTGATGCAGGCGGCGCTTTGGGAACGCGGCTTGACGGGCTGGAGGCCATCGCCGCCAAAATGCCCGAAGGCGTTCGTATCACTCTGGACCCGACAGAGCGGTATGGCTTTGAATATCAGAGCTGGTTCGGTTTCACCCTGTATGCAGCAGGCGTTCGCGGTGCGGCAGGGCGCGGAGGCACATACACCATCGCCGGAAGCGAAGAGGCCGCCACCGGTTTCACTCTGTATATTGATCGGGTCGCGCAGGCTGCACCTGAGCCCAAGGCTGAGATCATGGTTTACCTGCCGCTGGGTCATGACGCTGCTCGCGCTATAGAAATCCGCAGTGGCGGTTGGCGCACTCTGGCAGCGCTGGGAGAGGGTGAAGACCCCGCAGCACTGGGCTGCACGCATATTCTTGAAGGTGGCGAGGCGAAGCCGCTTTAGGCACCGGCTCGCGAAAGCAAAGCCCCGCACCCTGCCGATATGCTTGCTATCGGCGCGGTGCGGGATTTCTTTGTATTAATTGAATTCTGCGGGGTTCGGACCCATGCGGCCATCGGGATCATCCAGATCGTCGATGCTCTTCATCTGGTCCGCCGTCAGTTCGAAATCGAGCGCCTGAAAATTGCCACGAATGTGATCGGGGTTGGTCGATTTGGGAATAACGCTGAGGCCGCACTGGATATGCCAGCGCAGGATTACTGCGCTTGCAGGCTGGCCCAGTTCGTCTGCAATCGCGGTGATCGCGTCGCGGTCCATGCCTTTACCCTGACCCAGTGGCGACCAGCTTTGCGTGACAATGCCCATTTCATCATGAACCTTGCGCATAGCGCGCTGCTGGAAATTGGGGTGCAGCTCAATCTGGTTCAGCGCCGGAACAACGCCCGTTTCATCGACAATGCGTTTCAGGTCTTCTTCGCGGAAATTGGAAACGCCGATGGACTTTGCCTTGCCCTGATCGCGCAGTTCGATCAGCGCTTTCCATGTGTCGACGAACAGGCCGTTTTCGGGGCATGGCCAGTGGATCAACAGCATATCGACATGGTCGCGGCCCAGCCGCTCAAGGCATTTGTCTGCCGCTTTTAGCGTGCGGTCATAGCCCTGGCTTTCGTTCCAGATTTTGGTCTGGAGGAAAATGTCGGACCACTCGCCAATGCCTTTGCCAACGCCGCGCTCGTTTTCGTAAATCGCGGCTGTGTCGATCAGCCAGTATCCGGTTTCCAGCGCGGTCTTGACGGCATCGGGAGCGTTTTTCTCTTCAATTTGCCAGGTGCCAAAGCCCAGTTGCGGGATCTGTCGATCATCGTTCAGTGTAAGCAGCGGATAGTCAGTCATAAAATCTCCTTTGTCTTACCAATGGAGAGCCCCGCCGATTGTTTCCGGAAGATCCGCTTTCCTACTTGTTCCGCAGCGTGGCAGGTCGCCATTTATGGCTGACACGCCCCCCCTGATTAACCCCCAATTATCCCTTGGTTTCGCGCGGATATTGCTGGTCGCGCTTTTGTTGTGCAGGGCCGTGTAACATCCGGTCCAAGTGTTGCTGAGCGTCGATGAAGCGGGTGGGCAATGATGTGAAACACCGCTGCCGAAACGCCGCACATCAGGTGGTTGCGGACAAGGGAGAACCGGCCTTGCCCTTGCCCCCGTTACCGCCTAACGCCGCCTGCGGTTTCACCCAGCAAACTCACCAGCAAAGTCAAAGGTAAAGCATGGCCAACGTCACCGTAATCGGCGCCCAGTGGGGCGATGAAGGCAAGGGCAAGATCGTCGATTGGCTCGCCAGTCGCGCAGATGCCGTTGTGCGCTTTCAGGGTGGCCATAATGCGGGCCATACGCTGGTGATTGATGGCAAGGTGTTCAAACTGTCCCTGCTGCCATCAGGCATCGTATCCGGCACGCTCAGCATGATCGGCAATGGCGTTGTGCTCGATCCGTGGGCGCTGCGTGAGGAAGTGACCAAGCTGGAAGGGCAGGGCGTTGCGATCAATGACGACAACTTCGCCATTGCCGACAACTGCCCGCTGATCCTGTCCGTTCACCGTGAACTGGACGTCCTGCGCGAAGCAGCTGCGGGCAAGGGCAAGATCGGCACGACGGGCCGCGGCATCGGCCCTGCCTATGAAGACAAGGTAGGCCGCCGCGCTATCCGCGTGTGCGATCTGGACCACCTTGACGGGCTGGAGGCGCAGTTGGACAGGCTTTGCGCGCATCACGATGCGTTACGGGCAGGCTTTGACCAGCCTCCGGTAGACCGGGAGGCTCTGCTTGAAGAACTGCGCGATATCGCGCCCTTCGTGCTGCGGTTTGCGCAGCCTGTGTGGAAACGCCTGAAGAAAGTGCGCAAGGCAGGGGCCAAGATCCTGTTCGAAGGCGCGCAGGGCGTGCTTCTCGATGTCGATCACGGCACCTATCCCTTCGTCACAAGCTCGAACACTGTCAGTGGCAGCGCGGCGGCAGGCAGTGGCCTTGGCCCCAATTCGGTCGGCTTTGTGCTGGGCATTGTCAAAGCGTACACGACGCGCGTCGGCTCTGGCCCGTTCCCGACGGAACTGGACGATGAAGTGGGGCAAGGCATCGGTGAGCGCGGTCACGAGTTCGGCACCGTCACCGGTCGTCAACGCCGCGTCGGCTGGTTTGACGCCGTGCTGGTCCGTCAGACCTGCTCCATCTCTGGTGTGACGGGTATCGCCCTTACCAAGATTGACGTGCTGGACGGGCTGGAAACGGTCAAGATCTGCACCGGTTATCGCCTGCGCAACAATGTGCTCGACTACCTGCCCAGCCATGCCGGTGATCAGGCGCTGGTTGAACCGATCTATGAAGAGATGGAAGGTTGGAGCGAAAGCACCGCTGGCGCCCGCAGCTTTGCCGATCTGCCTGCCAATGCAATCAAGTACATCCAGCGTATTCAGGAACTGATCGAATGTCCCGTGGCGCTGGTTTCGACGAGTCCGGAACGCGACGATACGATCCTGATGCGCGATCCGTTTGTCGACTGATCCAGGGAGGGGCGCGGCGCAGGCTCCTGGCCGGAAGTGTCCCTAGGTAGCACGCTCGGTACAGGGCTGTTTGTTTGGCAACCATGTTTCGCTTAACACGGTGAAACCATGAGGTTGCTGTTCGCCATTCTTGCTCTTGCACTGACAGGTGCTTTGACAGTGAGCTGTGCGGGCTCACGCACGGACAGCGCTGCCAGCCAGCCTGCGGTGGGCGGGCCGGTCTGGACAGGCGGACAGACCCCGCGCGGTCAGCCCCCGCGCGGTCAGGCCTACCGCAACATGCCGGGCAACGCCTTGCCGGTGGCGGACTTCGTGCTGGTCGACAAATCGGATCGCCTGCTGATTGCCTATCGCAATGGTGAAGCAATCCGCGCCTATCGCAGCATCCGCTTTGGTGACGCGCCGCAGGGGCACAAGCGCTTTCAGGGGGATGAGCGCACGCCCGAGGGGCGCTACACCATTGACTGGCGCAATCCGCAAAGCCGCTTTCACCTGAGCTTGCGGATATCCTATCCCAATGCCCGCGACCGTGCCTTTGCTGCCCAATATGGACGGTCAGCAGGTGGTGACATCTTCATCCACGGGCAACCGACCGGCTATCGCGGGCCGCCGATCCAGAAGGACTGGACCGACGGCTGCATTGCTCTGAGCAATGAAGAGATTGAGGAGCTGTGGCAGATCGTACCCGATGGCACCCCCATCGAAATCCGCCCCTAATCACGCTCCGCACGCTCATCCCGCAGGGCGGCGACTTCGACCTGTAACCGCTTGATTTCCCGCAGGATGGTCAGCATGTTCATGCGCGCGAACATCCATTCCTTGGCAAAGCCGATGATCACCAGAACGGCAACGCCCGCAATCGCCCAAAGCGCATGGATCATGGGGTGATCCATCGTGTGCATCGCTTTCCAGAGCACGAACAGAAACACCAGGCCCATGCCAACGGTGAAGCCGAAAATCAGCTTTGCCCATCCGCCAAGCGGGCCTTTCCAGGTGTCGCCGATCTGGGCAAACAATCCGCGATCATCGTCCAGACTTTCAAGGAAAGCCCAGTCATCGCTGTCCATCGCTTCGTATTTAAGTGCATCGGCGATGCGATCGTCCTTATCCGTCATGTGCTGTCTCCTTCATCTGATTGGGGTTTGTCACTAAGCGCAGCTTTCAGTTTGCGCCTTGCGTGGAACAGGCGGCTTTTGGCCGTGCCTGTCGGAATGCCCTGAACTTCGGCAATTTCGCCGAGGGTAAATCCTTCTACAAAGTGCAGATGCGCACAAAGTCGCTGATCCGCAGGCAGCGCCGCGAAAGCCTGGAGCAGCGCTGTGCGTTCGTCCAGTTGAGCAAGTTGCGATGGCTCGGCCGCGTCATCCCGAACGTCGCCGCGTGATCTGATGACGCCCCGCAAATGGTCCGCGCCGCGCCGATAGAGCACACCGAAAGCATAGCTGCGAAAGCGTGAAGGGTGGTTGATGCGACCGATGCCTTTCCAGATTGCGAGCCAGCATTCCTGCGTCAGATCGCGCGCTGTATCGGGGTTCCCCGTCAGCCGCAGTGCCGCTCTCGCCAGTTGCGGGTTCCAGCGCCGATGCAATTGCCCGAACGCTTCGCGATCACCCGCTTGGGCCATCACGACGAGTAATTCGTCAAATGCCGGGCCCGACCTGGCCATGGAAGAGAGACGCTTTTTTGCCATCACATCAATAGTCCGATGTGAGCGTGAAATGGTTCAATGCGCCATGGCACAAAGCGGATAATACGCCGATCTGTTCTCGAATTCTTGACTTATACTTGCTTTGTTCTACGCATGTTCCCGTAATTGAAGGAGGCGATTCGATGGCGGAAGCGGGCAATTCAGTGACGGACTTTTCGTATGACATGCCGGCCAAGGGCGTCCGTGATGCCGCTGGTTTGCCAGCACGGGTTGCCGTGTTTGCCGATGATCCCGCGACGCGCCGCCAGATAGCTGATGATATGAAGGGTGCCGGCTTTCGCGCCCTCGAAGGCGGCACGATTTCTTCGCTACTGGACGGGCCGATCACGCTGCTGGGTGATGTAGTGATGGTTGATTGTCCTGCTGCTATTGCAGGGGGTCTGGAGGCTTCCACGCTGGCGGCACTCGCGCGGCTTGATATGCGGGTTGCACGTTCTGGCGTGCATCTGGTTGTCACCACTTCGCTCGAAGCGTTGGACGATGTGTTTGGCGCGCTGGACCAGTCGCAGGCGCAGATTCTTGTCCAGCCCACTCGGGCCGACCGACTGGTTGCCGTGGGGCGCGTCATGTCCAGCGTTTCCAATGGCCGCGTCCGTGAAATGAGCGAGGAAGACCGCATATCGGTTTTGCATCTGTCCCAACAAGTCGAAGCGATCGCTCAGCAGCTTGAACGGATTTCGGGCCGCGACACCGGCGGTAGCGATTTGCCAGCCAGCGGTTTTGATAACGGTGGACGGGTCAGCGATTTCAAGAATGAGTTTCGCGGTCCTTCCAGCGAACCCCTCACTTTTGGCCAAGGTGCCGGTGGTAAAGGTGGGGCCCCGCGCGCCTTGCCCGATCCCAAGCTTGTCCGTCAGGTAATCGCGGCGCGGCAGGCGCGGGCACGATTTTTCGACGCCGACCTGTTTGCTGATCCGGCCTGGGATATGCTTCTGGATCTCACAGCGGCGAGAGCGGAAAAGGCGCAGGTATCTGTAACGTCGCTTTGTATCGCTGCTGGCGTGCCTGCCACAACCGCGCTGCGCTGGCTGAAACAGATGGTGGAAAGCGGCATTTTTGAAAGAGTCGCTGATACGGCAGACCGACGCCGCGCCTTTATCGAACTGAGCGATGAAAGCGCCGATGCGATGGCGCGCTATTTCGCAAGCGTTGAGATGCCGATGGCTCTCGCGGCCTAGTTGCCCTTGCGCAGGATAACGGTGCTGGCGCTTGGCCCGATTGCCGCAATCGCTTTGGTGCAGGGGGCACCGCCCGCTTTGCCGTAATTAGGGCAGGCGGCTTGGTCGCATGTCACCCGCATTGCATCGGCCCGCGCACGGGCAAGGATTTCAGGTCCAATCGCGCCATGAGTGCAGACAGTGTCGGCCTCACCCAGCATACGCGCCTGCTTCAAGGTCAGGTCTTCCGGATCAGTGCTGGTCAGAGTGAAGTCGGCGGTTGTACCAGCGTCTTTGCGGCCATCCTCGCTGCCAAGCCCTTTGGCCCATTTCTCAACCTTCATATGCGATTGCGGGTCCATCGGGTCCAGCGCTCCGCCTTCGCGAAGGGCAGCGTCAATCGCGCGCCTGCGGTCCGCGCCATCCGGCAGTGTGGCGCGCAATGCTGGGCGTGCCGCCTTCAGCGCCTGCGCCAGCTTACCCAGCGTTTGCGGCAAAAACCGCTCCAGTCGCAAGCGGACATGCTTGGCCAGTCCGGCAGACGCGCCGCCGGTGCCAACCGCAATCAGGAGCGGATCACGGTCCAGAATGCTGGGCGTGGTGAAATCGCATAGCTCGGGCCGGTCAACCACGTTCACGATCATCCCTGCGCAACGCAGATTGATCGCGGCAACCTCGCAAGCCTTGGGATCATCAAAGGCGACAAAGGCGATGCGCACGCCTTCGTCGATGGCCTGACGTTCATCATCAATGATGACACCGCCTGCCCGCTCAACCAGACGCCGCTTGGGTTCGGCCGCCTCGCCTTCGCCCAGCACCAGCACGCGTTGACCCGCGATCTGGTGGAAAAGGGGAAGGCTTGCGATCTCGGGCATTACACGTCCGTCAGGCGAGCCATTCGGGAACGCGTTCTGCATCCATGATGGCGCCCGCTTCGATCCGGTCGGCGACTACGGCGTAACGATCCCCGTCGACCAACACTTCCGCGACAAAACCGCGCGAATTGTAGCTTGAGGCCATAGTCGCACCATAGGCGCCCGCCGTGCGGAAGACGGCAAGATCGCCGGCCTCCAGCTTGTCCGTCAAACGGCCCATTGCGAATGTGTCGCCCGTTTCGCAGATGGGGCCGACGATGTTGGCTGTCATGTCGGCGCCGCGCGGCTGCACGGCGGCGAAATCGTGATAGGCACCGTAAAGGGCCGGGCGGGCAAGATCATTCATCGCTGCATCGACGATCACGAATGGATCGTTGATTCCGCGCTTAACCCGCACGACACGCGTCAGCAGCACGCCCGCATTGCCTGCGATCACGCGGCCGGGCTCAAAGATGAGCTTGACGTCCCAGTCCTTCGTGACCCTGGCAACCATCGCGCCATATTCGGCGGGGCTGGGCGGCTGTTCTCCGGCGCGGTATGGCACGCCAAGGCCACCACCCAGATCGACATGTGTGATCGTGTGGCCTGCGCCGCGAAGGCTGGTGACAAGGTTGCCCAGCTTTTCAAATGCGCGTTCCAGCGGGGCCAGATCGCCCAGTTGCGAACCGATATGCACAGCCACACCGCGCAGATTGACGCTTGGTTGCCCCGCAAGCTTGCCAAAAATCTGGCCTGCCTGATCAATTGGTACGCCAAATTTGTTGTCCGCCTTGCCGGTCGAAATCTTGTCATGTGTGCCGGCATCAACATCGGGATTTATGCGCAGGGTGCATTGCGCCTCCATGCCCATTTCGGCGGCAATCTCGGCGAGTTCGAGACCTTCTTCCTCGCTTTCGATATTGAACTGGCCGATGCCTGCTTCCAGTCCGGCGATCAGCTCTGCCCTGGTTTTGCCCACGCCTGAGAATACCAGCTTGTCCGGCGCAATCCCCGCTGCCAGTGCACGGCGGACTTCGCCGATGGAGACACAGTCCGCGCCGTACCCCTGATTGGCGAGCACGCGCAGCACTGCCAGATTGGGGTTTGCTTTCACAGCAAAGGCGATCAGCTTGTTCGGCACATCTTCCAGCCCGTCGCGGAATACGCGGGCGTGGCGTTCCAGAGTGGCTCTGGAATAGACATAAACGGGCGTGCCGACTTCTTCGGCGATGCGCGGCAGTGGCACGTCTTCGGCGTGCATCACGCCGTCACGGTAAGCAAAATGGTCCATGGTCTTCTTATTTTTCCGGGGGAAGTTCGAACGGGTCGTCTTCGCGCTCTTCCGAACGGCGGCGCAATTCCACGCTGCGCTCTGGCGCGGCGAGGGCTTCCAGACGCAGCAATTGTTCAGCCGTTGGCGCGTTTTCGGGGTCTTTGGGCGCGCCATGCGGAGCGACCGGCAGGCTTGCCCCTTCGGGCGGGGTCAATGCCGCGCGCGAACCGCAAGCGCCAAGCGCCAGCAGCAGGGCAAATCCGATAACGAGCCGCATCATGCGTCACTTCCTTCAGTGAGTGCGAGCAGCGCCTTTGCGCGCTTCACCTGACTACGTACCTGTTCCGGCGCGGTTCCGCCATAGGAAGCGCGACTGGCGACGGAGGCATCGACGCTGAGCGCGGCAAAAACGCGATCGTCAATGCGGCTGTCGATCTGCTGAAGATCATCAAGCGACAGGGCATCAAGCGCACATCCGCGCTGTTCGGCCAGTTTTACCGCAGCGCCGGTGATGTGGTGCGCTTCGCGAAACGGGATATCAGCCTCGCGCACCAGCCAATCGGCAAGATCGGTCGCGGTCGCATATCCCAGTTCGGCGGCCTGTCGCATTCGAGCGGTGTCGAAAGTGGTGTCCGCAATCATGCCGGTTGTGGCCGCAATGCTGAGCGCCATTAGACCGGCGGCTTCGAATACGGGCGGTTTGTCGTCCTGCATGTCTTTCGAATAAGCGAGCGGCAGCCCTTTCATCGTGATCGTCAGCGCCGTCGCGCACCCGATCACCCGTCCGGCATGGCCGCGCACCAGTTCGGCGGCATCGGGGTTCTTCTTTTGCGGCATGATGGAGGAGCCGGTGGAAAGACTATCCGGCATCCGCGCAAAGCCAAATGGCTGGCTTGCCCAGATGATCAGTTCCTCCGCCAGACGCGACAGGTGGATCGCGGTGATGCTGGCCGCGTGGAGGTAATCCATCGCAAAATCGCGGTCGGATACGGCATCTAACGAATTGGCGGTGGGGCGGGTGAAGCCCAGCGCATCGCTTGTCATATCGCGGTCGATAGGGAAGCCGGTGCCCGCCAATGCTGCCGAGCCGAGCGGGCATTCATTCAGGCGCGCGCGTGTATCCGCCAGACGCGAGCGGTCGCGGGCGAACATTTCGAAATAGGCCATCAGGTGGTGGCCCAGTGTCACCGGCTGTGCGGTTTGCAAATGGGTGAAGCCGGGCATGATGGACGCCGAATGCTCCTCCGCCCGCGAAACAAGAGCCTGTTGCAGCCCTTTCAGACCCGCGTCCAGCTGATCAATGTTTTCGCGCACCCACAGGCGGAAATCGGTTGCGACCTGATCGTTGCGGCTGCGTGCGGTGTGCAGGCGACCTGCTGCGGGGCCGATAAGTTCGGCAAGGCGGCTTTCAGTCGTCATGTGAATGTCTTCGAGGTCCCAGTCCTCCGGCACGCCGTCGGCTTCGTATTCGGCGGCAATCTTGCCAAGGCCGTCTGTGATCGCCTTGGCATCATCCGCGCTCACGATGCCTTGCGCTGCCAGCATTGCCACATGCGCTTCGCTGGCGAGGATATCCTGCCGCCACAGCGCCTTATCAAACGGGATAGAGGCGTTGATTTCGCGCATGATCGCGCTAGGCCCTCCGGCGAACCGTCCTCCCCACATCTGGTTGGAGGTTTCGTTTGAGGAGTTAGCCATGATCCGTCTGTCGCCTGTTCTTTTCGCGTCTGCGCTGTTGATTGCGGGGTGCGATAGTGCGCCGTCCCAAGACGCGCAACCGGCTAACGAAGCCGGATCGGAATTGCGCGATGCCTCAACGCCGCCGCCAGCGGGCGAGATGGACCGGTCAAAGGCCGGTGACACGATACCGGCCCTGACGGTGGTGGACCCAGAGGGCGCAACGCTGGAGCTGTCGAAGGTGGGGCAGCCGGTGCTGTTGAACCTGTGGGCGACATGGTGCGCGCCGTGCAAGGTGGAGATGCCGCTGCTCGATAATCTGGCGGGGGAGCTTGAGGGCGAAGTGCGCGTGCTAACTGTAAGTCAGGATATTCAGGGCGCAGAAAAAGTGGTCCCCTATTTCGAGCAAGAAGGCTTTTCGAAACTGGAGCCGTGGATGGATACCGAAACGGAGCTGGGCGTGACTTTGGCGCAGGGCGGA
>JAXHVK010000088.1:0-11782 GCA_034211135.1 Pseudomonadota bacterium
CACATAGACGCTGCCAGCATTGTGGCACACCAGATTGATATCGTATGATTTATTGCCGCGCAGTGATCGGGCGGACTGGCTGGGCACATAATCCAGCTTTTCCGCTGCCTCGCGTACTTTACGGCGCAGCTTTTCCTGAACATGCGGTTCGTTATTCAGAACCCGCGAAACCGTCTTGATGGAAACACCGGCGAGATCCGCCACGTCCTTCATCTTTGCCGAGTTTTCTGACTTCGATTTGGCCACTTTAACCCCCATCACCGCGACAGCTCATCAACAATGCGAGCATGCAGATCGCGGGTCAGTGGCATAAGAAAAAGCGTAATTGAAGCAGCGACAAGCAAAACGGCCGGGACGATGGCCATGAATTGGCCTAGCGCCAACGCCGTCTGCGCGGTCTGAACATCGCGCTCCGGTTCGTACCCGATGCCCGACAATAGATAGCCCACGCCAAGACCCGTCAACGCGCCTGATGCTTTCTGGACAAGCAGGCTGGCACCGAAGACAGCGCCTTCATCGCGTTCGCCGTAACGGTACTGGCCATACTCAACCGTATCCGGGATCAGCGCCCAGATTATGATGGCAAATGCAGAGCCCGCAAAACCAAAGGCCAGCAGCTGGACCGGAATCCCGCCGACCAGAATCGGTCCCGATAAAGCCAGCGAAACACCCGCCACAGCCGTAACCGCCGTACCGAGATACCAGCACTTCTTCTTTCCGATGGAGCGCGTCACAAGCGTCCAGAACGGCACACCAGCCAAGGTCGCAAAAGCATAGCCGGACAGAACGAATTCCTTGTCAGCAAATGCATTGGAATTGGCTTCGACATAAAATGCCAGCGGTATGCTGATGCTTGATCCGGCGGCGGCATTCAGCAGCAGCAGGAGCAAAAGCAAACGCAGGGAATCATTCTGGGTAAAGGCCGACTTGAATGATCTCAGATCCCAGCCCTGCGGTAAGTCGTCGCCTCCCAATGGCGGCTTTTCCTTCGTAAGGAAGAAACAGGCACAAAGGGCAATCGTGGCAATGCCGGCACCCAGCATCGCGGTGAGGAAAAATCCGTCGCTTGTGTAAGTGCCGCCCGCTCCGAAATACCGGCTCATCGGAAAGAAGAAGGTCGTGACGCACAGCATCCCGCAAAAGGCGAAGAACATGCGCACGCCGGACAGCTCTGCCCGCTCGACAGAACTGAAAGTGAGGCGCGCCGAAAGCGCCGAATACGGCACAGCGACAATGGTATAGGATGTGCGGAAAATCATCGCAGAACCAAGCAAGGCTGCGAACAGGAACCAGCCCTCTAGCGGCGGCGCCCAGAAGAGCAGGCAAAACGATGCGCCAAGACCGACACTGCCGAACAGGATGAAGGGGCGATAGACGCCGTAACGGCTGCGATTGGATGCCGCGATGGTCGCGATCAACGGATCCGAAATCGCATCCCACAGCAAGCCGAGCGCATAGATCCATCCGGCCAGCGTGGGGTCAAGACCGACGACTTCCGCGTACCAGAAAACAAGGATCAAAGAGAGGCTGTGCCAATAGATGTTCAGCCCGAAATCGCCCACACCGTAACCGGCCAGCCGTTGCAGCTTCTGCCTATCCATCACACGGTTCTTTCGCGAAGAGGGCGCAGGCGCGGCAGTGGCCATTTCAGAATTGCCCCAGCCCTGCGATTTTGGTGCGGACCGCCAAAAGCCTGTCCTTTGCCGTGATGAAAAGCGTCCTTCCATCTTCGCCAAACGCGCAATTGGCGCTCGCGCGGCCCGTGGCGATCCTGCCAAGACAGGCACCGTCCCGATCTATAACCAGAACACCATTCGGCCCGGCCAGCATGATATGACCATCGACACTGACAGCCATCCCATCCGGCAGGCCGCCCACGTCGTGCATAAAGGGCTGCGCGTCGAACCATATCTCTCCCTCACCGATCATCGACCGATCATCGCCTGAAAGCGAAAACCGGCGGATCAGCGGTGCTTTCGGGTCAGACTGGCTGACATAAAGCGAGGTTTCGTCAGGCGACAACACAACGCCGTTGGGAAAGGTCATGTCTTCCACAAGCAGGCTGACACTTCCGTCAGGCGCAAGACGATAAACGCCATTGTGTGCCAGTTGCTTAAGCGGAGAATCGTTCAGGCCCGAAAGCCCATAGGGCGGATCGGTAAAATAGATCGCGCCATCGCGCGCCTCGACCAGATCGTTAGGGCTGTTGAAAAGCTTTCCGTTAAAAGAACTGGCCAGCGTGCGGCGGGCCCCGGTAGTGAAATTGCGAGCCTCGACAGCGCGTTTGCCGTGGTTGCAGATCAGCAGTTCGCCTGAATGCGACAGCATCAGGCCATTTGCGCCCGGCTCCCGCATTCCTTGCGCCTTTTCAGCCTCAACGCCAGAGGGGGATAGGAAAAGCCCCGCACCTTCGCTTTGTGACCAGACATAGGCGCGGTTCTTGGGAACGTCTGTGAAATACAGCCGCTGGCGTTGTCGGTCCCATGCCGGGCCCTCTGCCCACCAGTGTCCATCTGAAAGCAATCGCGGCTGGGCCGCAGTGTCCACGACTGCATCGAAATCGGCGCTGAAGCTTTCGAAGGAAACGCCGGTATCGGGAGGCGGGATTGGCAACGCAGAGCCGCGCATACATCCCGATGCGACCCCTGCTGCGCCAATGGCAAGCGCCCCCGACAAAACTGATCGCCTTGTAACGGCCATGTCGAATCGTTTCCTCCCAACGCATTGGTATTCCAATATTGACAACCTTGTCAAAACCCGCTGGATTTATAGCTACGAAAAGGATTCGACCCGCTGACATGCGGCCGTCGACACGGAGGGAATTGATAATGCCAGTCCGCAACTTCGCTCGTAGGGGCGCCGCTTTTGCTGCGATCAGTCTTTGCGCAATGGCTGTGGCGTCTTGTGCAGGAGCCGGTGTTGCTTCCACGCCTGTCGCCCCGCGAACAGCTCAGGCTGAAGGTATTGGGGCCCAAAACGCTGTGGCGGAAGGCACACAGATCAATCCCGCCATATGGCCCACGCTTGAACGCCAGCCGCTGGACCCCGCGATTGAGGCGCGCATCGATGCGATCATGGCGAAGATGACGTTGGAGCAAAAGGTTGGGCAGACCATTCAGGCGGACTCGGCGTCTGTCACTCCTGAAGAGGTCAAAAAGTACCGGCTCGGCTCTGTTCTCAGCGGCGGCAATTCCGCTCCCGGCCCGCTGCCCTATGCCGATGCACAGACATGGCTCAAGACGGCAGACGCCTATTGGGAGGCATCCACTGATACGGACGGGGTCGAGGTCGCAATCCCCGTTATCTGGGGCATTGATGCCGTACACGGGCACACCAATCTGCTGGGCGCGACGGTGTTTCCCCATAATGTCGGGCTGGGCGCGGCGCGTGACCCTGATCTGATCGAGCGGATCATGGCTGTAACCGCCCGTGAACTGGTTGTCTCAGGCCATGACTGGACCTTTGCCCCCACCCTTGCCGTGCCGCGCGATGATCGCTGGGGCCGCGGTTATGAAGGGTTTTCCGAAGATCCCGAGATCGTGATCTCCTATTCGGATCGCATCGTCGAAGGTTTGCAGGGCAATTTCGGCGAAGACGGCTTCCTCGCCCCCGGCAAAGTCCTGTCTGCCGCAAAGCACTACATCGGCGATGGCGCGACAGATGGCGGACGCGATCAGGGCGACGCGAGCATAAGCGAAGAGGAGCTGCGCGATTTGCACGCAATGGGATACCTGCCCGCGCTAGAGGCTCAGGTTCAGACAGTCATGGTGTCCTTTTCCAGCTGGCAGAACATCAAGATGACGGGCAACAAGGCGCTGATCACCGACGTTCTGAAAGACAGGCTCGGCTTCAACGGCTTTGTTGTCAGTGACTGGAATGCGCACGGTCAGATTCCCGGCTGCTCCAACACGGATTGCCCTGAGGCATTCAACGCAGGGATCGACATGTTCATGGCCCCTGACAGTTGGAAGGGGCTGTACGAAACCACGCTGGCCCACGCAAAGTCGGGCCGGATTTCGATGGAACGACTGGATGATGCTGTGCGGCGCATCTTGCGAGTGAAACTGCATTACGGCCTGTTTGATCGCGGCGCCCCAAGCACACGCGCCGATGCTGGCAATCTCAGCCTGCTTTCCAGCGCCAGCCATCGTGAAATCGCTAGAGAAGCGGTGCGCAAATCACTCGTTTTGCTCAAGAATAACGAGCAACTGCTCCCCCTCAAACCTGCGCAAACCGTGCTGGTTGTGGGCGATGGAGCAGACAGCATTGCCAAAGCTTCGGGCGGCTGGACACTCTCATGGCAGGGCGGCTCTCATAGCAATGACGAATTCCCTAACGGGCAGACAATTTTGTCCGGCATTCGTGAAGTTGTCGAGGCAGGCGGCGGCACTGTGATCTTCGATGAAAATGGCAGCGGCGATCATAAGGCAGATGTCGTCATCGCCGTTTATGGCGAAGACGCCTATGCCGAATTTCAGGGTGACAGGCCGCATCTCGATTTTGCTGATGGGAGCTTCGATACGGATTTGTTGTCGGCCTACCGCGAAAAAGGCATGCCGGTTGTCTCGGTCTTTCTTTCGGGGCGCCCGATGTGGGTCAATCCGGAACTGAATGCATCGGATGCGTTCGTGGCTGCATGGCTTCCGGGCAGCGAAGGGGCCGGCGTCAGCGATCTGCTGTTCCGCACAAAGCCTGAATATGACTTTACCGGAAGGCTCTCATTTTCCTGGCCCCGTACTGCCGATCAGGCGACGCTGAATGTTGGTGACGACGAATACGATCCGCTGTTTGCCTATGGTTATGGTATGGGTTTTTCCAGCAAAAGCACGCTGGCAAGGCTTTCTGAAGATCCGGGCATTGATACAGATGCCAACGCGTCCGCCGATGTGCTGTTTGCAGGCGGGAAAAGCCCCAATCCCTGGTCGCTCTACGGTGTAGTCAAAGGCACCCAGACCCGTATGAACTCAAGCAGCTGGGATGGCGGTGATCTGGTGTTCTCCGGCATGGACAGAGCGGCGCAGGAAGATTCCCTGCGACTGGATTGGCGCGATCCGTCAGCTTATGTCCGGATTGCCTCCCATGCGCCGGTGGACTTTTCCCGCCAAAGCAACGGGGCAATGGAGCTGGCCTTCTTCGTCCGCAATTTGGGCGATGCGCCTGCAAGCCTGAGGGTTGCATTGGGATGCGAGACAATGGAAGCCTGCGGTGGCGGTCTAAGCGTGAAGGCGGTCTCGACCGAATGGCGAGAGGTGCGCCTTTCGCTGTCATGCTTTGCAGAAGCTGGCGCAAATCTGGAGGCAATCAGCACTGGTCTGCTTCTGGCGTCTGACGATAAGGCGAGCATCGGGATTTCCGACATCCGCCTCGCCTCTGACACGGATGCCACGCGCACCTGCGCATTTTGACGCAGCATGGTGCACACCCTGATTGTAATCATGGGGCCGAGCGGCTCCGGCAAGTCGCGTGTCAGTGCGGCCCTGGCGCAGCGTATGGATCTCCCCGTGCTGGAGGGAGACGATTTCCACCCAGAAACCAACCGGCAGAAAATGGCATCTGGCCAACCGCTATCCGATCAGGACCGGGCCGAATGGATCACCTGCATCGAACAGCGGCTGAAAGGGTTGAAGGGCCAGACAGTAATCCTTGCCTGTTCTGCTCTTACCGCATTCGTGCAGTACCGACTGCAAAGCTTCGCGCACCATCAGCCCCGCTTCATACTGCTTGATGCGCCCCGTGACGTGCTTTTTGCGCGAATGCAGCAACGCGAAGGGCACTTTATGCCCGTTTCGCTGCTCGACAGTCAGTTAGAAGCACTTTCTGCCCCTCAGGGTGCGCTTGTCATTGATGCGCGAATGCCCGTTGAGGCAATCGTGTCGGAGATTTCGGCTGCGCTTAGCTGAACAACCCCAGCAAAAGCACGACGACAAAGCCGACCATTCCCACAAGCGTGGATGAAACCGTCCATGTCTTCAGCGTCTCGCCGGCTGTGATCCCGAAATAGCGGGAAACAAGCCAGAAACCGGAATCGTTCACATGACTAACGATGCTTGCGCCAGCGGCGATGGCGATCGTCATGCGTGCAAGGTCCCATGCGCCCAGCCCTGCCTGCACTGCGAGAGGCGCGCAAAGTCCTGCGGCGGTCAGCATGGCGACAGTGGCGGACCCTTGCGCCACGCGGACCAGCGCTGCGAGCGCAAAACCGGCGATCACCGGCCCCATCCCGAAGGCCAGAAAGCCCTGCGCCATCATCTCGCCCGCACCTGTATCAACCAGAACCTGTTTGAACGCACCGCCCGCTCCGGTGACCAGCAGGATGACGGCAGTGGGTTCAAGAGCGCGGCTCAAGCCATCCTTCAACCGTGCCCGTTCGACATCGTCTCGAGGGCGCAAAACCCAAGAAGCGAAACCACACCCGATCAGCAAAGCGACAAAGGGGTGCCCGATGAAGGCAACAGCGGGGTATTCAGCACCAAACTGCCCCGCGACCGCAGCCGAGACTATCAGGCCAAGCGGCACTGCAATCGCCAGCACGGCTCGCACAGCCAGACCGCGATCAATCTGCGCATGTGCTTGATGCGGAGCCACGATAGCCCCAGCGAGCCACCCTTTCCCGTCTGCCAAACGGGCGAAAATCGGGCCAGCGACAAGCATCGCCGGAATCCCCGCAATCAGGCCGCAAATGATTACCAGACCGATATCCGCACCAAGCAGCTCTGCCACCGCGACCGGCCCGGGTGTCGGCGGGATGAAAGCGTGGGCAGTCGCCAGTCCTGCAAGCAAAGGCAGTCCGAAAAACAATGCTGGCTTTCCCGCCTTCGCGCTGAGTGCCTGAACCAGCGGAAAAAGCAGGATCAGGCCCACGTCAAAGAATACCGGAATGGCGATCACCAGCCCCACAAAGCCCATCGCCACGCTGGCGGGACCGGCAGGCCGCTCCCCCACGATCGCCCGTGCCAAGGCGGATGCCCCGCCACTCGCCTCGAGGTAAACGCCAAGCAAAGCGCCTAGCCCGACAATAACGGCAATAAAGCCAAGTACACCCGCAAACCCGTTTTGCACCGATCCGATGACGGCATCGGGTGCCAGCCCCGCGGCAAGCCCCGTCGCCATCGCCGCCACGAGCAAAGCCGCAAATGCGTTCACGCCGCGCCCGAGGATCAGGAACAACAAGCCCGCAACACCCACCAGTGTCGCGATCAAGGGCCGCCAAGCGGTAAGAAGCTCGGTCAGTTCAGGCATCGTGCCGCAATCCGCTTACACTGCGCACCGTCACAGTTCAGGGTCGACAGGAACGGGCAAGCCTTTGGAATTCCATTTCCAGAACACGAAAGTCAGCGCCGTCTCCCCTGTATTCTTGATCCCGTGCAGATCCCAGGCGGCCGCGTAGAGCATGTCCCCCTCGCCCGCCTCGAAAGACTGATCTCCCACTGTCCACGTGCCACGTCCTTCGATCACCATCAGGAACTCCTCTTCGGCGTGGCGGTGCGGGGGGTGAATTTCCATTCCCGGCTTGATCGTCGCCGTTCCTGAAAGCAGATCGGAAACGCCCGCAGTCTCGCCGTCAAAATACTGCGCGAATTCGCCCCAAGCCTCTTCGGATTTCTCGGCTTGCTGGGCGGTAATGACCTTCATGCCCAGTTCGCCCGGTTTGTCTCCAGCCCCAGCCTTGGATGCCTGTTCGTCCGGTGCACAGGCCGTCATGGCAAACAGCGACACCACCAATCCGCGAACTCTGATCATGATTCTCTCCCCTCTAGACCGTATTGATAACGTTGTCATATAATCTGACAAGTGGCGCGGCAGACGCAAATGTGCGCCGTTGACCAAACATCGCGTGGAATCGCTGGAAAAGTCGGCCCACTGGCTTTGCGCGCGGGTGTCGCGTGCCTAGGTTTGTGAGGTGAACGCACCGATCAACATAGGCAAGGATACAAGCGGGCAGAGTATCGATATCGATCTCAGGGAACTGCTCGCCACGCGTCTGCTCGTGCAGGGTAATTCCGGCTCGGGCAAATCACACCTTCTGCGGCGCCTTCTGGAAGAATGCGCGGGTCTTGTTCAGCAGGTAATCATTGATCCGGAGGGGGACTTTGTCTCTCTCGCCGATCTTTTCGGCCATGTCGTGATTGACGGCGCAGCCCATTCAGCGCGCGAAATCGAGGCATTGGCGGGGCGGGTGAGGCAACACCGTATCTCGGTCGTTCTGGCGCTGGATGAACTTGAAGTCGAGCAGCAGATCCGCTGCGCCGCCCTGTTTCTGACTGCCCTGTTCGATGCGCCGCGCGAACACTGGTTTCCTGCACTTGTCGTCGTGGACGAAGCGCAGATGTTCGCGCCCGCCGCCGCGGGTGAGATGACGGACGATACGCGTCGCATGACGCTTTCCGCGATGACCAACCTGATGTGCCGCGGGCGCAAACGCGGGCTTGCAGGAATTGTTGCCACACAGCGTCTGGCCAAGCTGGCAAAGAATGTGGCGGCCGAAGCGTCCAACTTCCTGATGGGCCGCACCTTCCTTGATATCGACATGCAGCGCGCCGCCGATTTGCTGGGCATGGACCGCAGGCAGGCAGACAGGATCAGGGATTTGCAGCGCGGTCAGTTTCTGGGACTTGGCCCCGCCATCAGCCGCCGTCCGGTGGCCGTCAATGTTGGATCGGTTCGCACCGCAGGTAAGAATGCCGCGCAGGAACTGCTGCCCCTGCCCGATGCCTCTGGTGACGAGATGGAGGCGCTCCTTAACGACGGCCTTAGCGAAGCAGCCGCCGATCCCGCGCCGCGCCGTCACGTGCCCGCACCGCGCCCATCGGCTGAGTTTGAAGAAGCCTTGTCCAAGGCTCCTCCACCGACTGCTATCGCGGATGGTACGGAAATGGAGACCTCCGCCCCCGCTGAGCCGTCAGAGGACGACCCCGCTCCCGATCCGGTCAATCCAGAAAACGATTCACTCGAAAAGGCTCAACAGGACGGGACAGTCAGCCCGATAACGCAGGGCGATGGAAAAGCCGCCGCCAGCGATGTCGAAGGGGTTGTGCGCGAACTCGCAGCAATTGACGGTGCGACTTTCCGCCCTGCAGCCGCTCTGTTCCGCGACTTCGCTGTCCTTTGCCGGAAGCACGGCGTACCCAGCGCCCACATCGACATCAGCCGGTTCAGACGCCTGTTCGCTCTCGAAATCGCCGGCTTTTACCGGCTGGAAGACCCCGCACAGTCCATCGCCGAACAATTGATCGAAGGCGTGGATGAAGACGTGCTCGCGCCCTACCTCGCAATGGTAGTAGCCGTCGCGCTGGAAGAGCCAATGCCGGGAGAAGATGATCTCGCGCTGCTATATGGCAGCTCCTCACCCAGCCGCGTGCGCCGGATGCTGGATCATCTCGAACGATCAGGATTGATCGCAGTAAGAGAAGAATTCGGCGGCGACCGAAGCATCAGCGTCCCCGAAGTGGTGGGCCGCCTCAAAGCAAGTGAAGCCGCCTAGCAAGACCTAATTGGTGCGCGCCGACGCTGGAGGCTGGGCCTTCGCCACAATCCGCGCAAATCCAAGCGCCAGGACAGCGGAGCGAGCATCAATACTCTCTTGAATTTTTCCGGTGGAAAATGGCGGAGAGTCTGGGAGACTCTTCGAACTACTTTGAAATCTTACAGGATTGGGAAGACCAGTTACAAGCCCTTGATCTAGACCTTGAGGAGCTAGGGCTATGAGGCGACCTGGCTCAAATAAGGTCGTGGAGACATTCTGCGAAGCTAGTACGCCTCAAACTGGCTGCTTGATCCGTCCAGCGCGGCGCAAAGCTAAATCCAAGCCCTTCTCCATTCGCCTGACCGATGCCGAACGTGCGCAGCTTGAACGTGAGGCAGGTTCAAAGCCTTTGGCGGTATACATGCGCTCGAAGCTGCTCTCGAATGACAAACCCACTCTTGCACGTTTGCTGGCATCCTTAGGCGCATCTGACCTCTCGCGTTCCATGCGTGATATTGCTGCCTCCGCGCGCAATGGTTCATTTGAGGAAACGCCTGAGACGCTTCAATCATTGGAATCAGCATGCGTCGTAATTGAAGACATGCGCACAATTCTGCTTCGAGCGCTCGGTCTAAGACCAAAGAGCTAAGCATGATACTGGTCGGCAATCCAAGAGGCGGCGCACGCGATCTGGCGCAACACCTGACCAAGGATGAAAACGACCATGTGACCGTGCATGAATTGCGCGGATTTGTGTCCGATGATCTCGATGGTGCTTTCCAAGAGACCTATGCGATCTCGCGCGGAACGAAGTGCAAGCAATTCCTGTTCTCGCTTTCGTTGAACCCACCTGCCGATGCAGAGGTCTCCACTGAGGCTTTCGAAAATGCCATAAACCAATGCGAGGAAGAGCTAGGCCTAAACGGGCAACCACGCGCCATTGTCTTCCACGAAAAGGAAGGCCGCCGCCACGCCCATGCTGTCTGGAGCCGCATTGATCCCGAGACACTCACCGCGCGGCAGATGTCATTTCACAAGATGAAGCTGCAAAACGTCGCGCGCGAACTCTATCGCGAACATGGTTGGAAAATGCCGGAAGGCTTGGCGGATCGGTCAAAGTCTGATCCGCGCAACTACACGCTTGCCGAATGGCAACAGGCCAAGCGCGCCGACAAAGACGCAGGCCAAATCAAAGAAGCATTTCAAGATGCTTGGGCGATCTCTGACAACCGTGCTTCCTTCGAGCATGCACTCAAAGAGCGTGGCTATTGGCTTGCGCGTGGTGATCGGCGCGGCTTTGTCGCGATTGACCACAAGGGCGAAGTCTACTCGATCCCCAAGCAAGCCAAGATCAAGACAAAGGCCGTACGAGAGCGATTGGGTGATGAAGACAAGCTCCCCTCCATGTCACAAGCCAAACAGACGATGGCGAGAGACATGTCGGGCATGCTCTCACGACTGCGCGATGAGCAATATGAGAGAGCTGCCGCGCTCAAGGCCGAACACAATCAGCGCAAACAAGAGATGGTCGATCAGCAACGTGAGGAACGCGCGCTGCAAGATCGGCAGCGCCAAGAGCGAGAGCTGCGCGAGCAAGCCGAAAGACAGACGCGCTTCCGCAAAGGCTTTGCTGGCCTTTGGGATCGCCTACGCGGGGAGCACAAGCGTTTGGAAGAGCAAAATCGTCAAGAAACCCTCTCTTGTCTGCAACGCGATAAGCAGGCGCGTGACGCGCTTGTCTTCAAGCAGCTTGCTGAGCGCCGAGTCTTGAATGCGCGAGCCAATGCGCGCCTCGAACAAATCAAGAAGCGCAAACGCGAACTAGATACGGATAAGCAGCGCATTGCCGATATTGCGCAAGAACGCGATGCATTCGTTCGTAAGAGGCGGACCCGACTAAACGAGCAGAAACAATCACAAACCCCGCCTGACCGGGGCGCAGGATCATTGTTCAACGATAGAGCGAAAGGCTCATCTCGCGAGACGGAAGCGGAAGCGCGTGAACGCTTCCGGCGAGCGCGGCGTGAAGGGCCACAAAATCGTCATCGCGGCCCATCACTGGATCGGTAGTGATGATCAAAAGAGCGAATATTGTCTGCTGGCTTCGACATGGGCTTTCCATGCTGGTTTGGCGGCTTCCTCGTCGAGCCATGCGATCACTTGTGCCACCACATCGCCGCCCAGCTCTTCAATCGTACCAATCTCAAGGAAATGCGATTTATAGCCAGTTTCGCTGATTGGAAGCGGTGCGCGCTCAGGGGCAATCGAGCGGATTTCGAGACGGGAAATCACCGTCCATTTTACAGGTTCGTAGACTGC